>JAVEYG010000018.1:0-93257 GCA_034003625.1 Prolixibacteraceae bacterium | reverse complement strand
ATATTTTTGCAAGGTTTTTCACTAAATTGCAAAAAACCTTGCAAATAATACCATAATAATCCAACGCGAAATCAACAAAACAGTGTTAACAATCAACATGTTCGCCCGTTTTTAAGGGACGACTAAATAAAATGTCGCTTTCAGGGTCATTTTTGCTATTTTTTCGAAAACCATTTTTTGCCAAAAATGGGGCCTTCATGTCGGTTCGATGACACTTCATCACGAAAAACGGGGTCTTCGTAAAGTATCTCATTTTTCATGATGAAGGAAAAAAATGAATCCTTAAATTTGAAAGCACCGATCATTGACAAACACGTTTACCCCACCCCTCCCCCGTTTAATTTTTTTCAATTCCGAATACCCCGTACGTAAAAAAATCTTCTCAAAGTCGGTAAGGCCTTACCGACTTTTTTTATTTTATCACGATGGTCTGTCCGAAGATGTTTATTGTATCGCCAGCACGAAGTTTTGCTCTTTTCCGAAATTCTGTTCTGCCATTCAATGTCACCAACCCGTCGTCAACCATCATCTTGGCCTGCCCTCCTGATTCGCTGATATGAAGAACTTTTAATAACTTGATTAATTCGATATATTCTCCTTCAAGAATGTATGTTATACGTTTTTTCATATTTTCCCGATTTTATCCATAATTGACCGGGGAACAGCATCCCTGTGTACCAATATGGCTATTGTCTTCAGTTTCAGATAAGGTACCGACATGTATAAATATCCCTCATACTCACTTTTTTCGGTTCCCCATGAATTTTTTGTGCGGTAATACTTTTCTCCATTTTCATCCTCCGAAATGCCGGTAATGTGCATCAGGTGGTCATCTGTGGTTTCGCGGTTGAAAAAGGCTTCTTTTCTGGCGGAGGGATAGTCCCCGATAAATTCATCTGCTTCTGCAGTTCCTGAACGGTGGTTGAACTTCTTTTCGCTGGTGTCACCATCCCAGCAAACCGTGTAGCCCCGGTACAATGAACTGTCGATAATCTGCATCAGTTCATCTATCGGGACATTGACATATTTGTCGTGCGACCAGTTATCAGGAATTTCGAGGTCAACCAGCGCATAATACGGATAATGCGAAAACGAGGTAAACTCTATGTAATCGTCGGGATCAACGGCAAGAAAATCGGTAAACCCTTGGGGTGAGTAGGTTTGTCCTTTGATCCCGAATTCCTGCGGAAGTTTACCCAGATACATATCCAATAGCTGGTTAAACTGTTCTTCCCATTCTTTTGCTTTTTTCTTATTGAACCCGTTGTTGATTTTTGCAATAAACCTGCCCAGTTCCTGTTCCAGCTTTGTATGGTCGTGGATGGAGGGATTGATCATTTTCCCTGGATATTCCAATTCCGGCACCATCCCATATTCACGGATCACGTTCAGCACATCGTGCGCCTGTCCTCCCTGTGTAAAATTGGAATGACCGTGATACCACAAATATTTCTTTGCTTTTTGCAGATAGGCATGCCGTACAAAGAACATTTCAGCCAGATCATATTCACCTTTGCCTTTTCGTAATATCTCCGATTCAAGAAAAGAACAGGTGGCAAAACTCCAGCAGGTTCCGGTTTTCTGCTGATTTTTCACCGGACTTGCCGAAATTTGGACAATATTCCTGAATTTTTCGTCTTTCTTTTGCCCTTGTACCGGTTGCAGGAAGACAAAAAGGATCGATAATACAAAAACCGTTTTCTTCATAAGGAACAGGTTCGTGGCAGGTAAAGTTATAACATTGCCAGCTCAATCTTCAATTTCCGTGGCAATTTATCAACAACCAGTTCGTACGAATGGTCGATCAACTGGCAAATAAAGTCCCTGCTCAGCGAGCCATCGATTAATACGGTATTCCAAAGCGCTTTGTTCATGTGGTATCCCGGCATAATGGCAGGGTGTTGTTCCCGAAGTTCTATTGCCCGCTCCGGGTCACATTTCAGGTTGATGCTCAGATCGCCGACCAGGTCGGTCAATGCAAACATTTTGCCCATCACTTTAAACACCAGTGTCGTTTCGTCGAACGGGAAACTCTCGTCGACCCCTTTTTTTGAAAGGCAATATTCCCTTATTTCTTCGATGTTCATAGTTATTGACAGCTTCAAGATTAAAAACAAATATACGGATAAAAACACCTTCGGACACCGGATGTTTTGCCCCGGGACAGCATTTTGCAAGAGCAATCTTTTCTTAAAACGAATGTAACATTTTCGGCTTTTTTTGCATGGCTGATGATTACCATACGTTTTTAAAATTTTCCATTTAAAGTGGTAGGGATTTTCATTTTTTCGTGTATAGCTAATGAAAGTATTTCGATATGGAAAAGAAAATTCAACAATACATGGAAGGAAAGTTGCCGAACGAAGGGCAACGGGAACTGCTCCACTGGCTCCGCAAAGAAGGGAACCAAAAAATTTTTGCTTCGGCAAAAAACGATTGGCAGGCAAACAACACCGGACATCGCAGGTTGCACGATGCAGGGCAGGCACGACTGGGCTCAAGGATCCAGGAAAAACAGCAATCGGCAAAATATTTTAAACTGATGCAACTTTACAAATATGCCGCAGTGGCTATTTTAGTCATTGCCTTGGGCGGGGCACTGGCTAT
Source organism: Prolixibacteraceae bacterium (assembly GCA_034003625.1). Classification (GTDB taxonomy): domain Bacteria; phylum Bacteroidota; class Bacteroidia; order Bacteroidales; family Prolixibacteraceae; genus GWE2-42-39. The sequence continues at coordinate 90,650 of JAVEYG010000018.1, read as the reverse complement.
TTTCACACTGTCCGTATCAAAAACAGAATTGAAATATACCGAAGTGTACACCGATTATGGCCAGGTTTCGGGAATGACCCTGCCCGATGGCTCGCAGGTGTGGATCAACGCGGGGACACGGTTGGTTTACAACAACCGGTTCGGCATTGGCAACCGGGATATAAAAGTGGAAGGAGAAGCCTTTTTTTCCGTCTCGAAGGATAAAAAAATTCCGTTTGTGGTCGATATGGGTCTTTTGAAAGTAGAAGTTACAGGGACACGTTTTGGCGTGTCGAATTACAGCGACGCAGGGACAATGGATGTGGTACTGGAAGAAGGTTCGGTAAACATTGTTTCGGAACACAACCGGTTGCTGGCACAACTGGCGCCCGAAGAAATGGCCCGTTTCAATAAAAACGCGATGACCATCGAAAAGCTGCAAGTGAACCCGGTCCATTATACCTCGTGGCGTAACGGGACAATGCACATTTTTGAGTTGCCGCTGGAACAATTAATCAGCAAGCTTGAAAAGAGGTTCAACCAGAAATTTGAAGCCGTGCCGCAGGTGAAGGATATCCCGTTTACCTTCAGTATTGAAGGAGAATCCCTGCCGGAGATACTTCACCTGATGGAGAAGATTGCACCGGTAAAAATAGTTCAGGAAGGAGAAACCATAAAATTTAAATACCACCAGAAAAAAGAGTAACTAAAAAAACAGGAAAGTGCGGCAACACTTTCCTGAGGTTTGCATGTCATCGGCAAATGACACTATTATCAACCTTTTAAAAACAGATCAAAATTATGAAAAAAAAATCATGGATTCGGGGTTTATGTCCCCCTTTTGTAAAAACTAAAACAGGAAAGATCATGAGGCTTACGTTCTTCTTTCTATTACTGGGGCTGATGCAGGTGGCTGCCAGCTCGTACAGCCAGACCACCAAACTGAACCTCGACATGCAAAATGTAAAGGTTGGCGACGTATTGCAGGCCATTGAAAACCAAAGCAAATACCGCTTTGCATACAGTTCCGAATTTATCGACCTCGACCGGAAAGTCAACATTTCTATTCATGACCAGGGAATTGAAGAAATACTGAAAACATTATTTTCAGGAACCGGCGTGAAATACGAAATTGAAGACCGCCATATCATGCTCCTGATGTCGGGCAAACAACCGGCTTCCCAACAGCAAAAATCAGTAAAAGGGAAAGTAACAGATACTTCCGGCGCTCCGTTGCCAGGCGTTTCGGTGGTGGTAAAAGGGACAACGAACGGGATCATTACTGATTTCGATGGAATTTATTCGTTGGGCAATGTTCCGGAAAACGGTGTGCTGGTGTTTTCGTTTGTAGGAATGGAAAACCAGGAAGTTGCAGTGGCCGGGAAAAATACCATTAATATTGTGCTTCAGGAAGCAACTATCGGGATCGAAGAGGTGGTCGCCATCGGGTATGGGACCATGAAAAAAAAGGACCTGACCGGATCAATTTCAACAGTTGACGGGGCGAGAATAGCCGAACGACAAGCCACTCAATTGTCGCAGGCACTTCAGGGTTCAATGCCCGGAGTTATGGTTACCCGGAGCAACTCGGAGCCTGGCGCAGGCGCTACCATCCGCGTTCGGGGGATTACGACCATTGGCGACAGCAACCCCCTGGTCATTGTCGACGGAGTGCCGGTAAGCAACATCAACGATGTCAACCCCAATGACATTCAGGATATTTCAGTTTTGAAAGACGCTGCCTCGGCATCTATTTATGGGGCAAGGGCAGCTGCCGGTGTCGTATTGATCACAACCAAACGCGCAAAAACCGGCCAGTTGAACATGGAATACAATACCAGTTTCGGGATTGAAAAACCAACCGATTTCCCGGAAGTAGTGGGCGCCCAGCGCTATCTGGAAATGTCGAACGAACAAACATGGAACGATGCAGGCAACAACCCCGGAGGCGAATATTCTGTTTACTCGAAGGAAGAAGTGGACAACTGGCTGGAATGGAACAAAACCAACCCCAACCGATATCCGGTGACCGACTGGGTCGACTTGTTAATGAACGATTATGCCCCTCGCCAGGGACACCAGTTCTCGGTTACGCACGGAGGTGAGAAAATCAAATCGAAAGCATCGGTTAACTACGAAAAAATAGGGGCTTTGTACGATCACAAAGATTACGAAAGAATTTCGTCGCGGGTAAACAATCAGATCACAATCAATGATTATTTGTCTGCAAACCTTGACTTCTCGTTCAATTCATCTATTTCCAGGAGCCCGGTGGACAACCCTGTTTACGATGCGATCCGGTATGCCCCTGTGTATGCTGCTTTATGGGACGATGGAAGGATTGCCGAAGGGAAAGCCGGGTCAAATGAATACGCCCGTTTGCATCATGGAGGTTTCAGCAACAGCAGGAACAATAAATTTATGGGAAAGGCTTCGCTGGAATTTAAACCCATTAAAGAACTTACAATAACCGGAGTGCTATCGCCATATCTTAATTTTGCAAAAAGCAAAAAATTCGTCAAGCAGATTCCATATTACAGTGCAGACGACCCATCTGTATTTTCGGGATATATTGCCGGGCACCAAAGCACTTCGTTATACGAAGGACGAAATGAGGCCAAAACCCTGACCAAACAGTTGCTGGCCAACTATGTCAAAACAATAAAAGATGTTCACAGCCTGAACCTGATGGGAGGGTATGAAGATTTTTCTTCGTTCAGTGAATCGCTGGACGCTTCCCGCGAGAACTATGTGTTGTCAAATTTTCCCTACCTGAATGTTGGCCCGCTCGATTACCGGGGCAATGCAGGTTCTGCAACCGAGTCGGCTTATCGTTCGTTCTTTGGCCGGGTCATATACGATTATAACAACAAGTATTTTTTACAGGCCAATATCCGTTACGACGGTTCTTCCCGTTTTCATCCCGATTACCGTTGGGCTTCTTTCCCTTCTGTATCGGCAGGATGGGCCATTTCTGAAGAATCGTTCATGCAGAACATTCCGGCTTTGTCTTTCATGAAAATAAGGGCCTCATGGGGAACTTTGGGAAATGAACGGATCGGGAACTATCCGTACCAGTCGTCTATTGGTTTCTCCAATGCTTTTTTCTACCAGGGCGACCAGATCATTTCAGGAATAACAGCCGCTCAATTTCAATATGCAATCGAAGATATTACATGGGAAACAACGGAAACCTGGGATGTTGGGATTGACGCCAATTTTTTCAATAACCGCCTGATGTTTTCCGGCGACTATTACATGAAGAAAACACGCGACATGTTGCTGTCGTTGGAAATACCCGACTTCATGGGTTTTGAAAACCCGGATCAGAACACCGGTATCATGGACACAAAAGGATGGGAAATACAACTGTCGTGGAAAGATAAAATCGGAGAACTGAGCTATTCGGCTTCGTTCAACCTGTCGGATTACAAATCGGTAATGGGCGACCTGGGCGGTATTGTTTTTCTTGGAAGCCAGATAAAGAAAGAAGGCAGTGAATTTAACGAATGGTATGGATATAAATCAGACGGACTTTTCCAAACACAGGAAGAAGTTAATAATTCGCCCTTGTTGTACCAATCGCTAAAACCCGGCGATATAAAATATACGGATATAAGCGGCCCCGATGGCGTTCCCGATGGGAAGATCACTCCCGATTACGACCGGGTACTGTTGGGCGGGTCGATGCCCCGCTTCCTTTTCGGCGGGAATATTAATCTGGCTTACAAAGGATTTGACATTTCCCTCGTATTTCAGGGAGTCGGCAAACAAAACAGCCGGATCATTCCGGAAATGGTACAACCATTTTTTAGCGGATGGACCAACGCCCCCCAGATTATTGACGGAAATTATTGGAGTACCTACAATACAGATGCGGAAAACCTGAAAGCAAAATATCCCCGTTTGTCTTATGTGGGGGCAGAAAACAACAATTACGAAATGTCTGATTTCTGGTTGTTCAATGGCGCTTATTTGCGTTTGAAAAACATTACGCTTGGGTATACTTTGCCGAAAAATGTAGTTGAAAAAATTCGTTTGAAAGACATTCGGATTTTTGCTTCGGCAAGCGACTTGTTTTCGCTCGACCACTATCCTAAAGGATGGGACCCTGAAGTGTCTTACACTTCTTATATCTCAAAATCATTCAATGTTGGGCTTTCCGTTAAATTTTAAAATTTGATGAAAATGAAGAATAAAATATTTATTGCTTTTTTAAGCATCGCACTTTTCACATCCTGTGCCGATCTGGATCTGAACCCGCTTTCTGAAGGTTCCAGCGAAAACTGGTATGCCGACGAAACAGAAATCAATATGTCGTTAAACGATCTGTACCGGGAATACCTGTGGGACCGGGAGTCAAATTTTGAAATGGACCGGATGACGGACGACTGGACACAACGGCAGGCAATCAATGGTTTTGTGGAAGGGACCATTACCAGCGAGTGGAGTGTCCCCAGAGATCTTTGGCTGAATACCTACAAAGGGATTACCCGGGCCAATACAATACTGAACAACCTCCACAAGGTAGAAGGGGTCATCCCACAAAAGAAATATGAACAATTTGAAGGCGAAGCCCGGTTTATGCGGGCAGCTTTGTATTCGCGGCTAATCTTCCATTTTGGCGATGTGCCGTATTACACTGAAGCTCCTACCATTGAGGAAGCATTTGAAATGGGCCGGACAGACAAGGATTTTATACTTGAGAAGGTATATGAAGATTTTGACCTGGCCATCCAGAATCTTCCTGTAAGCTACAGTAATAATGATTTAAGCAGGGCAACCAAAGGGGCTGCCATGGCTTTTAAAGCCCGCACCGCCCTGTATTTCTCCGACTGGACAATTGTACGCGATGCAGCAAAAGCATGCATCGACTTAGGGGTTTATTCTCTTCATCCAAACTACCAGGAGTATTTTCTTTCCAAAACAAAAAAATCAGAAGAAACCATTTTTGCACTGCCCCGCTCGTTCGAACTGGGGTCGTCCTGGACCTGTAAAAACTTTTTTACCCGGACCGCAGGAGGTTCTGCTGTAGCCCAGCCTTCATGGGACTTATTCTGTACGTTTCTTTGCACCGATGGCCTTCCTATCGACGAATCGCCATTGTTTGACCCGCGTGAACCTTTTAAAAACCGCGACCCTCGCTGCGCAATGACCATCGTTGAATTTGGAACGGAACATTTGGGATATATTTATGACCCGAATCCATATACCACAAAAGTATTGAATGTAGCTACCGGAACACAGGTAAGCAATAAAGCAAACAGAGCAGTTGACCGATACGCGCCATACAATGCACTGGAACTGAAAAAATGGGTCGACGAAGACTGGGCGGATGATTATCAGACCGATTTCGATATTATTGTTATGCGGTATGCCGATGTGTTGTTGATGTATGCAGAGGCAAAAATTGAATTAAATGAAATTGATAATTCGGCCCTTAATGCAATGAACCAGGTACGGGCGCGGGCTTATGGGGTCAATGTTTCGGAAACGGCAAGGTACCCGGCTGTTACAGTTGCCAACCAGGCAAAACTCAGAAGCATTCTGCGTATCGAACGGCGCAGCGAGTTTGGTTGGGAAAACAGAAGATATTATGACCTGATCCGCTGGAAAATAGCGGAGAAAGCTTTGACCCGCCCTATTTATGGGATACTTGATGTAACCGATCTGAAGAAAAAAGTCGTTGATAAAGGTTTGTGGTTCTTCCCTGAAACTCCGCAAATTGATGAAGATGGGGTCCCGGATTTTAAACCGATGTACGATGCCGGCCTGATTAAACTCTTGGTTGAACGAAATTTTGATAAAACAAGACAATATCTTTGGCCAATTCCTTCAAAAGAAATACAGATAAATGATAACTTAGTCCAGAATCCGGGCTATTAAAATCTTGGGTCTGTTTCATCAAGAGAGAGTTGCATGTTTATTAGACCCTGTCACCCCGGAACAATTCCGGGGTGACATTTCATCACAATACATAGTGTTCCTGCTTAATAAGCAGTTATTCTTTTACAATTAACCAATCATGCTCAGAAAAAACTTCTTAATCCGATCAGGGCTGCTTTTAGCCATTGCGTTTTTTTTAAGCGGAAGCCTCGCGTTACCGGGGTGTTCCGGTAAAACAAAAACGGCAATCGTTTCCGGAAGGGTGGCCGTCGATGAAACGGGCATTGCCGGCGTAGTGGTGAGCGACGGCTATGAAACCACCCTCACCGACCGTTCGGGAAATTATCGTCTTCCCATTCACCCTGAAGCCGAATTTGTGTTTATTTCATTGCCTTCAGGATATAAAATTCCCCAAACCGATGGAATTGCTAAATTCTACGAACCGCTGGATATCAGCCAAAAGAAACAGAAAATAAATTTCAACTTACAGAAAAACGAACTCGACGATACCCGCCATGCGTTTGTTATTTGGGCCGATCCGCAGGTAAAAACCGGATCCGATGTCAGCCGGATGATGGACGAACCGGTGCCCGATGTGGCCGCACATCTTCAAACATTGGGAAATATTCCCGTGCATGGCATCACTTGCGGCGATATTGTATTCGACCAGTTCCACCTCTATCCCGACTATAAAAAAGCCGTCAGCCAAATGGGAATTCCTTTTTTCCAGCTTGTCGGCAACCACGATATCGATTATAAGGCGCCATCGCGAAAAATGGCTACCCAACAATTTAAAGAAGCATTCGGCCCCACCTATTATTCCTTTAACCGGGGCAAAATCCATTACGTAGCGCTGAACGACGTATTGTTTAAAGGCGACGACGAGGCCTACAAAGACAAACGTAGAAAATACATCGGCCATATTTCGGAAGAGCAACTGCAATGGCTGAAAAAAGATTTGCAATACATACCAGAAGGAAGCACGCTGGTTATTTCGCTGCATATTCCCACTTATGAAATAAAGTTTCTGAAAAGCGCCGTGCGTACCGAATTTGAGACCGCTACAGTCGGGAACCGCGATGAGTTATATAAGCTGCTTGAACCTTACCGGGTACACATCATGTCGGGGCACACCCACTACAACGAAACAGCAGAGCAGGCCAACCGCATGGAACATAACCACGCTTCGGTGTGCAGCGCGTGGTGGACCGGCAATATTTGTACCGACGGGACCCCCGGTGGGTACGGCGTATACGAGGTAAACGGCGACAGCATCCGTTGGTATTACAAACCAACAGGCTTTGACCCTTCCTATCAGTTCCGGATTTATCCACAGGGCAGCAGCCCCGAACGCCCCGATGAAATTATTGCCAACGTGTGGAACTGGGACACCGGTTGGAAAGTAAACTGGTTCGAAGATGGAACCCCCAAAGGGGAAATGGAACGTTTTCTGGGATACGATCCGTTGGCCTATAAAAATATGTTTGGAAAAGATGTGCCGGAAGAAAAAGGCAGTCTGGAGCCCACCCGTACCGAACACCTTTTTTCGGCTAAACCATCGGCAAATGCCAAAGAAATAAAAGTTGAAGTAACCGACCGGTTTGGGAATAAATATATAAAAACGCTTATTTTACAAGAAAGAGCAAAATAGGGAAAAGAGTGTTAACCAATGAAAAACAGACTATGTCATCCTTTTTAAATCCCGACAGAAGACGATGGTTTATTGTAGCAATCATCTTTGTCATTACCGTTTTCAGTTATGTCGACCGTCAGGTGGTTTCCATACTAAAGCCTATTTTAAAAGAAGAGTTTTCACTTGACGATGTCGGGTATGCTTTAATCATAAATGTTTTCACGATTTGTTATGCGCTGATGTACCCCGTTTCGGGCTGGTTAGTCGATAAGTTTGGCGCCCGAAAAATCATGTTTTGGGGCGTGATTACCTGGTCGCTTAGCTCCATTGGGAGCGGCCTGGTGCGCACGTTGTTCCCGTTTGTTTTTTTCAGGAGCCTTTTGGGGCTGGCCGAACCAACCACTTATCCGGCACAAATAAAAGTAGTGACCAAATGGTTTTCCGGGAAATTGCGCGCTACGGCTAACAGCATATCGGTAGCCGGCGGAACTATTGGCTCGGTCATTGCCCCGCCGTTAATTGCCTGGCTGGTTATCTCCTTTTCCTGGCATGCCGCATTCATTATTCCCGGAATTGTCGGCATTGTGGTTGCGCTGATCTGGTTTTTCGTTTATAAGGAACCACCGAAAGGGTATGTTCAGGACGCTATTTCTGCAAAAAATGCTTCAGGCGAATCAACTGCTTTTAGCTGGGGACAGCTCTGGGGCAAAAGAAGTTTGTGGGGAATTTTGTTGATCCGCTTTACCACCGACCCGGTGTGGTATTTTATTTTGTTCTGGCTGCCCGGTTTCCTGATGGAAGAATCGGGGCTGAGCCTTTCCCAGCTGGGAATGGTGGGCTGGATCCCTTTCCTCGTTGCCAGTTTGGGGGGTATTGCCTCATCGGCCTGGTCCGACTGGATGGTACGGCGCGGAAAACCTGCCCTGCGGTCGCGTAAGGTCATGCTCAGCTACGTGGCTTTCCTGGCCCCGGTGATCCTGATCCCCGACAGTTTGGGCGTGGCTGTAACCATCATCAAGTTCAGTATTCTGGCTGCCGTAGCTTTGAGCTGGATTTATACCGGCAGCGTGCTGATTGCCGAAACCTTTCCGGTAAATAATGTGGCCAGTGTGCTGGGCATTGCCGGAGGATTTGGGGCAGGGGGCGCTGTTATTTTTAATTACCTCATTGGTCAGTACATGACCAGCGTGGGAACTACCTGGATTTTTATGGCAATGGCTGTCCTTCATCCGCTGGCCTTGTTTATATTGTGGAAAATGATACGCCCGGAAATTCCCAAAGAAGCAGTTTCGTTAAAGTAAACACCTAAAAAACAAACCATGATAAATACATTTAAAAGAATCCATTTACTCTTCGCTTTTTGTTTGCTTTTTAACGGAGCGGCGATGGCGCAGAAAGATACTCTTTCGTTCCTACACATCACCGACCTGCACGTTATTTTCAACCAGCCCGGTTACCCGGCTGACTTAATGGAATACCGCAAGCAGAAGCAATACGACCAGGGCGAAAACCGGTTACGGGAATTTTTACAAAGCGTTCCCGGAAAAACCAACAGCGACCTGGTAGTTGCTACCGGCGACCTGGTTGATTTTTTTGAATCCAACACCGCAAATGGCCGGATGCTGGATTTGCAGGCCGAGCAGTTTTCCCGCCTGCTCGACGATTACCATGTGCCGGTTTTTCTTACCCTTGGCAACCACGACTTGTTTTCGTTCAACTGGAAAAACGGCAAGCTGGCCCATCACCAAAATTCGGCAGGACAGGCACGCGCGGCCTGGATACGCAATGTTCCCTGCTTCCGCAACGGGACCTATTACAGCGAATCGTTTCAGGTGGGGAAAACCAACTATCAGTTCATTTTTCTCGACAATGGTTTTTACCGGTTTACGCCTGAAGATAAGTTTGAAGTACCGTACATCGACAAAGCCCAGTTGTACTGGCTGAATGCCCGTTTAAGCGAATCGGCTGACGATGTGGAAATTATTTTCATGCACATCCCGTTAAAAGACCCGGTGGCACAGGCCGACTATTCAAAAGAAATTTATTCGGCATTGGCACAACACCCTTCCGTAAAATTGATTTTTGTCGGACATCACCATAAAAACGAGATAAAACGTTTTCCTTCCGGGGAGAACAAAGAAATGGTACAGGTACAAACCGGTTCGCTGGTTCAGGATACCAATAACTGGCGGCTGGTGAGGCTGACCGAAAATGACATCCGGGTTTCTGTTCCGGGTAAAACCAAAAATGAACTGGTAATCCCTATTAAATGATCATCAGTAAAAGGACGTTAAACCACTAAATTGTAATAAAATGACACACCGTAAAATGTACACCATCCTGATGGCGCTTTTCGTGGCAGGCTTTTCGTGGCAGGCAGGCGCACAGGTACAGAATGCCGATGTACACGAGTTCCCGGGCTTCAAACAAATGAAGCTGATGAGCTATCGCTACAACATCAATATTCCGGATATTGACGGCTACCAGACGCTGAAATGCGATTTTCACATGCACACCACTTTCTCCGACGGGCATGTGTGGCCCACCATGCGGGTAGTCGAAGCCTGGAACGACGGGCTGGATGCCATTGCCATCACCGACCATATTGAAACAAAAAACAGGAAAAACAAAGACATCCTCCAGATCGACCTCAACAAATCGGGCGATATCGCGGCGGCGGCAGGCAACGCAATCGACCTGCTGGTTATCCGCGGGGCGGAAATCACCCGAAAAAAGCCGCTGGGGCACATCAATGCGCTGTTCGTCCAGGATGTCAGTAAAATGGATGTCCCCGACGAGCTGGAGGCCGTGAACGAAGCCATAAAACAAGGCGCTTACGTTCAATGGAACCATCCCGGATGGCCCGACGACCAAAGCACTTTCTACCCGGTACACAAGGAATTGATCGCGCAGAAAAAGATCCACGGAATTGAAGTGTTCAATGGCTCGGAACTATATCCGAAAACACTGGACTGGTGCGACGACGACGGGCTGGCTTATTTAGCGAATACCGACCTGCATTATGCAAGCGCCAACTCGTACCGCGAAAAGCTGCAACGCCCGATGACCCTCGTTTTTGCAAAAGAACGTTCGACAGAAAGCATCCGCGAGGCATTGTTTGCAGGTCGCACACTGGCCTATTTTTACAATCATCTGGCCGGAAAGGAAGAATTCCTGAAACAGATTGTTCAGAAGTCGCTTTCAGTAAAGATCATTAATGCCGAAAAAGGGACCATTGAAATCAGCAACCGGTCGGATATTACTTTCGACATCCGGTTTGGCGATTACATGTATTCCGTTCCGGTGTACGCGAACCAAACCCTGCGCATCGATATTCCTTCGGGAACCGAGGTGACTTTTACCAACTGCCTGATACGTGAGGATAAACAACTGACAATGAAACTTTGGGAATAAGATTTAGTTTTAATCGATAAGAAACAAGAGATATGGAAAAAGAGATAAAAACCATTATTGAGCCGGAAAAGAAATTACCGGTACGGATGAGTGTGGATGTGTTGGTAGTGGGTGGCGGCCCGTCGGGAATTATTGCCGCACAGGCAGCCGCCGAAGACGGGCTGAAAGTGGCCTTGATCGAAAGCCGCAGTTTTCTGGGCGGCAACCTCACCATCGGGTTGCCCATTCTGGGTTTCCTCGGACAAAAAGGGAACCAGATCATCAAAGGGCTTCCGCAGCAATTCATCGACCGCCTGGCCACGCAGGATGCCGCAAGCGAACACCGGCCCTGTCCGTTGCACATGGGCATCACCCTGGTGGAACCCGAAGCCGTAAAAGCCGTTTCATTCAACATGCTGAAAGAAATTGGCATCGAAGTGATGCTCTACACCTTTTTTGCCGGCGTAATCATGGACAACGACCAACTGCAGGGAATTATTATTGAAAGCAAAGCAGGCCGCGAAGCCATTCTGGCAAAAGTGGTCATCGACTGCACCGGCGATGCCGATGTGGCGTATCAGGCCGGGGTCCCCTGCGAAAAAGGAAACGAAAAAGGCGGCATGCAGCCCCCGACGCTGATGTTCAGCTTAGGCGATGTGGACACCGACAAGCTCCGTATGAGCATTACCGAAGAACCCCGCACCTACCTCACCGATTTTATACCGGCTGAATACTTCGGACAAAACAACCAGTACATCCTGGTCGGGTTGCGGAACATCATGCAGAAAGCCAAAGACGACGGCATGTCGCTGCCCACCGAGCGGACCATCGTGATTACCGGCCTGAAAAAAGGCGAGGCATGGATTAACATGACCCGTGTAAACGGGGTAGACGGCACCGACCCGGTCAGCCTCACCGAAGGAGAACTGGTAGCCCGCCGCCAAATTGATGATGTATTCAAATACTTAGTGAAATACGTCCCGGGTTTTGAAAATGCACGGATGTTGCGCACCGCCCCTTTCTTAGGCATCCGCGAAACCCGCCGCATTATCGGGAAATACATTATGAACCGCGACGATATTTTGAGCTGCGCACGTTTCGACGATGCAGTGGCCGTGGCCAGCTACCCGCTTGATATTCACCATCCGGTAGGCGGCGGGTGCACGCTCGAATGGAGCGGCGACTGCTACGACATTCCGTACCGTTCGCTGGTCCCGCTGAAGGTAGAAAACCTGTTGGTGGCAGGCCGCAGCATATCGACGACCCACGAAGCCATGTCGGCGATCCGCGTGATGGCGCCCTGTATGGCGATGGGCGAAGCGGCTGGCCGCGCTGCAAAAATGGCGGTCCGCGATGGGCTGTTGCCTTCTGAAATTAATGTTTCGAAGTTGCAAAAAGAATTGCTTGACAAAGGCGCCTACCTGAGGCCCTGATAGAAAATGAAGAGATGAAGAGGAGAGATTTTTTCAGAGGAACAGTCGCGGCATCAGCCGGGCTGTTCCTTTCTGCAAACGAAATAATGGCTGTAAATCCCGCAAAGAAAAAGAATGCGGCACACAAAATACTCAGTTGCAACATCCGTGTGGCTTTGCCCGATGACGAGGAAAAAGGCCTTGGATGGAATGTACGAAAAGAACTTTGTGCAAAAATTATCAGGGTACAGAAACCGGATATTATTTGTCTTCAGGAAGTTTTAAAAGTACAAGCCGAAGACATGCGCCGTTTTTTTCCTGAATTTGTTTCGTTTGGCTTTGAAGGCCCCGACATGGACCGTTACCCCGAAGGGTATCACGGCATTGCAAAAAATGTAATTTTATATTCAAAGAAGCGGTACGAACTGGTTTCGCAGGGTTGTTACTGGCTTTCGGAAACGCCCCATCTGGCAGGAAGCCTGTCGTGGGGAACCGCACGGGCCCGGCATGCCAACTGGTTGCGGCTGGAAGAACGTGCTTCAGGAAAAGAATTCCGGGTCGTCAATATTCATCTCGACCACATTTCTCAGTCGGCACGGGAAGCCCAGATGAAAATGATTGTTGAAGAAACAGCCCAATATCCGGGCGATTTTCCGCAGCTACTGGCCGGCGATTTCAACACCGGCGCTGCCAATCGGGTACTGGAAATAACCCGCGAAGCCGGATGGAAAGATTCGTACCCGGCAGTTCATGGGAATACCGATCCGGGTTTTACCTACCATGCTTTCAAGGGGCCTGAATATACCGGGAAGACACAGGGCAACCAGGAAAACAGCCGCATCGACTTTATTCTTATGCGTGGGAAATTGAATGCCTCGGGTGCGCAAATCATCCGCGATGGCGAGAAGGGCCGCTACCCCAGCGACCATTATTTTGTTTCGGCAGAAATAGATTTGTAACTACCCGGGAAGTTATTTCTCAACTCATAGAATCAAGGGTTTCCAAATATTGCCTGTAAACTGCCACTGCAACCCATCTACTGAATTCCCCGTACCCGTTTTTCCCAGTTCCATGCCGAGAGCAGGGTTTCTTCCAGACCCTTTTCGGCTTTCCAGCCCAGTTCGTTATTTGCGTAGGTAGTGTCGGCCCATATTTTTTCGATGTCGCCGGCGCGGCGGGCCATAATTTTATAATTCAGTTTTACCCCGGTCGATTTTTCAAACGCATTGACGATTTCCAGCACCGATGAACCCGTGCCTGTCCCTAAGTTGAACACTTCAAAACCAGCTTTGTTTTTACCTTTCAACAACCGCCCGATGGCAATTACATGTGCTTTTGCCAGGTCAACCACATTAATGTAGTCGCGGATGGCTGATCCGTCGGGCGTATCGTAATCGTTGCCGAACACTTTCAGTTCGTCGCGCAACCCTGCAGCCGTTTGCGTGATAAAAGGGACTAAGTTCTGTGGCACCCCCAGCGGCAATTCCCCAATCAATGCCGACGGGTGGGCGCCAATCGGATTAAAATAGCGCAGGGCAATTCCCTTCAGTTGCGGATAAGCATGGATGGCATCCTTTAGAATATCTTCGTTCACCCGTTTGGTATTTCCGTAAGGCGATTCGGCATCTTTACGGGGAGTGCTTTCGGTTACCGGAAGTTGATCGGGCTGTCCGTACACTGTACAGGATGATGAAAATACAATATTGGCAACTTCGTATTTTAGTTGACAGTCGAGCAGGTTCATCAGTGAAACTAAATTGTTTCGGTAATAATGCAAGGGAATCTGTACTGATTCGCCAACAGCTTTCGATGCCGCAAAATGAATGATGGCCGATATATTGTTGTTCCGGCTGAAAAAATCATCGGTTTTGGCTGTATCGGCCAGGTTCAACTGTTCGAATGCAGGTTTTATACCGGTTATTTTGGTGATATTTTCCAGTACATCGATATTCGAGTTCGACAAGTCGTCGACAATAATTACTTCGTAACCTGCATTTTGCAGCTCAACAACAGTGTGAGAACCAATGTAACCAGTCCCGCCTGTAACTAAAATTTGTGCCATGGTTGTGGGTATTTTTATTTGAGGGGTAAAATTAAAAAATTCTGCCTCATCTAACGGTATTGTTCTCAGAATGGTGCTCAAATACCTGTTACGGGAGGCAAAAAATATCTTCGGAAAGGAATTGCAGGCAGTTAATTTTTCCTTAATTTTGAAATCTAATTCATCATGACTGTGGAAATAACGAGTTATATAAAAGAATTGTTGTTGCTGAACGATTGCGTGATCATTCCTGATTTTGGGGGCTTTGTATCAAACTACAAACCTGCGCAGATCAAGCACAACCGGTTTATGCCACCTTCAAAGGAAATTGCTTTCAACCCGAAACTGCAGAAGAATGACGGATTACTGATTAATTTTGTTTCTGAAAAAGAAGGACTGGGTTATTTCGAATCCAAACTGAAAGTGGAATCTTTTGTCGACGAAGCTTTGTTGAAGCTCGAAAACTATGAAAAGCTGACATTTGGAGGAGTTGGCCAGTTATACTACGACCGTATGGAGAACCTGTTATTTGAACCGGTTGATAGTGAAAACCTTTTGGTTGATTCATTCGGGCTGGAAAGCTTTTCATACGAGAAACTTTACGAAAAAATGATGCCTAAACCGGCTGTAAAAATACAGCATCCGGAAGCCGTTCAGGTTATCTTTAACAAAAGGAATGTGAAAAAAATACTGATCGGAGCCCCCCTGTTGTTGGCGCTGGCCCTGATCCCAATAAAAAATAAGGACATTATCAACCATTCAGACCTGAATATTTTTTCACAGTTTACCGAAGCGGTCGTACCGGTACAGGAAACTGCAACAGCGCCTGTTGCGGATGAAAAACAAGAAATTACGCCCGCTGAAAACACTGACCGTTATTTCCTGATTGGCGGTAGTTTCAGAGAGGATAAAAATGCCAATACCTTTATGGAAATGATGAAAAAAGAAGGTTATCAACCTCAGAATCTTGGCGTCTTTAATGGGCTCCACCGCATATCGATCCAAAGTTTTCCAAGTTTTCAGAAAGCAAAAGACAAGCTAAATGAATTCCGGGCTGAGAACCCGGGATCAGGTGTCTGGATACATATCAAGCAATAATCAATCAGGCGTTGTAAAAATGATGCTGTCTTTTTTACAATGTGCGGGTTTTTATAGAACGAATTTGTTCGGAATAATCTGTAATTCCCGATGAGGCTGTTTATATCCCGGATGCAATCTGTTACACCCGGATTGCAACGATTGCTTTTCGGATGCGTGCAATGGTTTCGTCTTTCCCGATCAGCTCGCAAATGTCGAACAGGTCGGCGCCCGAACTGTTGCCTACCAGTGCCAGCCGGATAGGGACCATCACTACTCCGAACCCCCATTCCTTTTCATTCATGAAAGCAGAAAAACGTTCCTTGATGTTTGCTGCCTGCCAGTCGGAAACCGACTTAAAAACTTCGATAATGGCCTGCAACTTTTCGGAAGTGTCATCTTTCCATTTTTTTCGAATGGTAGTTTCGTCGTAACTTTCAGGGGCTGTAAAAAAATAATTACTCTGTCCCCAAAGGTCGGCCACAAATTCACAGCGGTCTTTCACCAGTCCGACCACCCGCACCACTTTTTCAACCGGCGCAAGAATACCTTTTTCGTTCAATATTGGCAAAAATAAAACGGCAAGTTCCGGGGCGGTTTTCTGTTGCAGGTAATGGCGGTTAAACCATTTTGCCTTTTCGGGGTCGAAACGGGCGCCCGATTTTACCACGCGGTCGAGGCTGAAATGTTCAATTAATTCGTCCATGCTGAAAAATTCCTGGTCGTTGCCGGCATTCCAACCCAACAAAGCCAGCAGGTTGATAAACGCCTCAGGGAAATAGCCATCTTCGCGATAGCCGCGCGATACTTCGCCGGTTTCGGGGTCGGTCCATAAAAGCGGAAAAACCGGAAAACCCATTTTGTCGCCATCACGCTTGCTGAGTTTGCCTTTGCCTGTCGGTTTCAGGATTAACGGAAGGTGGGCAAACCGTGGACGGGTTTCGTCCCAACCCAGCGCCTGGTAAAGCAAAATGTGCAAGGGCATCGACGAAAGCCATTCTTCGCCACGGATCACATGAGTAATTTGCATCAGGTGGTCGTCTACGACATTGGCTAAGTGATAGGTGGGCATCCCGTCCGACTTGAAAAGCACTTTGTCGTCAAGCTGTGCTGTGTTGAATGTGACGCTCCCCCGGATTAAATCGGTTTCAGTAACATCTGTATTTTCGGGCATTTTAAAGCGGATCACATAGGGGTCGCCGTTTGCAATGCGTCGGTTTATTTCTTCTGAAGAAAGGGTCAGCGAATTTTTCAGGCCTAAGCGGGTATGCTGGTCGTACGAGAAAACCTGTTGTTTTTCTTCAGCCTCCCTGCGCAAACGGTCTAACTCTTCAGCTGAGTCGAAAGCATAATACGCATTCCCGTTAGCGATCAGTTGGTCGGCATATTGCCTGTATATGGCCTTGCGTTCGCTTTGCCGGTATGGGCCGAACGGGCCGCCAAAACCCACCCCCTCATCGGGAACCAATCCGCACCATTTCAACGATTCGATAATGTATTCTTCGGCTCCGGGCACATATCGGTTCTGATCGGTGTCTTCGATGCGGAGCAGAAAATCGCCCCCATGTTTGCGGGCAAACAGGTAATTAAACAATGCTGTACGCACGCCGCCCATGTGTAAAGGCCCGGTTGGGCTGGGCGCAAACCGCACCCTGACTTTCTTTTCCATCTCTGTAAAATGAATATGATTTCCGCTGCAAATATAATAATTCACAACAGGGTGAGAAATCCAAATTTTGCATGGGCAGGCTTTTATCCGACATTCAAAAAAAATATTTCTGAAGGATGTAATAATCCGGAACCTGTAGCCACTTATTCCCAAAACAAAGTAGTAAGGCAAAAACAGGTATAATCTTAAGGTTTGTTAAAATCGTTTGCCGATTGCCGGATATATCTATCTTTGTGGCTTTTACTTTAGTAATGTCAAATTGAAACAGGAAAATGAAGAGAAGATTGTTGATTGCCACATTCCTGATGGTATGGTTGATTGGGAAAGTAACAGCAGACGAGGGCATGTGGCTGCCTGCACTGGTACAGAAACTGAACATCGGGACCATGCAGGGTATGGGACTGGAACTGAGTGCTGATGAAATATACAATATAAACCAATCAAGCCTGAAAGACGCCATTGTATCGCTCGACCACGGTTCGTGTACCGGGGAGCTGGTTTCTGCCGAAGGGCTATTGCTGACAAACCATCATTGTGGATTTGATGAAATACAGGAACACAGCACCGTTGAGCATGATTACCTGACCGACGGGTTCTGGGCAAAAACAAAGGAAGAAGAACTTCCCAACCCGGGAAAAACAGTTTCCTTCCTAATCCGTATCGAAGACGTGACCGAAAAAATTCTGGCTGAACTGACCGGCGAAATGACTGAAGAACAGCGGGACGACAAAATCCGCGTCATTTCTTCTCAAATAAAAGAAGAAGCCATCGGCGAGAGCCATTATGAAGCACAGGTAAAACCGATAATGAATGGGAACCAGTTTTACCTGTTCGTGTACGAAACGTTCCGCGACATCCGCCTGGTAGGTGCCCCTCCGAGTTCGATCGGAAAATTCGGAGGCGATACCGATAACTGGATGTGGCCCCGCCATACCGGCGATTTCAGCATTTTCAGGGTATATTGCGACAAAGAGGGCAAACCAGCCGATTATTCAAAAGACAATATTCCGTACCAACCGAAACATTATCTGCCCATATCCATCAACGGGGTCGATAAAGGCGATTTCACGATGGTATTGGGCTATCCGGGGCGTACCAACCGTTATAAAACATCGTACGGTGTTCAGTATACCATGGATGTCACCAATACCATCCGTATTACCGTGCGCGAGGCAAAACTCAATATCCTGAAAGAGTACATGGCTACCAGCCCGAAAGCCCGTATCCAGTACGCCTCAAAATATGCACGCAGCTCGAACTACTACAAATTCAGCATCGGGCAAAACAAAGGACTGGCCGATCTTGATGTGGTGGCAAAGAAAAAAGCCATTGAAGATGAATTTACCGCGTGGGTCAATCAAAACGAGGAGCGCAAAGCAAAATACGGGGAAGCATTGGATTTAGTTAAAGAATCGTATGCCGATGTAGATGGCAACGTCGCTTATGAATACCTGATTGAAACCATGTTGCAGGGCCCCGACATTTTCTACTTTGTATTTAGCGCCAAAAGCCTGTACGAAGCATTGAAAAAAGAAAATAACGAAGAACACATCGCTGCCAGCGCTTCCCGCATGAAAAGTAAATTAGACGGGTTCTTTAAAGACTACGATGCAACCACCGACCGGAAAGTAGCAGCTGCCCTGCTAAAAATATACCACGACAAAGTAGACGCACGGTATCATCCCGAATTCTTCCAAACAGTGGACCGGAAATACAAAGGCGATTTCAATGCGTATATGACCGGCCTGTTCGCCAAATCGGCATTTGTCGACCAGAAAAAAGCGGAAGCCTTCCTGGATAACCCAAAATTGAGTGCCCTCGAAAAAGATGGACTGTTCCAGGCTTCGTCGCAGATTTTTGAAACTTTCGGAAAAATCGGCGATATGCTTGACGGCGGAGATGCGAAACTGCTAAAAGGCAACAGGTTGTTCCTTGCCGGGTTGATGGAAATGGACAAAGACCGTAAATTTTATCCGGATGCCAATTCCACTATGAGGCTGACTTACGGATCGGTTGGCGATTACAAACCGCGCGACGCTGTCTTTTATCGCCACTATACCACTTTGCAGGGGTATATCGAAAAAGAAATTCCCGGCGATATTGAATTTGATGTTCCTGCACGCTTGAAAGAACTGTACGAGGCAAAAGATTTTGGCCCGTATGCCGACAAAGACGGTACCCTGCGTACCTGTTTCATTTCCGACAACGACATTACCGGTGGAAACTCAGGGAGCCCGGTCATCAACGGGAAAGGGCAATTGGTCGGTATCGCGTTCGACGGGAACTGGGAAGCTATGAGCGGCGATATCGCCTTTGAGCCCGAATTGCAAAAATGTATCAATGTGGATATTCGTTTCGTGCTCTGGACCATCGACAAATATGCTGGTGCAACCAACCTGATTGAAGAAATGACAATTGTAAAGTGATATTCATTTTTATTATACCTGAAAGACCCGTACTTTTACGGGTCTTTCTTTTTTAACGTATGTCAGCAAACATTACTATCTACACCGACGGGGCAGCCCGCGGAAATCCCGGCCCCGGCGGATACGGCGTTGTACTGCTATCAGGCCCGCACCGGAAGGAACTTTCCGAAGGCTTCCTGCTCACCACCAACAACCGGATGGAACTGCTGGCCGTGATTGTGGCCCTCGAAGCATTGAAAGTCCCCGGCTCCAATGTCACGGTTTATACCGATTCGAAATATGTAGCCGATGCCGTTGATAAAGGCTGGCTGTGGGACTGGGTGAAAAAACGTTTCAAAGGAAAGAAAAACCCGGATCTTTGGATGCGCTTCATCCCGGCATATAAAAACCACCGGGTGAAATTTGTATGGGTGAAAGGCCATGCCAGCATCCCCGAAAACGAACGCTGCGACCAACTGGCAGTAGAAGCCTCTTTTCAACCTAACCTGAAAGAAGATGCCGGGTACTTACCGGAAAAATAAAAATACAGGGCTCCATTATACATTGTTTTATTCACAGTACAAAATGCCCTTTTTTTAATGTCGTTCATGTGCATTATGCTAAAGTGTTTATTCGTATTTTTGCAACATGGCAGACGTGCATGATAAAAGGACAAGAAGCTATAATATGAGCCAGATTAAAAGCAAGGATACAAAACCCGAAATTCTGGTTCGTAAGTTTCTTTTTTCTAAAGGGTTCCGGTATAGATTGCACGACAAAAAACTTCCGGGAAAACCGGATATAGTACTACAAAAATACAAAACAATAATATTTATACACGGGTGCTTCTGGCATGGACATAATAACTGTAAATATTTTGTAGTTCCAAAAACAAGGACAGAATGGTGGTTGAAAAAAATAGAAAGAAATAAACAGTTGGATTGTGATAACTTTCAGGTTTTACAGAAATTAGGGTGGAAAGTTTTAACTATTTTTGAATGTGAGTTAAAAAAGAAAAACATATATATTACGTTAAATGAACTCACCAATAAAATACATTGACCTGTTTGCCGGGGCCGGGGGTCTTTCTGAGGGTTTTATCAGAGCAGGGTTCCAGGCTGTTGCTCATGTTGAGATGGATAAAGATGCCTGTGATACACTTAAAACAAGACTTGCATATCATTATTTATTTCAGAGTAATAATTTAATTATCTATAGAGCATATCTTAATAATGAGATCAGCCGCGATATTTTATGGAAAAATGTACCAGGATCAATTATGGAGTCTGTAATTAATAAAGAGATTACAGAAAAAAGCATTGATGACATATTTAATAGTATTGACAGACAATTAAAAGGAGATAAAGTACCCCTTATAATCGGAGGGCCTCCTTGTCAGGCATACTCACTTGTTGGCAGAAGCAGAGATCCAAACCGGATGAAAGGAGACAAAAGGAATTTCCTGTTTCGTTATTACGCCGAATTTCTTAAAAGATACAAACCTGAGTATTTTGTTTTTGAAAACGTTTTGGGGCTATTGACAGCAGGAAATAAAAGATATCTCAATGAAATGATTCAGCTTTTTGAATCCATCGGATATTCTGTTGCAAAACCAACAGTGTTAAACGCCGAAGAATACGGGGTATTGCAAAAAAGAAGAAGAGTCATTATAATGGGACAAAGGGGAAAACAAAAATTTCATTTCCCCGAATTAGAGAAAGTTGAAAATAAATGGCAGGTTAAAAAGGATTTATTGTACGACTTGCCATATTTAAACCCAGGAGATGAACTCAGGGTTACAAAATATACCAAACCTATTAATGAATACCTGAAAACAACCGGAATCCGCAATGGAATTGACATTGTAACCCAACATATAACAAGACAACACAACAAAAGAGACCTTGAAATTTATTCCATCGCAATTGACAAGTGGATCAATAATAAAACAAGATTGAGATATTCAGATCTGCCTGACAGACTTAAGACACATAATAATACAGAAGCATTTCTTGACCGTTTTAAAGTAGTTGATCCAACGGGTCATTCACATACAATGGTTGCCCATATTTCAAAAGACGGACATTATTATATTTATCCCGATTTAAACCAGGTGCGTTCAGTTTCAGTTCGTGAAGCCGCAAGAATACAATCGTTTCCTGATGATTACTTTTTTGAAGGGGGTAGAACGGCAGCTTTCAAACAGATAGGGAACGCGGTGCCACCCTTGATGGCCCAGGTTATAGCCAAGATTCTTAAAAAAATGATGTAATGCCAATAACACCAATACAAAAAGACACCTCCATTCTTCGTCCGAGGGCAAGAATTATTAAAACTATCGGAGAAGAACTTATCAGTGATGATAAAGTTGCACTACTTGAACTCGTTAAAAACAGTTATGATGCAGATGCCTCAATTATTACAATAAAAATCTCTGGGCACGTAGTCATTGTAAAAGATGGGAAGAACGAACTAAGAAAAATTACCAAAGAAGGAGGAAGTATTACTATTTATGATGATGGTTGTGGTATGTCTTTGGACATAATTAAAAAGGCATGGATGGAGCCAGCTACTATTTCAAAAAAAATAATTAAAAATTCTTCTACTAAAGGGAGACGGTATACCGGAGAAAAAGGGATAGGAAGGTTTGCATCTGCGAAACTTTCAAGTGACCTCAAAATAATATCGAAGGTTGTAAATGATAACGAAGTGGTTGTGAAATTTGATTGGAGAGACTTTGACAATTACGACCTTTATCTTGATGAAGTAAAGTGTAATTGGGAAGTAAGAGAACCGATAGAGTTTACTGCTAATTCGCATGGGACGAAACTTATTTTAACTAATCTTCATTCTGATTGGGATGAGGAAAAAATAAGGCAATTCCGTATTGCATTGCAGAGACTTATTAATCCAGTTTCACCTGTGTTGGATTTTTTGATTGAATTAGATTTACCTAAAGAGTTTGATTCGTATTCAGGAACAATTGAACCACCGGAATCGTTGAAGCGACCTAATTATTCGATTAAAGGAACAATTGATAAGAATGGAATTCCATCTGTTACATTTACAAGTAAAAAAAATGGGGAAAGTAAACTAACAGATTTTGTATTACTTAAAAAGGATGAGAATTTTCTCACTGGTTCGTTTGACTTTGATTTCAGAGTTTGGGATTTAGATATAGAGTCATTAGACGAATTAGCAAAAGAAACTGATACAAAAAGAAAATACATTAGAGATGCTTTAAAAGAGATTGCAGGTATAAGTATTTACAGAGATGGTTTTCGTGTGCTTCCTTATGGAGACCCTAAATTTGATTGGGCAAGATTAGATATACGAAGAGTAAATAATCCAACTCTGCGAATAAGTAATAACCAAATTATAGGATTTATTTCTATAGAGCTTGACAAAAATCCAGAATTCAAAGACCAGAGTAATAGAGAAGGACTGGTCGAGAGTAATGCGTTCAGTCAACTCAAGGATTTTATTACACGAATCCTTAACCAGCTTGAAATAAAAAGATATGAAGAACGACCCAGGGCAAACGAGAGTAGTGAAAACCGGGAAGGACTTTTTACAAGATTCTCGCTTGCTCCTGTTACTCAGTTAGTACAGACTAAACTTCCGAATGACAAGGAAGCTAATGAGTTGATTGCTAAAACGGAGGCTAACATCCAAGTCGGGATAAAGAAGATTCAGGAAGTTCTTTCAAGGTATAGGCGACTTTCGACTCTTGGCATGTTGATAGATATTATTCTTCACGATGGGAATAATTTTCTTGCAAATGTAGATAGTTCAGTTCATTTGCTTGAAAAGGAATTAGCGAAGAATGAAATTGATAAAAAAGAAGTAACAGAGTATTTAAATAACATAAATGAAGGCAGGAAAGTACTTGCCCAACTTTTTAAACGCATAGAACCTTTTGGTGGAAGAAAGCGGGGTAGACCGAAAGACATTGTTCTTGAAGATGCTATTACAAATGTTTTTGCTCTTTACAAAAATAGATTAACAAAACTTAATATCGGCTATGATTTGCCTGAATCCAGAAATCAAGTCAAGATTGATGATGGTGAATTACAAATGATCTTTGTAAACCTGATTCAGAACTCCATATATTGGCTTGAAACAATTGAATCAGAAAGAAAAATTCAGGTTGAAGTTATTAAAACGGATGATGAGCTTTCAGCGATATTCAGTGATAGTGGGCCGGGAGTTAAAGAAGAGCATCATCAATTAATCTTTGACCCTTATTTTAGTACAAGACCTGATGGTATTGGATTAGGTCTTACAATCATTGGCGAATTAGTGACTGAATATGATGGAGATTTTTCCCTTATAGATAATGGCCCGCTTGATGGAGCTACCTTTAAAATAACCTTTAGACGAAGAATTTAGAATGGAACTAAGAACCTTATTCATTGAGGATAATGAGCAACTAAGCATTAACCTCAAAAAATATTTTAATGGAGAAAAATTTTCTGGCCATACTTTAATAGCAGAAAACACAATCCTATTTGAAGACGGTATTTCGTTAATAGAACAATCTGATTATGATCTTATAGTTCTTGACTTGTATAAAGATGGGATAAATATTGATGAGACTGCTGGGATTAAGGTTCTTGAAAAAATCAGGTCAATTGCATTTGTGCCAGTTATTTTTTTTACAGGCCATTCTCACAAAATTCAGGATATTAAGTCTGAAGTTGTTGGGGTAGTAAATAAGGGAGATGGTTTTGATAATTTGAGGACAGAGATTCAGAGGATAATTGACTCTAAAATTGCCTTACTTAAAAAACATGTATATAATCATTTAAAAGAATCACTCAGACAATATTTCTGGGATACAGTAGATGTAAATAAAAATGTATTTAACGCCAGTAAAAGTGATGCCTCACTTGGATATTTATTACTAAGAAGATTTGCCAATTCACTTTCTAAAAAAAATATAAAACAAATTTTAGGAGATGATAAAATTAAACCAGATAAAACTCATCCAATGGAGTTTTATATTTTTCCTTCAAATGACGGGGAATATGAATCAGGTGAAATTCTTTTTCACGATGATGTTTATTACCTTATTTTGACCCCAACTTGCGATTTCATCGAAGAAGGTAACAGGAAAAGAAAGGTTGAAAAGGTTTTGTTAGCAAAAGCTATTTATTTAGAAGAGACCGAATCCTTTAAAAAATATAAAGCTAATACCGAAAAATATAGGCAAGGTTTGGCTGAACTGATTGAGTCAAGGAAATCTGACAGATATTTTTTTCTTCCAGGAACACCTTTTCTGCCAAACCTTCTATTGGATTTTCAAAACAAACTTACAATCAACTATGAGGAATTATATACCTTTTCTCGTATTGCAAAATTAGATGATCCTTTTGCGCAATCAATGGTTTCAAGTTTTGTCCGCTATTACAATAGAATTGGATTTCCGGACATTGATTCGGATTACGTAATAAAGAATCTGGAATGAGTTATACAAAAGTGTCTGGAAAAACCAGATATCCATTCACATCTAATCTGTCAAGGAAGAATCAGGATTATTTATTTGACACAATCGCCAACCATGACAATAATCTACCGGCTATCCATCGTTTTTTACCAGTTGGCCATCCGGCTGGCCGCCCCGTTCAACCTCAAGGCTCGGCAATGGGTACAGGGAAGAAAAAACATTTTTAAACGAATCGAAGAACAGGTGCAAACCGGACGTCCGCTGGTGTGGGTACATTGCGCCTCGCTGGGCGAGTTTGAACAAGGCCGCCCACTGATCGAACACATCAAAAAGAACCATCCGCAATACCGTGTTTTGCTTACTTTCTTCTCGCCTTCGGGCTACGAAATCAGGAAAAACTATGGGCAGGCCGATTACATTTTTTATTTGCCCGCCGATACGCCGGGAAATGCCCGCCGTTTTACAGGGCTGGTGAAACCGGAAAAAGTGTTTTTTGTGAAGTATGAATTCTGGCCGTTTTATTTCCGCGAACTGAAATCAAGAAAAATTCCGTTGTACCTCGTTTCGGCAATTTTCCGGACAGAGCAATGGTTCTTCAAACCCGGCCCGATTGGGAACTGGTACCGCAACGTATTGAATTGCGTTGAACATTTCTTTGTACAAAACGACGAATCTGTCCAGCTGCTCAATTCGTATGGTTTTCAGAATGCAACGCGTGCCGGCGACACCCGCTTCGACCGGGTGGCCGAGATTGCCGCCAACAGCAAAACGCTTCCGGTCATTGAAAAATTCAAATCCGACAGCCGGTTGGTGGTCGTTGGCAGTTCGTGGAAACCCGATGAAGAACTGCTTATCCGGTATATTAATGAACACGAAGGGACGAAATTCATTTTTGCCCCACACGAAATAAAACCGCAAAACTTCGGGCGCATCCTTTCGTCGGTCAACAAACCCGGAATCCGGCTTTCGGAAGCAGTTGCCGAAGATGTTAACAACTACGAAATATTGTTGATAGATTCCATCGGGTTACTTTCGTCGGTTTACAAATACGCTGATGTAGCCTACATTGGCGGCGGTTTTGGTGTGGGTATCCACAATACGCTGGAGGCAGCCATTTTTAATATCCCCATTCTGTTTGGTCCCAATTACCTCCGTTTTAACGAAGCAGTGATGCTGGAGCAGATAAAAGTGGCATACCCCGTGACGAACTATCAGGAATTGAAAACCGCACTCGAAAAATTGTTACAGGATGACGTGTTGCGCAGCGAAATAGCACAATCGTGCCATCAATATACCCAATCTAACGTCGGAGCTACCCGGATCATTGCATCGAAAGTTTTCAACAATCAGTAATATTATTAACTCGTTTTCCGGCCTAACGTATTCTGTTTTTTCGGATTGTGATTTTGTTCATATTTTGCAAACAATTTTCGCTGCCCGGTAATAAAAAAATACAGTTTTGGTAAACTTTTCCTCTCTGCACAAAATGTATCCGTCAGATTACCAATAAACTAACATCTTAAAGTTGATAACTTTTAGATTTCTTCAAAAAAAAAGTATTCATTTTTTTTCATTCTGTGCTTATCTTGCATGTAGCAATTTCGACGAAAAAAAGACCGGGGAACGTACAAAATTACAATCGAGTTTTTTAAAAAGATCTAATTTTTTTGAGTATGACATTCAAAGATGTGGCCGTTGAGCCAAAGGCGGGAAAAAAAATTTATTCACAGGAAGAAGCATTTCAGGCTTCGCTGGAGTATTTCAAGGGCGATGACCTTGCGGCCCGGGTTTGGGTGAATAAATATGCGCTGAAAGATTCTTTCGGCAATATTTATGAAAAAACCCCGGACCAGATGCACCGGCGCCTTGCATCAGAAATCGCGAGAATAGAAAAAAAGTATCCCAATCCGATGACGGAGGAGGAAATCTACCAGTTGCTAAAAGATTTCAGATACATTGTGCCCCAGGGCGGGCCGATGACCGGTATCGGGAATGATTTTCAGATCGCCTCTTTGTCGAATTGTTTTGTAATCGGGAACGAAGGTAATTCGGACTCGTATGGCGGCATTATGAAAATCGACCAGGAACAGGTACAGTTGATGAAACGCCGGGGCGGGGTAGGACACGATTTGTCGCACATCCGTCCGAAAGGATCGCCGGTAAAGAATTCTGCACTCACATCTACCGGTATTGTTCCGTTCATGGAACGTTACTCAAACTCGACCCGCGAGGTGGCACAAGACGGGCGCCGGGGTGCACTGATGCTGTCAGTGTCAATCAAACACCCCGATTCCGAATCGTTTATCAATGCAAAATTAGAACAGGGGAAAGTTACCGGGGCCAATGTTTCAGTGAAAATTCACGACGATTTTATGCAGGCGGTTGAAAAAGGTGAATTATACCGTACCCAATATCCGATTGTTTCCGACAACCCAAATTTTGTCAGAGAAATTGATGCCCGGAGTTTATGGAAGAAGATCGTGTATAACGCATGGAAATCAGCGGAACCCGGAATTCTTTTCTGGGATACCATCATCAAGGAATCGGTCCCCGACTGTTATGCCGATTTGGGCTATCGTACCGTATCGACCAATCCATGCGGTGAGATTCCGCTGTGCCCATACGACAGTTGTCGTTTGCTGGCGCTAAACCTGTACTCGTACGTCGAAAAACCATTTTCGAAAAAAGCAAAGTTCGACTTCGACCTGTTCAAAAAGCATGTGGGTTATGCCCAGCGGATTATGGACGATATTATTGACCTTGAACTGGAAAAAGTTGACGGTATCATTGAAAAGATTGACGCAGACCCTGAAAATGAAGAAATAAAATATATTGAACGCAAACTTTGGGAAAAAATTAAAACGAAAGCACGGGAAGGCCGTCGCACAGGAGTAGGAATCACTGCCGAAGGCGACATGCTTGCCGCGCTTGGGTTACGTTATGGAAGCGAAGATGCCATCGACTTCAGCGAAGAAGTGCATAAAACCGTCGCCATTGAAGCATACCGTTCATCGGTAAACATGGCAAGAGATCGCGGACCATTTACTATTTATGACGCCGAACGGGAGAAAAACAACCCGATGATCAACCGCCTTCGCAAAGAAGACGAGGAATTGTACCAGGGAATGGTAAAGTACGGGCGCCGGAACATAGCCCTGCTGACCATCGCTCCTACCGGCACTACCAGCCTGATGACACAAACCACATCGGGAATTGAACCTGTGTTTATGCCAGTTTACAAACGCCGCCGCAAAGTGAACCCGAACGACAAGAACGTAACCGTTGATTTTGTTGACGAAGTGGGCGATTCGTGGGAAGAATACATTGTGTTCCATCACAAATTTGTTGACTGGATGCAGGCTAACGGACACGATGTAACCAAGCATTACACGAGTGACGAAGTTGATGAACTGGTACAGAAATCACCCTATTATAAAGCAACTTCGAACGATGTCGATTGGCTGAACAAGGTCCGTATGCAGGGGCGCATCCAAAAGTGGGTCGACCATTCCATCAGTGTAACCATTAACCTGCCTGCCGATGTAAGCGAAGAACTGGTCGATCAATTATATTTTGAAGCGTGGAGGAGCGGGTGCAAAGGAGTAACCGTATATCGCGACGGATCACGCTCGGGTGTTTTGGTCTCAACCAAGAAAGAAGAAAAGAAAGCTCCGCTTCCAGGGTTCCCGACCAAAAGGCCCGAAGTACTTGATGCGGATGTGGTACGTTTCCAGAACAATAAAGAGCGCTGGGTTGCTTTTATTGGTGTGATCGATGGCCGCCCATATGAAATTTTTACCGGTCTTTCCGACGACGAAGACGGGATTCTTCTCCCCCGTTCAGTAACACAGGGAAAAATCATCAAAAGTTACGAGATGGACGAATCGGGCGAAGAAGTAAAACGCTATGACTTCCAATATCAGAACAAACGGGGATATAAAACGACAATCGAAGGACTTTCATATAAATTCAACCCCGAATTTTGGAACTACGCCAAACTTATTTCAGGAGTGCTCCGTCATGGGATGCCTATTCATAAAGTAGTAGATACAGTTACCAGCCTTCAATTCGACAACGACAATATCAACAGCTGGAAAGCAGGTGTAGCACGCGCTTTGAAGAAATACATACCCAATGGCACCATTGCCGAAGGGACTGTGTGCGGCGAATGCGGATCCTCAAATGTCATTTACCAGGAGGGTTGCCTTACCTGCTCCGACTGCGGATCCTCTAAATGCGGATGATAATCCGGTAAAAACAAACGACTAACGATCATAAAAAAAGCTGTCTTTTGAGACAGCTTTTTTTATGATCGTACAAATTATTTGATTCCGTGTACCGTTGAAATAATGCGTGCAGCTACTTTATACGGGTCGGCGTTTGATGCAGGCCTTCTGTCTTCAAGCCAGCCTTTCCATCCACCTTCCACGGTAGCTACCGGGATACGGATAGAAGCACCTCGGTTGGAAACACCATAGCTAAAATCGTTGATCGACGCGGTTTCATGTTTGCCGGTCAAACGTTGGTCGTTGTAAGCCCCGTAAACAGCAATATGTTCTTTTACCACCGGGTGGAAAGCTTCGCATATTTTTTCGTAGGTTTCTTTTGATCCGCAGGTCCTCAATACCGAGTTTGAGAAATTGGCATGCATGCCCGAACCATTCCAGTCGACCTCTTTACCTAACGGTTTAGGGTGCAGCTCTATTTCAAGGCCATATTTTTCGGCAGTCCGTTCAAGCAGGTAACGTGCAATCCATATCTGATCGCCGGCAGCACGGGCGCCTTTTGCAAAAATCTGGTATTCCCACTGTCCGCAGGCTACCTCTGCATTGATTCCTTCAATATTAATCCCGGCTTCCAGACAAAGGTCCAAATGTTCTTCAACGATTGCACGTCCGTAAATCTTTGCGCCTCCCACACCGCAATAGTATGGCCCTTGTGGTTTGGGGTAACCGTTTTTCGGGAACCCGATTGGAAGGTGTGTTTCCGGATCATAAATAAAATATTCCTGTTCAAATCCGAACCAGAAATCTTCATCTTCATCAATGATGGTTGCGCGGCCATTCGTTGCATGCGGAGTATGGTCGGCATTCAAAACTTCAGTCATGACCAGATATCCGTTTTTACGGTCGGGATCAGGAAAGATCGCAACCGGTTTCAACAAGCAGTCTGACGATCCCCCGGGAGCCTGATTGGTTGAAGAACCATCAAACGACCACATCGGGCAGTCTTCTAATTTTCCACTAAAGTTTTTTACGATTTTTGTTTTACTCCTCAGTCCCTGTGTTGGCTCTGAGCCATCCAGCCAAATGTACTCAAGTTTTGCTTTCATCATGTATTATTTTAGGTATTAATTCTGATTATTTGTAAATAATAAGCTCAAAAATATAATATTTTGACATTTTTCAGAACAAACGCAACCCACATCTCAAAAAAAATTAAGACAAAATTTACAAACAATGCAAATCTACCTAATATACCCCTTATAGAATATACACCCATAGAAAATATAAACGAATATTTACACATATCCCTTATAAAATACCCCTTTGGGATAAATACTAATGAATAAAGATTGGTTTAGGAAACTTACTTTTTTACTGATAGGTTAAAAAAAGGAGGGATTTCGGCGAAAGTTCCCGATAATGTTCGGTGCCGGCAAATGACAAAATGCGTGATTTGGGAGAACGCTATTTGATTTTGTACTGTTCCCGTGAGTTTCGGTCTTCGGAAATATGAAAGACGGGGAATAGAACAAAAAATAAAAGCCACCCCTGAATACAGGAATGGCTTCACATATTTTTTCAAATAGAATTCTTTTATTTCGTGCTGTCGTTGTCAGCCGGGGCGGTTGTCGGGAAATTCGGAACGGCAGTCGGATCCACTGCATTCTCAATTTGCTCCTGTACAGCCGACTGGGCTGCCTGCTCTCCCCGGGGAATAAATGCGCTGCTGATAATTGCCAGGAACAGCAAAACTCCGGCCAGGCCCCAGGTCGCCTTTTCCAAAAAATCGGTTGTTTTACGAACGCCCATAATTTGGTTTGTCGCCTGGAAATTACTTGCTAAACCACCACCTTTTGAATTCTGCACCAAAACAATCAGGATTAAAAGGACGCAGGTGATAAATATTAAAACGGTAATCAATGTAAACATGGTTCTTCTTAATTGTTCTTTAATTTTTTAATTTCCTCAATTTGACCGGCAAAGTAAACACTTTTTTCCGGATATTTCAAACTTAATTTTTCGAATACTTCGATGGCTTTTTCATGATATCCCTGACGGGCATAAATATTTGCCAGGGTTTCAGATACAAATTCTTCTTCTCCCGGTGATTCTACAACTTCCCCGTTTTCATCAAGGCGGAGCAACTGTTCATTTTTCAGAAATTTATCCACCGGTGTTTTTCTTGTTTTCCGGGGCAACTTATTCCGAAACGTTTTCACCAATTCTGCAAACAATTCTTCACCATTGTCCGGTCCATCAAACTGATAGGAAATATTTGCCGCATAATCAAATTCCAGCAATTCATTGGGCCCGGGTATCGGGTGGTCTTCAAAAACTTCGAGGTATTCCTTTTCTGCATGACGGTGCAAAAACAAGTACAACATACGCCGGTCCTGAATATAAACAGATGCCCGTTTCAATTCGTCGGGGAAAGCCGGATCGCCCACTATCATCAGATTTTTAAGGTATAGAATCCATGCCGACTGAAAAGCGGGGTGCTCGCCAACCAATGCCCTGAACCCTTCAAGGCTTTCCCTGTCCATCGTTTCGGGGCTGACAAGATACCTGTAAAAATCTTCTTTTGTCATTTTCTACCAGTTTGCAATGGATGCGTTGAAAATATCATCGGTCAGTTTTTCAATAATTTCCGGCACGATCGACCCTTCTGCCTGATCAATACTGATCTCGCTGCCAAAATCTTCATACGCAGAGAACGATTTTTCCCAATCCTGTTCATGATCTTTGTTATTGACGTATTTTATTTTAACGGAAACGGTCAGCCGGTTTTGTGCAGCCAGGTCGCCTTCCTGGATATTCATTGGTTTCACATCGTATCCGGTAATCTGTCCTGAAAATTCAAGGTCCCCACCACCTTCAACCTGGTCGAACGACGTTTGTTTCAGTAGTTTGTCCTGGATGGCTTCGGTCAGTTGCTGGCTTAGGTTCGGGTTGATCAGCCGGGCACGGTTTTGAATGTATTCCACACTAAAGGTTTTCACCCCCACCATCGGCACCGCACCTGTAAACGAATAACTAATTTTACAGGATTGAAACACTCCCACAGAGGCCATACCAACTACCAGTAAAAGAATTATTTTGTTCTTCATATTCAATTGATGTCGTATTCTTTGATTTTCCGGTACAAAGTGCGCTCCGAAATACCCAGTTCCTGAGCTGCATATTTGCGTTTTCCTTTATGTTTTTCCAACGCCTTCCTGATCAGTTCAATTTCTTTATCCTCCAGCGAAAGTGATTCTTCCACATATTCTTCAGTATCCTGAATCTCGTGTTTTGCCACAGGTTCGTACGGTACTTTGGGAGCTGAAGGCTGGTCCGGGACATAACTACCTCCTTCGTCGGGATAGAGTTTTCGGATCAGATGAGCCTGCTCGCCATGAAAATCAAAGGGGCGCCCTTCGTTATGAAGCATGTCGAACACCAGTTTTTTCAGGTCGTTCATATCCTTCTTCATATCGAAAAGGATTTTATACAGTATTTCCCGTTCCGTTGAAAATGTTTTTTCATCAACCCCTTTATAAATGACAGGTAAATGCTGATCTAAATGTTCAGGGAGATATGGCCTCAACGTGTGCGCATCGATCATCCGGTTTTGCTCGATAATGGAAATCTGTTCGGTAATATTTTTTAACTGCCGCACATTTCCCGGCCAGTCGAAGGTGCGCAGCAACTCCTGGGCATCGTCGGTCAGCCGGATCGGGGGCATCCGGTACCGGTCGGCAAAATCGGCGGCAAATTTACGGAACAGCAGATGAATATCTTCTTTCCGGTCGCGCAGGGGAAGCACTTTGATCGGTACCGTGTTCAGGCGATAATACAAATCTTCGCGAAACTTTCCGTTCTGAATGGCTTGCGGAATATCGACATTGGTGGCAGCTACCACCCGGACATCGGTTTTTAAAACTTTCGATGAACCTACTTTTATAAATTCGCCGGCTTCGAGTACCCGAAGTAAACGTACTTGCGTGGCCATCGGCAATTCACCGATCTCATCCAGGAAAATAGTTCCGCCGTTGGCCTCCTCAAAATATCCTTTCCGGTCGGCCAATGCCCCGGTAAACGAGCCTTTTTCATGCCCGAAAAGTTCCGAATCGATAGTCCCTTCCGGGATAGCACCACAGTTCACGGCAATGTATTTCCCATGTTTTCGTGCCGAAAACTGATGGATGATCTGGGGAAAAGTTTCTTTTCCTGTCCCGCTTTCACCGGTTATCAGCACCGACAAGTCGGTGGGGGCGACCTGTATCGCAACTTCGATGGCCCTGTTCAAACCCGGTGAGTTACCTATAATCCCAAATCGTTGTTTTATTTCCTGAACATCCATATTTGCATTAAATATGATTACTTTTGCAAAATTAAAATTTCAGGCACTAAAGTTACACTTTACCCGGCAATCAACCGACAAGTTGTCATACTTTTAACAAGATTTAGTGATTTAACCCGCAATTACGGACGAATATGAAATTCATCGGCATCATTCCTGCACGTTATCAGTCGACCCGTTTCCCGGGCAAACCGCTCGCCATACTGGGTAATAAACCCGTTATTCAATGGGTGTATGAAAATGTGTCGAAAATTCTGTCTGATGTTTGGGTAGCTACCGACGATGAACGAATTTTCAAAGCAGTTGAGTCGTTTGGCGGACGTGCAGTGTTTACTTCTTCCGATCATCAGAGCGGGACGGACCGCTGTGCCGAAGCCGCCCGGAAAATTTCAGAAATGATGATTTTCGATGTGGTGGTGAACATACAGGGCGACGAACCGTTTATCCGCACCGGACAAATCAAAAACCTCTGCTCGTGTTTCGACAGCAGGGAAACGGAAATTGCCACACTGATCAAACCGGTAACCGAACTGGCCGAGCTACACAATCCTAACCGCCCGAAAGTGGTTGTCAATACAAAAATGGAAGCCTTACTGTTCAGCCGTTCTACTATTCCGTATATTCGCGGGAGCAAACCGGAAGAATGGCCCGGTAAAGCGCAATTTTTCAGTCACATCGGGATGTACGCCTACCGGGCCGATATACTTCAGAAATTAACCCGGCTGCCGGTCGGGAAACTGGAACAGGCTGAATCGCTCGAACAACTTCGCTGGTTAGAGAACGGATACCGCATAAAAACCGCTATCACCGAAATTGAAACCATAGGGATTGATACGCCCGAAGATTTGGAAGCAGCTAAAACCATGATTCGATAAAACTCACTGGAAATAAAACAGTTCCCCCTGATGAAGCCGAAACTCACACCCGAAGATTTGCAAAACAAAGCAGAATTTGAGTTTCTTACCGAGGTCTCTCATTTGCGACTAAAAGAATTTATTATCGAGCAGATACAGGAAGAAAAACAACTGGTCAAAGCATATTCATTTTACCAGCTTGGCATGATTGCAATCGGGATTGTAGCTGTGGTGAAAGCTTTTGTAATG
Organism: Prolixibacteraceae bacterium; assembly: GCA_034003625.1. Taxonomy (GTDB): domain Bacteria; phylum Bacteroidota; class Bacteroidia; order Bacteroidales; family Prolixibacteraceae; genus GWE2-42-39. Next base: position 56,035 of record JAVEYG010000018.1, on the reverse strand, counting down.
AATTCGCGCGGAATAAACGGTCCATTGCAAAATGTCGGATGGGCCGTCTTGTTTTCGTTCACTGCACTGATCATCCTCCACGAACTGTTGCATGCTGCAGCCTATTGGCTGACAGGCACGCGTAAATTAGTTTTTGGCGCCATCTGGCAGAAATTCATTTTTTATGTGCTGGCCAACCGGCAGGTTATTTCCCCTGCTGCGTTCCGGGTAGTCGCCAATGCCCCGCTGGTAGTTGTGAAAACAATAACGCTTGCCGGCGCTGTTTTTTTCTGGCATCAGCCGCTTGCGTATTTTTTCCTGACGGTGATGTGCCTGCATTCCCTTTTCTGCGCGGGCGACATGGCCATGCTGGCGTTTTACCGCCTGCACCCCGATAAGGAAATTTTCAATTATGACGACACAAGCACCGGGGTGACCTATTTTTATTTCAAAAAGAAACCGGAGGTCTCCAATAATAAGTAATCGTTTGAAAAAAATCTTTACGCCAGCAAACAACAATGGCCGACTGACCTGTTGCATCATTTTCTCTTTGGATTAATCCGGACGAATCGTGCCACACAAAAATGATTTATCAACCGTCCGCGTTTGTCACATGAAATTACATTATCAACGAAAATTCAGCTTCCCCGATGTGCTAATCCAGCATATCCCAAATCCATGAGATATTGGCAAAGCCGGCGGTTTCGTTCGTTCAGGTCGTCTTCCCAAATCAGCAGGTCGGGCAGTGAAACGGCGAAATAGTCAATTTTCACCTCATCGTTGATATGTTCTTTTCCGAAATTAACGAGCATTTCAAAGCGTTTGACAGCTTCGTCTTCCTTACCCAGTTTGCGCATCGCCAATCCCTGGTAAAAAATGGTATCGGGTTGCTGATCGTTGTAAAACATCGCCGACGAAACCTGCTTCAAACCCGTTGATGCCTGCTGCCAAAAGTCCCGGGCTTTGTCTGTTTCTCCCAGTCCGTTGCAAGCTGTTCCCAACCAGTACAACAATTCGTTTTCCTGCGCTCCGTATAATTTTCCTTCTCCCAGATTTTCAGGATAAACACGGGCTTTCTCCAGCAAATCAATCGCTTTTCCAAATTTTTTCTCCTGAATAGCTTTTTTTGCCATTTCTTTCAGGCTGAAAACATATTGCCCGGTTACTTTTCCTTCGCCGCCTTCCCACGGGTGAAATTTGCGCGACATAATCAACTCGTAAGCCTTTTCATATTGCCCAAGTTGGTTATACAGCGTAACCAGTTCCAGATAAAGATCGTCCCGGTCATCAACCAGTTTCGGATGTTTTTGCAACAAAGCCAAACGTTCTTCCGGGGCATGTTCCAGCCGTTTGTACAACTGGTCGAGTTCCATCAAAATACGCGAATCGGTTTCGTCCAGACTGAATGCTTTTTCTAATTCTGATAATGCTTTCTGAGGTTGGCCCAACTTATTGAAATAAGCCAGTGCAAGATTTCGGTGAGTGGTCGGAAATTGATCATTTATTTTTATCGACTTTTCCCAACAAGCAATTGCTGCTTCGTATTTTTTGAACGCGTACCAGAAATTTCCAAGATAATACAGGGCTTTGTAATCGGAAGGATTGGCCTGAATCGCCCATTCGAGCGCAACAACAGCTTCGGGCTGGTTCGGGAAACAATAGTCGGGACAAACACCTGCCACCGATTTCAGGCTTCCATGAGCTTCTTCCGTTTTTCCTGATTTATATTCGAACCATGCTTTGTAGTACCACGCCATCGGGTAAACATTGTTTTTCCCTTGTTCAGAAATTCCCAAACCGATCAGTTGGATGGCTTCTTCGTACAAACCGGCATACGCATAATCCAGTGCAAATTCGATATAGTTGTGGATGTTGCCGCGGATCATTAATTTAAATTCTTCACCCCTGACAGGGTTTTGAACCCTGTCAGGACTCAGTAGATATTCTTCAAACAAAACGCCAAAGTTGAACGAATCCAAAGCAAGTGATTCCTCGATCAGTTTTTCGGCTTCGGAGATTTTTCCCAGTTTACGAAGAATCGCCACTTTCAGGTGTCGGGTTTTATGGTTGTGCCAGTTTCTGATCAACGAACGGTCAACTACTTCCAGCGCTTCTTCCAACCGGTTATTCATTGTTTCCAAACGTGCAAGCTGAAAATAGCCGTTTTCCATCCAGGCCGCGTTCCATACCGATTTATAAAAGGCATCGTAGGCTTCTTCGTTTCTATCCTGGAAACGCAAACAGAGTCCCAAATTGTAAAAAGGTTCACCGTCAATCGGGTTTGGATTTCGTTCGGTCAGCGTTTTTATTGCATCCCGGAAATAATTCTCTGCTTTGGCAAATTGCCCACGGCGCAGGTACCACAATCCCAGCGCATTGTTGCAACGAGTGTCTTTCGGATCGCGTACCAGCGCTTCTTCGTAATACGGACGAGGATCATACGTCGCATGGCGGTATTGTTCCAAGTGAAGCCCGGTCAGGTACAGTTGTTCGTTGCTCGCTATTTCCTGCGGAAGTTTAGCTGCTTTGGCTGGTTCCGGAATTTCTTTTTCAGTATCCGGTTCGGGCTGCCAGTCTACCAGAGTCAAGCCTTCAGCCGTTTTAACTTCAATTTTTAACCGTTTTGGATCGGCCTCTTTTGGAAGTTCCACCGTTTTTTCATACGATGTGGCCGGATGAAAATAGAATGAATCTTCCAAAAGAATTTCCTTTCCGTATTTCAGGATCACTTTTGAACCGTGGTAAACTCCTGTTGTGTATGCTTTTACAATCGCTTTACCTTCTACAATTTCAAGGTTCACCATTGCTTCTTTGGTGGCATTTTTAACCACGCCCAGATCGCGATACGGCATGAAATACTGGCTGAACGTTTTTTCTTCGCCCGGCATTATCCACGAAAAATCGGGCTGGTTATCGGTATAAACGCCGCACATCAGCTCAATATACGGTCCGTCTTCATCGGTCAGGTTTCGGTCCCATGCCTGGCCAAAATCACTGTGTCCCCAGGTCCATTGTTTCTTCCCTGGCGATACGTGGTGGTTGGCCACATGCAGCAATCCGCCCCGGCTGTCGTTTTCGTAGCCGCCAACAAAATTGTATTTTGAATTTACCGCCATGTACGAAGTCGGAACCGGAATATTCTTGTACCGCGAAATATCTGTTCCGGGCGAATAATCGACCTTGTAATACGTTCCCTTCGCGATTGGGAAGGCCGACACATCGCGTTTGCCATGATCGAATACGGCATGAACATCGGGCGGAAAAACCGACTGGTATTCGTCGTTCACTTTCACCGCCGGGTTAGCCCACCACAGAAAGGTTTGCGGAAAATTTGTCCGGTTGAATAATTTTACTTTTATTTCTAAATAAGCTTTGTCGGGATGCAAGGTAAAACCAGCCATCCCCCGGGTACGGAACATGCGTTCCACTTCGCTGCACCAAACGGTCACACTGCCATCCGGGTTTTCTTCAATCCGGTGATCAACCGGCTCATACGTTGAAGGGCGATGGTGCTGCGGCCAGTTGAACTCCAGCCCACCGGAAATCCAGGGGCCGGTCAACCCGACCAACGCCGGTTTTATAACCTGGTTATAATAAATGAAATGACGCTGCTTCATTTTATCATACGCCATTTGTACCCGGCCACCCAATTCAGGCAGGATCATAATTTTTAGGTATTGATTTTCCAGAAAAACGGCATTCCATTCTTTGTTTTCCTTTTCATCCAGAATTTTCTCAATTACCGGATGCGGATAAACGACCCCGCTACTTCCCTGGTATACACGTTTTTCCAAAAACATCGGATTTTTTTCGGGTTTCCCGATTCCATAGGTCGGAATAGTTACTTTTTCGTACCAGGCTGAAGCCTCCCCCTTCCCCTCCGAAGGAGGGGTGATCAAAATATCATTAATTAATCTGGTCATAGTTTTTTTATAAGCCTCCCCCCCCCAATCGTTCCAAGAGAGGGAGAAGGAAACAGTGTTCGTTAATTTTTACTTCAACATCAAACTCCTTTAAAATCTCCATCGCACTTTGGGACTTTCCCAAAAGTCCTAAAATCCACAATTCGCGTCACCCTGAATTTATTTCAGGGTCTGATTATTAGAAAGATGTGATCCCGAAACAAGTTCGGGATGATTCAATTCGATGCTTTTTGAACAGCTTCTTAGAATGGGACTTCTATTTCCACTTCCGGGTTAAATTTTTCTCCGGCCATGTATTTCTTCAGGCTGAAAAGGATTTGCTGTGCCTCGGGACGATTTTTTGCATCCGTCAGCAAATCGATTCCTGAAATCAGGATTTTGCCTTTCCCAACTTTGCCCTCGAACAATAAAGCCAGCGGACGGTTGGTAAACCAATCGTCGATCACCCGCACGATGGGTTTTATTTCTGAAGGAAAACTGCTGATATTAATTGCCCCCGAATGGCTCATAGCGTCCCACCATTGCCAGTTGCTATGGTATTCGGTCGGGAAAGCGGCCAATGCCGGATGTTTCGGGTTACACAGAATGCCTAAAGTGTGTGGCGCTTGTCCGCGAGTCCAGGCAGTATTCCAGAAGATGCTGGAAAAACCAATCTGAATGTCGCCGCCCATCTCTGCCGAAAGAGTTCCTTTTTTCAATGTTAATAATACAGACCCGCCATCAGCCAGATATTTTCGGGTTGCATCATCCAGATTTTGCACCACGCGGATATTTTGTTCGCCTTCAATGTTTTCTTTTTTCGCCGGATAAACCCAGAAATCCCAACTATTGGAGAATGAACCAACCGATATTTCAAATGTCAGTTTTTCAGGAGAAACGACAGAAGTCAACGGAAATGAAACCGTTCCAAGTTGAATTCCATTGCCCACTGAAATATCTGATTGAGCAAATTTGCCCGACTGAAAGATAGCACCCGAATGCCCGGTAACTTTCCACTCCGGGACACAGGCTGTAATTGGTTTTTCGCCGTAATGAGCTACTTCAACAGCAGCTTCAAAAGTTTCGTTGTTGGTAAACACCCGTTTTTTCATCCGGGCAAGAGGAACTGTTGAGTTACAAAAACGGCTGTATTCCTGCGGGCTGATATATCCTTTTTCTCCCCAGAAAGGGTCTAAAACACCAACCAGTGCCGTTCCCTGTCCGGGAAAATCGTGCAAATCGAGCAGTTGAAAACCTCCAAAATCTTTGGTGCGCAGGGCCGCTTCAATATCGGCTTTGTAACACAATGCCTGCAATTTGCCGGAAGCCAGCAGGAAACTGTCGGCCAGTTGTTCCATGCCGTGTTCTTTCAGCGTTTCCTGAAAAATTTCAAAGTTTTTCGCCCGTAATACGCCATCGTATTTGGCAATTTCCCTGAAATTCGGGTACACACACCACTGCCCGATTTCGTGGCTGACCACGGGTTGTGAGTATTTGTCTGTAAAATCGGACCAGTCATAATCAGTGCGGGGAGCCTGTGCATTGATAATGCTTTTCAACCCTTCGCCCCACCGCTGGATCCGCGGATTCGGGGTACTTAAATAATCATTAATCTCCAAAAGCGGCCAACCGGCTCCCGAAGTGTAAATTCGTCGATTGTCCTTATTTTTCCAGTAGCTCACAAATTCGCCAAGAAAATCATTCTGATTTTTTCCTCCCGGTTCGTTTCCATAAAGCATCATGCAAAATGAAGGGTGGTTCCCGTAGATCTGTACCATCCGTTCGCTTTCTTCATACAAATACTTGTCGAATGGTTTTCCGTCGCCAATAGTGGTCGACTGGTTTGCCCACGAAGAGCATTCAACCTGAAGATAAAAACCTGCTTTATCGGCAGCAGCAAAAGCTGCCTCTGGTGGACACCACGAGTGGAAACGGACATGGTTCAGCCCGTGTGCACGGCAAATACTGAAAATGCGCGCCCACTCAGCCTCATCGGTCGGCGGATACCCTGTTTTCGGGAAGATACAACATTCGAGTGTCCCGCGAAGAAATACCGGTCGTCCGTTGATCTCAATATGTTTGCCATTCACGGCGAACGAACGCATGCCAAAAGTAGTCGATAAAGTATCGGACAAACCATTCCCCTGATCAGAAAGTATTGCCTTTAACTGATATAAGTTGGGATTAAATTCGTCCCAAAGCTGAATTTTTTCACCCAATGGAACTTCCACCTGTACCTGGTTTTCTCCTTTTTCAAGCTGCACCTTTTGAATTTTTACTTCCGGAGAACCTGCCCCTGAAACCTGTAAAGTCAGTTCTGCCTGAGCCTGATTTTCCGTCAGATTGGAAATAGAAACCTTTGCAAAAATTTGCTTTTCTGCCACGTCAGGAAAAACCTGCACCGATTGCAGTTTTACCAACGGGCGGGCTTCCAGAAATAATTCCCCGACAATTCCGTTCCAGTTGCTCTGGGTGTGGTCGGAAATACTGTGCGAATTCACTCCCGGATCGATGCTTTTTACCCGGTTGTCGACGCAAAGGGTTAGCAAGTGGTTGCCGGGTTCCAACTTGCCAGTTAGGTCATAAATATGGGGCGTTCCCAATGAGTTACTCATACCGATCTCCTGATCATCAATCCAAAGGCGGCTTTCCCAATGGCAACGTTCCAAAAACAGGGAGATTTGTTTGTCTTCCCAGCCTGACGGGATATTCACTTTTTTCTGATACCAGGCAGCTCCCTGATAATGTTTCAGTGGCTGTAACCAGAACGGGATTTTAAAATTCCCGGACTGACGATATTTTGAATATTCCGGTTTTTTGAAGAACGAACTATCAACAATTTGCCCTGTCCATTCTGTTTGAAGATTAACATCCTCCCCTTTCCCGTTCGAGTTCATCGAACCGGGAAGCAGTACCCGTTCGTTTAAGTAGCCGGAATACCATTTTTCGTCAATCCCCATATCGAACGAGTCGATGGCGAAAAACCATTCGCCCGACAGGTCGATTTTTGATGTTTCCGTGCGGGAACATGCTGCGGCAAATAATAAAAGCGCCGCCATTAAAAATGAAGTTATTGAATTCATGTTGTTTGGGTTTATGTGAACTCTTTTTAATTTTTCAGATTTTCAAATCCGGCTTCTACTTCTTCCAAACTTTTCCCTTTGGTTTCAGGTAATTTTTTCAGGATAAAAAGGAAGCCCGATAAGCAAATAAAAGCGTACAGCCAGAAAGTACCACTTGCGTTGAGCAGTTTGTTCAGGATCGGGAAAGTATAGGTAAGCACAAAACAGGCGATCCACAGCGCCGTGGTTGCCAAAGCCATAGCAGCTCCCCTGACACTGTTCGGAAATATTTCGGAAAGTACCACCCAGGTAATCGGGGCCAGCGTCATGGCATAAGTAGCAATGGCAACCATCACCAAAACAAGAATGGCAAAGCCTTTTACTTCGAAAAAATAACTTCCGCCAAGGATGAAATAAATGACCGTCAGCCCGATAAAGCCGAGCAGCATCAGTTTTCGCCGCCCCCAACTGTCTACCATCCGCATAGACAGTAACGTAAAAACAAGGTTTACGGTACCGGTAATCACAATATTGAAAAGCATATCGCCCACCGAAAACCCGGCAGACGTAAATATTTCTTCGGCATAATTAAAGATTACATTGATTCCGCACCATTGCTGGATGACAGCCAGAACAATCCCGAGAATGAGCATCGGACGGACTTTTTTGGCAGTCAAAGCATTCCAATCCACTTTCGTATTTGTTTCTTTCAATGTGTTTGCAATATTTTTTTGTTCCTGAATGGCATATTCACGACCACCAATCCGTTCCAGAATTTTCAGGGAACTATCACTTTCCCCTGATTTTACGAGATAACGCGGGCTTTCGGGAATAAAAAAGGCAAGGATAAAAAAGGCAAGGGCAGGTACTGTTCCGGCCCAAAACATCCATCTCCACCCGGTTTGACCATTCCACGATTGCAGGATTTCCATATCAGTAAATCCTTCCGGAACCTTCTCCGCAATCAAAAAATTAATCAACTGTGCCGCCAGGATACCGATCACGATGGTCAGTTGGTTGACCGAAACCAATCGCCCGCGCATGTGTGCCGGCGAAATTTCGGCAATGTACATGGGCGAGATGGCCGAGGCCAGTCCGATCCCAAGTCCCCCGATAATACGATAAATAATAAATGAGGCAAACGAACTGACTGCGCCGGTACCAATTGCCGCAATCGTGAATAACGCAGCAGCGCCGATCAACGGAAATTTTCTTCCGAAACGGTCGGTAAAATACCCGGAAGCCATGGCTCCGAATAAACATCCAACCAAAGCGCTGCTCATGGCCCAGCCCTGCAAATGCGGAGAAGAAGTGATATCGAAAAAGCGTTCGTAAAAGGGCTTTGCACCGCCAATGACCACCCAATCGTAGCCAAATAATAACCCGCCCAAGGCCGAAATCAGGGTAATCCCCAGAATGAACCGTTTGTTAAATTTGATCTTTTCCACCATTTATTAATTTTGGTTTCTTCAAAAATAGATGGAAACAAATTAGCCGGAAATGAACAATCCTGCGAAAATATGGACAATATAATTATTGTATCCCGATTTTGATAGTCAACACAAATGTTTCTTATACAACTATATATTAAGTAATTTTTGAGAGCTATTGGGTTTATCTTGTCCTTGCCTGGTAAATATAACAAAAAACCCGGCCTGCATTATTCTCAGGCCGGGCCAACACTTATGAGCGGGAAATCCTGATCAGGCCTTCCCGCGTTTCACAAACCATTCAAAAACGATTTGCTCACCCAACTATTTTTTCTTTTTCTTCATGAAGAAATATACGCCGGTTAAAACAACAGCTACTCCGGCAACAATAACAATGGCCGTAGCTGAACTTTTCGATTTGGCATTTTCTTCTTCTGCCTCATAAAACACCGGGTCCATGTCGTCAATGGAAATGGTGTCTTTTTTGTCGTCAAATAGTTCTTCGTCCTGTGCATAGCCGGCAGCCATTCCTGCAATGGCCATGCTTACGAACAATACCATCAATAAAAAGAATCGTTTCATAACACTTCTATTTTTAATTAATTGAATTTGCTAATTCCCTGTATTTAAGTGCAATTTCAGGTTCTGTTGCATCATACGTCCCGGCCAGCGCCAGGATGGCTTCCTTATGGTGCGGGTTCACCCGGATGCATGCTTTCAATACCTCTCTTGCTTTCTCCACATTGGTTTCGCGATACAAATTTGCAAGTTTTATATACGCAACAAAGTATTTTTTGTTTGTTTCGATCACTTTTCCGTAATATTTAATAGCCTGATAACTATTCCCTTCCTGTTCAGAAATGGTGCCCATCAGCAGTAGCGCAGGTTCGTATTCGGGATGTACCTCTATATTTTTTTTCAATACCGCAACGGCTTCCCTGGTTTTTCCCTGCTCCAGGAGCGCCCTTGCTAATTTGAAATAGATCAGTTCGTTTGTCGGATCAATTTTTGCCGCTTTAGCGAGTAACTTTTCTGCTTCTGCATAATTGTTTTGTTCCAGCGCTTTTATTCCACGGTAGTCGTCATACGTTTGCCGTTTGAGTACCGTGCAGATGGGAACCCCGTCGGCATACACGGTATGAATGGCGTTGCCGGGCGGCCAGTTGCCTTTTTTCAACTGTTCGGGATGAATATAGCTGTTCCCCACAATCGCATAGTCCCAATTCGAATTGCTCCGGTTGGTATATTGGAAATACGAAAAATCGATGTTCGGATAAAACCTGAAAAACCATTGGATCGGGAAATTGCCGCCAACCCGGATGTTCCGCTTGGGCTTCACTTCGTTTAAATGATTGATCAGCCATTCGGTACCTTCGCGCATGCTGTGGTAATAATAGTCGGTTTCGTATTTCCCGTAAGCACCTTTCAGCCCTCCTGTAAACTCGTTGAAATAGAGATAATAATACGGATGGTTGGCAGCCATGAATTTTACCGGATGTACCGCCATAACAACAACCGCAGCTCCCAACACAATTTTAGGCCAGTATTTTTTTATTGACGAAACATATTCTGAAAAGCCCATCGCTGCCAGCAACACAATGCCCGGATAAATAAAAATGAAATGTCGCCATGCCCCGTACAAGTTGGCGTGTTTCAGGATTACAAAAACCGGGGGGAACACAATCGTGAAAATCAGGATTGACAGAGGAAGCACTTTGCCGTTTTTGAAAATACGCCACGAAAAAACCAGAAAAAGAGATACCCCAAACAATACTACCAACGGAATGGTTACCAGCATGTATTTGGGAAGGTAAAACCAGGGAAGATAATCGGACCAATAGTAGCCCCCGTTGAATATCTGTCGCAGGGTAGTCGGGAAATTGGTCATAATCTGGTACGATTGCCAGGGTTTCAAAAACGGATTGGTAAGTGCATACGGCCATAACAGAAGACCTATAAAATAACTAAGTACGGAAACAAAAACCAGCTGTTTGAAGCGATAAAAAAGTTCTTTTGATTCGATGTCCGCTCCGGTAAAAAACTGGTGCAGGTAATACAGAAACGTGAAAAACCAAAGGTAGATTACCAATAAAATTCCCCCCGCCCTGATACCGATAGAAGCTGCAATACTAAGTACAAGTAAAGCAATAGTCCGTTTCGATGGTTTAGATACGGAAAAGACTGTTTGCAGAGATAAAAATACACCGGCAACGTAAGCCAGGGCGAAGGGAATGTCTTTTAAATTATTTTGCAGGTGCCCAAGAAAACGGGGCGACATAGCAAATAGTAACACGACGATAATACCAGTCCGGTAGCCCGACAAATAAATGGCAAACAGCCCGGTTGTGAGTACAATCAGCCAGCCGGCAAAAGAATTCATCAGGTGCCGGAACCCGTAAACATCATCAATGTTGAAAACGTGGATGAGGATGGTCACAAAATTATCGAACGACTGACCGTAATACTGTAAATGTGTTTTTGGGGTATCAAGGGCCGACTTGTCTTTACCCAGGGTTTTGAAATAGTTGTATACCATTTCCGAATGTTTGTAATGCACCTCTTCGTCGCCCGAAATACCAGCATCGCGGCTGATAATCAGAACGGCCAGCAGGAAAACTACCGACAATCCCCAAAATACTATTTTCAGTTTTTTATCCGTCATTTTTATTTTAAACGTTCCAATGCAGCAGTTGCCGCATCTTTTAATTCATCTGATTTTTTTAACCCTTCTAAAACCGGAACACAAATATCAGAACCCATCCAGCTCAATTCGGCGATCAGCGCTTTTTTTGCATCGGCTTCGCATTTCTTTGATTTCAATGCTTTTACCATTGCTTTTTCGTATTCCAGTAATTTTTCTTCCGAGCGGGAATCTTTTCGGATCCTCGATTGCAGGTCGGAAAGGTATTTACGGCTGCGCCCGATTTTATAATTTTCAATATTGTCCATCAATTCGGCCAGCGACATCGTTTTAAACGAAGGCCATTCAACGGTGCTTACCGAATTTGGAAATTCGGCAGGAATGTCCTGGGTCACTTGTCCGCTTGCAGCCCACTCGGCGCCGCGTTGCAAAGTAACAATAAAACCAACGCACTCAATCGCCGGATATTCGTCGGTTTTTTTACCGACATGCCCGAGAACGGTATGGAAGATGCGCCCCTTTCCGTAAGTGACCGTGAACAGTACAGGCTCGTCGCGCCCGGTACCTTTCATGGCCGTGTCGGCATGAGCCGTTGCCAATATGTCGATGTTTTCAGCCGGGCCGCGCAATTCCTGGTACAACTCATCTTTGGTATGCATCCAGCTTGCCGGCAACCCTTTCATAACCGGGTGTTCTGCATTCCGGGTTTTCACCAAATATTCGTGTTGCGGGCCGTGCGAACCGCCGCGACCGGGGGTCGTGTCCCGTATCAGGCTGTCTTTTCTGTAATATACGTATGGGCCACTGTTTTCATTGCGGTTTCCCCAACCGCCAAGCCCGGTTATTTCGTTAAACTCTTTCCAGTCGGGGAAAGGGTTGTTTGCTGCATGATAAACTACTACCCCGCCCCCGTTCTTCACAAATTCAACAAAAGCTGATTTAGTTGGTTCAGGCCATGCGTCTCCGTCATAGTCGAGTACGATCAGGTCGAATTTGCTGAAATCAGGGGTAAAGCCGCTCATGTCGGCGCCTTTTTCGGGAGTAGTAGCTGTTTTTATTGAAAATAAGCATGTAGATTCGAGTATCTGTTTGAGGATCGGGGCGCTTGCCGTCCAGTCGTGGGAGGTGTTTTGCCCGGTTACAATCAACGCTTTGTATTTGGCTTCTTCTTTACAGGAATTCGTCGACACAATAATTCCGGCCAAAATAACGATTGATAATAATATCTTTTTCATAATTGGTTCAATTTAAACAGTTGGGAAAGTCCAGGGTTCGCGCATCGGGCGGTTGAGCAGGCGGCTGGCCCGTTCGTTGCCAATAATTTCTTCTTTTTCAGGGTCCCACTGGATTTTTTGCCCGGTGGTAATGGCAATTTCGCCCAGCAAACCAACTGAAATTGAACGGTGTGCAACATCTACCGGGGTGATGGTTTCTTTTCCGGCACGAATACAGTCCAACAGGTTTCCGAAATGATTGTTGCTTTTATACAGAAGGGTATCGCCTTCGCCCATCTTTTCTTCCAGAATTTTGGGGTCGGAAGCGAACAACTGGCCGCGGCCTACATGTACCCAGCCTGTTTCTCCGTGCCAGGTAACGCCCATCCCGTGCTTCAGGCGCGAGGCGTTGGCCACCCGCATTTGGAGACTATTGGCATATTTGCACAGAAAATCGTATTCAACGGCCACATCGAAAATACCTTCGCGCGGGAACACGCCCACACCTTCTATTTCAATGGGGCCGGTGCGGTCGAGTCCCATTCCCCAGTGGGCAATATCGATGTGGTGACCGGCCCAGTCGGTCAATTGTCCGCCCGAATAGTCGAGTATCCAGCGCCAGTCCCAGTGGCAAACACCGCGAAACGGAACTTTTGGGGCCGATCCGAGCCAGAATTCCCAATTCAAGCCTTCCGGAATTTCTTTTACCGGCGGGGTGCCAATTCCTTTTTTCCCGTCGGGCAATCCCACTTCAATATAATTTACTTTGCCAATCCGTCCGTTAAACACCAGTTCGGCGGCATGATGAAAATTTGCGACCGAACGCTGCCAGCTTCCGGTTTGCCAGATAATGCCATTTTTCTGAACGGCTTTCACAATGGCTTTTCCTTCCTGAATGCTGCGGGCTAACGGTTTTTCGCCCCAGATGTTGATCTTCTTTTCAGCAGCAGCAATGTAAGTGTGAGTGTGCCAGTGATCGGGTACCGAAATACACACGGCATCTAATTTTTCTTTTTCAAGGAATTGGCGGTAATCTTCGTAAATGCGGCAGTCGTTGTTTTGGTGGTGGTCGTTTACAATTTTTTGGCCACGTTTCAGGTGATTGGCATCTACATCGCACAGGGCAACGTATTGCACTTCTTTAAATTTCAGGAAATTGCGCATGTTGCCGGTTCCCTGCGAGCCGGTCCCGATCGAGCCCATCACAATACGGTCGCTGGGAGGCAGAAGCCCGTTCATTCCCAATGCAGAGGAAGGAATGATACTGGGAAGTACCGTCGCCCCCAAAGCTGCTGTTGTGGCGCTCCGGAGAAATTGTCTTCGGTTGGTTTTGTTTGACATCGTTTCGTTCAGTTTAGAAGCCTCCCCAATCCTATCGTTAGAAGGGAAAAAGGAGAACAGGTTATGAATTAGTTTATTTTAGGTTCATTCTTTTTCTTTATAAAAACAGTCGATCATTCTAAACCAATAAGCCATCCTTTGTTTCTTTCACTGCCCTGGCCTCTTCCTTTCGGGGAGAGGTTTGAGTGGGGCTTCTACGCTTTGTGCTGTGTTCCCGGTACAGGTGTCTCAAATTGCATGTCAACCGGCCCAAACTGCATTTCTTTTGGTCCCAGTTCCATTCCCGATTTAAAAATTTCGTCCCAGGTAATTTTCTTACCGGTATAGGCTGCCTCGCGCCCCATAATGGCTGTGAGGGTCGAAATGGCCGTGGTTTCAGCTTCATTTACATATTCGCCGGTGCGGATGGCATGTACCAAGTGCATGTGCTCCTGGACATACGGCGGTATTTTTAGCTTGTCGGTTTCGTTCCCGTTATCGTCTTTCGGGTAGTTGAATTTCCATTTCACTGTCCCGTCGAGGTTCCAGATGGTGTTCTGGCAATTGGTGTACCCTTCGGTACCCATGATCAATTCGCCGGTACCGTTGGCGCAATCGTCAATCTGGCGGCACATACTGTGCGAGAAAATTCCGTTCCCGAAATCAAAGTCGATGCTGAAAAAGTCGTACTGGTCGCCGGTAACGCGGCGGTGGCGGCCTCCATAGCCAATGGCCATTTCGGGATGTTTGCCCAGAAACCAGTTGATTACATCTACGTTATGGACGTGTGTATCGAGAATGTGGTCGCCACACAACCAGCAGAAATTGTTCCAGTTGCGGAGCATATAGGTCATGTCGTCCCATTCTTCTTCGCGAGTGCGGAACCAAACGTGGTTCTGGTTCCAGAAAGCTTTTGCGGCAAGCGGTGTGCCAATAGCCCCGGATGCTACTTGTTTATAGGTTTCAATATAATCTTCCTGATGGCGGCGTTGCGTTCCGGTAATTACATTTAAACCAACCGCTTCGGCTTTTTTTGCGGTGGCAATCACCGAGCGGATGCCGACCGGGTCAACAGCGACAGGTTTTTCCATGAAAACATGTTTGCCCTGCCGGATGGCTTCGTTAAAATGTTCGGGCCTGAACTTCGGCGGGGTGGCCAGTAACACCACATCCACTTCTTTCAGTTCCATGAGTTTTTTATAGGCGTCGAACCCTACGAAACAATTTTCCTCAGGGATGGGTCTTTTAAACCCGGCAAAACGGTTGCGGCATTCGTCAATTTTATCCTGAAAAACATCGGCCAGTGCAATAATTTCCAAATCAGGCCCTGCGCTGATAAAGTTAATCGCGGCGCCCGTTCCCCTGTTTCCGGCGCCTACCAATCCGGCACGAAGTTTTTCCCCTTTGGGCGCTCCTGCCAGAATAGGGGGCAGGGCCAATTCTTTATTCGTTAGTTCTTTTTTACAGGAAGACAGGAAGGAAGCAGCCCCTAATAATCCGATACCGGCCAGTGCGCTTGACTCAAAAAACTTCCTGCGGTCCATATTTCTTGCTTCTTTTTTCACGTTTGTCAGAAATTAAATCAACATTACTTTTTAATTGTTTCATCCGGTTCGCAAACCACCCGGAAACCGACATCCACACAATCGGAATACCACCAGATACTTTTAGGCATTTGCGGGTCGGTGACTAACCATGCCTTTGTTTTGGTGTAGTTGCGGGCTGCCGCGCGGACATCTTTCGCATCGCTTTTAAACGAGCCGCCACGGATGACGCGTTCTGTGCCTTTTTGAGGGCCACGCGGGTCTTTTGCCAATCCCTGCCGCTCTTTGTACGTATCGGGCGAATAATAATCGAGACAAAATTCAGCCACATTTCCCAACATGTTCTTCAGCCCGAATGGATTTTCCTTTATCCTTGACGACTCCTGCGAACGGGACATACTGTTTTCTTTATAAATAACATACGAATTGATTGTCGTGGTGTCGGCTCCTAAAATCTTTTTGAAGATACCCTCCGAAGTATAATCTTTCGGGCTTCCCGCGAAAGGATAGGGGCCATCGGAACCGCCACGGCAGGCGTATTCCCATTCGGCCTCGGTGGGCAGGCGGTATTTTTTGCCGGTTACCTGGCTCAACCATCGGCAGTAAGTGTTGGCGGCGTGCCACGACATGGTAATTGCCGGGCGCGAGCCTTTTCCCCACCCCTGGTCGGGCGCTCCCCACGGCGGTGTCGGGCCGGTTATTCCGTCTACTTCTTCCGAAGTCTGCACGGTTTCTTTTCTTCCCTGCGAAGATGTTTCTTTGAAAAAAGTCAGGTATTCGTCCCAACTGACTTCAATTTTACCCATCCAGAAATCCGACACTTCAACTGTGTGTACCGGCCCTTCGTCGGTATTGCGGAAATCTTCGTTTTCGGGGCTTCCCATGTTGAACTGTCCGCCCGGAACGGCAACCATTTCAAATGAAACGCCGGATCCCGGGATTTTTTCCGTGAAATTCCTGAATTCGTCCACCTTTGTGGCTTCAGTGAAAATTTCCCTGGCTGCTTCGGCAAGGCCAAAATCGGTGTTGTGTTCGTGCTTGCGGTCGGGGTCGAAATGGCCAACGTCGAGATGGCAGTTCAAACAACTTATGTCTTCTTTCGAGGTAATAAAATTCAGGTGTGCATCATCACCTTCTTTCGAAAGGGTGGTCGGAAATAAATTCTGATGGCATTTTATGCACGACTCGGTATACACAAAATGCTTTGCCGCTTCAAGCGTCCGCTTCTGTTCCCAGTTAAAATCGGCGCTGTCTTTGAACAAGAAGCCATAGACATCTTTTGCCCCGTGCTTTGCTTTGGCAAAAAATTGCCCGTGCCCTTTCGGAGGCAGATGGCATTCGGTGCAGTGAACGATGACCCCTGAGCTGTTGTTATAATGAGTGGAAAGTTTCCAGCTTTGTTCGGCATGGGGATGTACATGACACGACATGCAATATTCGTCGGTGGAAGTATAATCGTATGCCTTTTTGCCAACAAGCAAAACAATCAGGCAAGAAGCAATACCTGAAACAAACATGAGCAAATACAGTTTGCGGCCAGTTACTATTGATCTCAAGTTTAGTTTCATCCTTCTAAGGCATTTTTGTTTTCTCTGTGAATATAAGGGAGGGCTATTAGCGCACATTTACCTGCAAATTATAATGAGGTTATCTGCGGGTTAAATTTTGATTAAAATAACCTCTTTTGAGATTATATTTTATAATAAGAAGTACTGAAAATCAATGTATAATAAAAAAATTAACCCAATGTGATTTTTTTTGATCAGGGAATCAGCGTGTCAAATTTTCGAGAAAATGTTTCGCCGTAATATTCCCGGTAAAGGGCGCAAAATTTGTCATACGTGAACCGGGCAGTATTATAATTGTTTTGTTTGACCAGCGCATTTAGTTTAAATTGCAGGGCTTGTTCGTTTACCGGATCGGTTTCAAAAATGCGGTTGGCAAGTTTCATCACTAATTCATTATCTTTTTCAATATCGAGTTTTGCAAGAAACTTCAGCAGCATATCGATAATACTGTTTCCGATATTTCCTTTAAAATCGTCGAGCCATTCGTACATCTCCCCTTTAAACACTTCACCCCCCCGGATGATCTGGTAAAACTTCAGATAGTATGATGGGTCTTCGCCTTTTTTCTCCAGAATGTTCAGATACTCGATATAGTCACAGTACACATCGCCGGAAAATTCCATGGTCCATCGGTCGATGTTGAAATTGATTTCCACTTTGTCAATTGATTCAAGCAAGAGCCGAAGTTTACGGATGGTGACGCCCCTGCTGTTTTTCGCCCCCTGGTACGATTGACCGGGCCACAGAATATCGGTCATTTCTTTGGTGGTGATCCCGTTTTTCTGCGAATAAAGCATGATCAGCAAAAAAAGCTGTTTGATTTTTGGGGTAAACTGCGTGGTAATGTTATTCCCCTCTTTGTCGATTACTTTGAAAGTTCCGAACAGCCGGATGTAATTTTTCCAGGGTTGGTGAGATTCGGTTTGTTCCAGTTTGCGGATTTTTTCAGCAGAAATAAAACTGTGTTTCAGATTTTTGAAAAACTTCAGATAGGCAAAAACAAGAACTGCAACAAATAATAGCAGGATACCGCCTGTGAAAAGAACAGGGTAGCGAATAAAAATATTGCGTTTGGGGACAATTTCATATACTTCGTTACTGATTCCCCAGATTTCGTCTTCGCCGAGCGCTCTTGACCAGATGGCAAGATCGTCGATTGCCCCGTACATGTTTGATACCCAACTGAAACCGGCTACTCCGATAAACAGGTTGTCGCGGCCCTTAAACGAAGGGTGCCCCAGGGATTTGCTGTCAAGTTTTCCGTTTACAAAAATGGCCTGCTCTCCATTTTCCTTGTTGTACCGCCAGGTGAGATGGTACCATTTCCCTGCTTTCAGACGGGTATTTCCTTCCAGATCGTTTGAATAAAAACCGAAATAAGGTTTTTGTTTCCGGATCAATAAATGGATGCCTTGCTGATAGGTATTTGTTTTTGTACCGATGATGCAGTAATCGTCTTTATCAGGAAGGTATTCCCTGATTTTTATCCAGGCTGTGATCGTAAAATCGTGGTCCCGTATTTTGACATCTTCTGACTTGGTCAGTACAATATGGCTTTTGTTGTCGAACCACGCTACAGTTGAACGAACGGAGTCGTTCATAAACGTAACCCCGATATTTTCACCGGTGCGATTATTCAGGCTGTTGTCTTTCACCCCGTTTTCAAATGTGTAATAGGCTTCCAGGTTTTCGTCGATTTCGAGTGGCGAAGCAATAAAATGCTGGACAATGTTCTGTGCCGGTTCTTCAAAAACAACTGATTCGGGTTTGAAACGATATCCCGGACTTTTGGGAATGAGCGAAATATTGTCGCCAGGACCGATCGGGAAACTGAATTTTCCATTGGTCAGACTGTTTGAACCAACCCAACTGACATAATCGAGTATCTGCGCATTGAAACTAACGGTCCCTTTTACCACTTTAAACGAACGTAACTGGTTGGTTACCGTAACGATCCACATTTCGAAACGGTCAAGCATAATAAAATTGGGCATTTTGCCCGTGTTCGCCCAAGTGTTTTTTATATGTTCTATCAAGTAAGGATTTTGAGTCAGGTTGCTACCCCGGTTTAACGGGTTATCGACCCGGCGAGGAAGATTATAATCATTGTAAATCAACAGGCTGTTCTTGGGGTCTCCTTTCAGAAATTCTCCTTTAAAATCGTGTGCTTCGAGTAACGAAAAGTAAGGTTCCACCGCAAAATCCCAGATGTAGTTCAGCCAGTCAGGGGCATAACGGTGGTGTTGCATGGCAAAAACAATTAAACGCCGATTCTCTTCGACCATAGTTTTTAATGCAGGCCAGCCGGTTTTTGGATTGTGAACGTAAAGAAACCGGTCAAGTCCCGACTGTTCAAAAACATTTTCGAGCTCGTTTACATTTACGCTAAAATCGAGGAAAAGCGTCAATATTTTATCCGGGGTTTTCTCTAATTTTTCGCGTATCCCGACCAGGGTTCCGATAAATGGGGTTGACCCTCCGGTCGAATTCTTCAGCATGATCTGGTTTTGCTGTTTTTCCCATTCCAGATAGAACCGGAACCCCCCGATGTTCAGGTCAAGGAGTTCCCTGACCGTTCGGGTTTCCTTCAGGTTGGCATCGACCCCGGAATAATTTGAAATAACAAAAATACTTTCGTCGTAAAGCCGCAGATTTCCTTCTTCTGCCGCAACTAAATGCAGAAATGCACTGTTCAGAAGAGAGAATATCAGGAAAACAATGTGCTTAAAAAACGATCTCATAGCATTTCCGGTCATTTTTTCGATGAACAAATATAGTCAATGTGATACGTTTTGGAAACAGAACGGCTTGGGGATTACTGAAAGGGATACTTTAAGAGCATATTTTCCGTGGATAATCGTTGTGTTTCATTTTGCAGTTTGCAAATTTTTATATTTTTGCAGGGCTTTTGGGTTGTTAGCTCAGTTGGTTTAGAGCATTACCTTGACAGGGTAGGGGTCACTGGTTCGAATCCAGTACAACCCACATAATTACAAAGGTTGGTCGCACAGCGGGTAACAAAATAGTAACAAAGTTGAATATTAATTAACAAGAATAAGTTATTTACCATAATGTCAAGTCTACATCATTTTGTCATACTGAACGCAGTGAAGCATCTGTTGTAAATAGCCCTAAACATGAGATTCTTCATTTCACTCAGAATGACAAGTCGATATTTGATGGTTGACACGGCACTACAAAATATGGCCCCGGAACAACTTCATGAAGAATCCTTTCCTGTTGTAATGATTCCGAAAACGCTTGATTGTCTGGCCCAACGGGATTGTATCGCATATGTCTGTGGTTATTTTGTTCACTAACACTGTGCCTGTTTTTGTTAATACGTTTGACATGAGCTGGATTAATGTTATTATTGTTTGCACAATAAAAATAAGCTTTTAAATCCAGCCTTCCTCATCGGGAAAACCGTTAAAACCACTGCTGTTATTAATGTACAGAAGTTTTTATCCATTTTTTCGGGAAATGGCCAGGTGTTTAAAAGAACATACCCGAATGCCGAAGTTCAATAATTAATGCATAAAATTTTCTTTCCTTTGTTGGAGTTGATTGAACAATAATCCTGTTCCCGTTTTATTGCCGATAAGTAAAAATACCCCTTCAAAATACGCTTTTTACGGCTTTTCTGGTCGTGCTTTTCCTACTAATTTTACTATCAAACCAGAAATCGGCATGGAAAACCTGTATGATCTCCTTGCAGAAGATATCCGTTTAACCGACGGGCTCAATGCGTGTATCAACTGTGGCATTTGCACGGCAGTTTGTCCGGCTGCACAATTTTACGACTACGATCCACGAATTATAGCCAATCAGGTTCAAACCCGTGATAACGAGACCATCCGCATGCTGCTAAAAAGCGAAACCATCTGGTATTGCGGTCAGTGCATGTCGTGCAAAACCCGTTGTCCGCGAGGAAATACCCCCGGATATATTATTCAGGCCCTCCGTAAATTAAGCCAGTTGCTGGGCTATTTTACCGAATCGGAGAAAGGGCGCCAGCAATTTGCCGTAAAACAAACCGTCGGAAAAAATATTCTGGAAACAGGTTATTGTGTTCATCCCGAAAGAATGAACCCTTCGTTGCACCCGGAACAGGGGCCGGTTTGGGAATGGATTACTAAAAATGCCGAGAAACTGTACGACTCGCTGGGCGGCAACTACAATAAGCCGGGAGCCGGAACACTACGAAAAATCGATCAGGAATCGCTTAACGAGCTGCAACGGATTTTCGACGAAACTGGCGGTACAGAGATGTTTGAAACCGTTCAACGGTATTCGGAAGAAAAAGCAAAAGAAATGAACATGGACATTCACGACGATTGCGATAACGAATACTTCTATCATGTTTATTCCAAAAATTCAGAACACAATTAGCAACCATTCGCAATGTCTGTTTCAAAAAACTGGAAAAATTACAATCAGCAAATCCCCGACGACCATTATTATTTCGCCCGTAGTTGCATTCGTCAGAATTTCTTCCCGGGGTCCGAAAAATTATTTCTAAATATTCTTCAGGATTTGCTGGGAAAAGATATTCTCGACGACCCAAAACATACTTCGTGCTCCGGTATCGCCTACCATACCGATATTGTTCCCTTCGAAACCACTATGACGGTAATTGCCCGGCAATTTTCACTGATGACCGAAGCCGGGTACAAATACCTGGTGCCTTCGTGCGTAACTTCATTCGGACTTTACAACGAAGTAATGGAAACTTGGGAACACCATCCGGAAGTGGAAACGAAAATCCGTGAAATGCTCTGGAAATCAACCCGGCGCGAATTTGAGAAACCGGAAGCCATCATGCACACGTCCGACATTATTTATCATTTCAGAAGTGAAATCGGCAAACACATTCAAAGTCCACTGGTGAACGTGCAGACCGGCGAACCGCTGAAAGTGGTTGACCATATTGGTTGTCATTATGCAAAAATATTCCCCTCGAAAGGAATTGGCGGTGCCGAGTTTCCGGTTGTTTTATCGGGGATGGTCAGCAGTTGGGGCGGCCAGCCGGTCGATTATCCCGAACGCCGCCATTGTTGCGGTTTTGGGTTCCGGCAATATGTGGTAAAAGCCAACCGCGGGTACAGCATTGCCAACTCGTATCGCAAATTCGAGTCGATGGCGCCCTACAAACCCGATTTCATTGTGGCCAACTGTCCGGGTTGCACCATGTTTCTCGACCGCTGGCAATACACCATCGGCGAAATGAAAAACGAATGGTTTGGTTCCGACGGGCAGGGGATCCCGGTACTTACCTATGAAGAAATGGCCGGGCTGGTACTCGGTTTCGACCCTTGGGCAATCGGGTTGCAGATGCATCAGGTTGATTGCGGACCACTGCTGAAAAAAATGGGGATCAGCTATGACCGCAGCAAAAAATTCGACCTGAAACGGAAAAAACTTCAACTAAATATTCTGGAAGCGGAAATCCAATGACCAACGAACAATCGCAACATCCAATCGCTGTTATCGGCTCCGGCCCTGCCGGGCTGGCAGCAGCCAATACCCTTCTTGCGCTGGGCCATCATCCGGTAATCATCGAAAAGAAAAAAAACATTGGTGGCAAACTGGCCCGTTGGCACAATTTGTTTCCGGGGTTTATCAGCGCGGCAGAACTGCAACAGCAACTGATCCGTCCACTGGAAGAAGCTTCCGTAAAAATTATTACTGAAACCGAAGTACAAAACCTGAAAAACGGAGAAACCGGATTAGAAATTAAAACCGCTTCCGGGGAAAAAATTACGGTAAAAGGTGTGGTTTGGGCCAGCGGGTACACCGAATTCGACGCACACCGGAAAGAAGAATACGGCTACGGATTGTACAAAAATGTGTTGACTTCGGCTGATGTAGAAGAAATGCTGACAAAAGAAGGCAGGTTGCCTTTTAGCAGCGAAGAAGTGAAACGCATTGGCATCCTTCATTGCGTGGGCTCGCGCGACGAAAAAGCGGGCAACACCTATTGCTCTAAAGTTTGCTGCATCTGTGCGGTAAAACAGGCCATTGAAATGAAAAAATTATATCCCGGGGCTGAAGTCTTTAATTTCTACATGGACTTGCGACTTTTCGGTAAAGGTTACGAAGAATTGTACCGCGAGGCACAAATAGATTGGCGGGTGAATTTCATCCGTGGCCGGGTTTCCGAGCTGGCCGAAGATATGCAAGGAAAAATCCGGATGAAAACCGAAGATACCCTGACCGGGACCCCGATGAAAATGACGCTGGATTTTGTAATCCTGATGGTAGGCATGGAAGGAAAACAGTTCCCGTTCCTTTCTGAAAAGAAAAATGCCGACGGGTCGGAATTTATTGATTATGCTGAAAACTTCACCGGAGAAAACCAAACCATGCTGCCCAATGTGATGATTGCCGGCGCCTGCAAAGGGCCTTCGACAGTTACCGATGCAATAAACGATGGTAAATCGGCAGCCCTGGCATTGCACCAATATTTAACTATCCAGCCTGAACAATGAAACATTCTTTCGGATATTCAATTTCAAAAAGCCGCGAAACCGACTGGGACAAACTGGACCACCGTTTTGCCGACAGGCTGCTTGATCTGGATCCCAGCGTACGTTTGTGCGTTGGCTGCGGAAGTTGTACCGGTGCCTGTCAGGCTGTTTCCCGCTCAGGCTACAATATCCGGAAAACGCACACCCGTTTTCGCCGTGGGGAAACAGGGGCTTTTCTTTCGGAAATCGAACAATGTATGTTCTGTGGAAAATGTGCCATGGTTTGCCCGCGTGGCGTAAATATCCGTAATGTGATCGACCTGATGAAAAAACTGACCGAAGCATGAGCCAGATACCAACCCACACATTTCCGCTTTTTGTTGTCCCGTTTTTGGCCGGATTATTATTTATTACTGCCTGGTTGGTTTTTCTTTTCCTGAAATGGATTTACGAACTCGACCGGAACGGATTGGTGAAATTCGGGCAAAATATCCTGACCATGAAAACCATCCGGGCATTTGGCGAAGTGTTTATGGAAAGCCTGCTGCACCGGAAACTTTTCCGCAAAAACCCGCTGCTCGGGTACATGCACCTGTGTTTTGCCTTTGGCTGGTTTATGATCATTTTAATCGGGAAATTAGAAGTAATTGCCTATTCGGGGAAAATTACAGCCCGCCCATATGTGGCTATCTTCTTTAAACATTTTGTTTCTCCGGAAGAAAAATTCCGGCATTCAGATACGTATGCCTTCCTGATGGATTTTTTTCTGTTGATGATCCTCAGCGGCCTTTTCCTTGCCGTACTGAAACGTTTCCGCAGCAAAACCCTGGGAATGGCCCATACTACCCCACACAACCGCATCGACAAATGGACGCTTGCTTTTCTGTGGCTTATTTTCCCGGTACGTTATCTGGCTGAAAGTATCGCATCAGGAAGCGAAGGACATAGTTTTTTAACCGGGCAAACCGGTCGGTTGCTGGCCTCTTTTCTCCCCGTTGGGCAAATGGAAATACCTTTCTGGTGGTTCTATTCGGTCGTTTTGTTTGGCTTTTTTGTATTGCTGCCGTTTTCCCGTTACATGCACATCCCCACCGAGGTCGCCTATATTTTCCTGAAACAATGGGGTTTGGATAAACGTGAGATGGATCGGGGGTTTACGAATTTTGAAATCTACTCGTGTTCGCGCTGCGGCGTTTGTATTGACGTTTGCCAACTAAAAACACAAGCGGGGATCAGTACCGTGCAGGGCGTGAATTTTACCCGCGATATACGCAGCGGCAGCCTGAGCGAGGAAAACCTGAGAAACTGCCTGATGTGCGGGCGTTGCACCGAAGCCTGCCCGGTGGGGATCGAACTCACCCTGCAAAAACAAATTTACCGCGAACAGTTTGCCCGGCTTGATAAAAATGGTTTTGATTATTTGGTACCGTTAAAAACCACGAAGAAATCGACAGTTGTTTATTTCCCCGGTTGCATGTCGTCGTTAAGTCCGGGCATCGAACAGGCAATGGTGAAAATTATGGAAGAGGCTGGCGAAGATTTTAAACGGATGAACGACGAGCAGGGAGCCTGCTGTGGCCGCCCCATGTTTTTATCAGGAAATACCGGAGCCGCCCGGAAACTGGTTGCTTTCAACCGCGACTATATTCTTGCTTCAGAAGCCAAAATGCTGGTTACTTCCTGCCCCATCTGTTATAAAATGTTCAACGAACATTACGAACTCCCGATACCGGTCTTGCACCACAGCGAATATCTTTTGAAATTGGCTGAAGCCGGGAAAATTCAGATTAAAAAACGGCAACTCCGTATGGTTTATCACGACCCCTGCGAGTTGGGACGCGGTTCCGGAATATACGATCAGCCACGGAAACTGCTACAGCAAACCGGCACATTGGCTGTTTCTGCTTTCGAACGGGCAAATTCGCTCTGTTGCGGCGGGAGCCTGGCAAATACCAAAATCAGCCAGGGAAACAAGGATAAAATCGCTAAACATTTGGTTGAAGAACTATGCGCCCCCCGGCCTGAAATTTTAGCAACAGCCTGCCCGGTCTGTAAACGCACCATTGCCCGTCATTCAAAAACAAAGGTGATGGACATTGCCGAAATAGTGGCAGAGAATATTCAAAAAAAGCAATATTCCATCTTTCCGGAGAAGAAAGAAGAATTTATAGTGGGATAAAATTACTTTTCAGGCTGAAATTTCCTGTAATTTTGCACTCCGGGTACAGACCAATAAGACGATAATTCCTTTTGGAAAATTTACTAACCAAATTGTATCCTGTTATGAATAAATTAATACTCCTCTTTTTAGCACTTATTTTTATGGCCTCATGCACCGACCAGAAAATAGAGTACCCACTTACTAAAAAAGTGGAAGTGTCCGATGATTATTTCGGCACAGTGGTGAAGGATCCTTATCGCTGGTTAGAGAACGACACCTCGGCAGAAACAGCCGAATGGGTAAAAGCGCAGAACGAAGTTACGTTCGCTTATCTCGAAAAACTTCCGTACCGCGAACAAATACGCAACCGCCTGACCGAACTGATGGACTATCCGCGTTATTCTACCCCGTTCAAAGAAGCTGGAAAATATTATTTCTTTAAGAACAACGGACTGCAAAACCAGAGCGTCTTGTATGTAACCGACGAACTGAACGGCGAACCTCGTGAAGTTCTCGACCCAAATAAACTCTCGGAAGACGGGACGGTTGCCCTCTCGGGTGTTGAAATCACAGAGGATGGGAAATACATGATTTACAAAATTGCACGTTCCGGCTCCGACTGGAACGAAATATTTGTGAAAAACCTTGAAACAGGAGAATTATTGCAAGACCATATCAAGTGGGTAAAATTCTCGGGGCTTGATTCGTACAACGATGGCTTCTTTTACAGCGCCTACGATAAACCTGTCCCGGGCAGCGAATTGTCGAATGCCAACGAATACCACAAAATCTATTTTCATAAAATAGGCACCACACAGGCCGACGACCAGTTGATTTATGAAGACCGGGAACATGCCAAACGAAATTGTTATGCCGGAGTATCCGAAGATAACCGGTTCCTGATTGTTTCCATGTCGGAAACCACCAGCGGGAACGCCCTTTCAGTGAAAAACCTGAACGATAGAAATGGCAAATTAGTATCGGTGATTGCCACTTTCGACAACGATTTCAATGTGGTTGGCACGATTGGCGACAATTTGTATGCGCTTACTAACTGCGATGCCCCAAAATACAAACTGATAAAATTTAACCTGAAAAACCCGGAAAAAGAAAACTGGGAGGAAATCATTCCGGAAAAAGAAAATGTATTGCAATCGGCTGGGTTCATAGGAAATAAGATTGTGGCCCTTTACATGAAAGATGCCCACAGTGTAATGCAGGTTTTCAGTCATGCCGGTTCGTTTGAATACGATGTAAAACTGCCCGGGATCGGTGCCGTGAACACCATCTCAGGAAAAATGGACGACCCTGTTGCATTTTACGATTACACTTCGTTTAACACGCCCGGCGAAATTTATAAATTCGATCTTGCCAATAATGAATCGACCCTTCATTACCGTCCCGAAGTGAAGTTCAACCCCGATGATTTTGAAGTGAAACAGGAATTTTATATCAGCAAAGACGACACAAAGATACCGATGTTCATTGTCCATAAAAAAGGGCTGGTGCTGAACGGGAAAAACCCGGCATTGCTGTACGCTTATGGAGGTTTTAACATCAGCCTCGCCCCTTCGTTTTCGACTACCCGCCTTGCTTTTTTTGAAAACGGCGGTGTTTATGCAGTTGCCAACCTGCGTGGTGGCGGCGAATATGGCGAAGAATGGCACCTGGCCGGAACCAAAATGAACAAACAAAATGTGTTCGACGATTTTATCGCGGCTGCTGAATACCTGATTGCACAGAAATATACATCAAACGACAAATTAGCCATCATGGGGGGTTCGAATGGCGGGCTGCTGATTGGTGCAGTACTGAACCAGCGCCCCGATTTGTTTAAAGTGGCTTTCCCGCTGGTGGGTGTAATGGATATGCTCCGGTACCACCAGTTTACCATTGGCTGGGCCTGGGCCGGCGATTATGGAAAAAGCGACGACAGCAGGGAAATGTTTGAATACCTGTACCACTATTCTCCTTACCACACTATCATCAAGGGAGGAAAATACCCGGCAGTGCTGGCCGGAACTGCCGACCACGACGACCGGGTAGTGCCTGCACACACGTTTAAATACATGGCCCGTCTGCAGGAATACAATAGCGGAAAACTACCGGTGCTGGTGCGTATCGACGTAAAAGCCGGCCACGGCGCCGGAAAACCAACCGCGAAAGTAATCGACGAATACACCGATTTATGGTCGTTCCTTTTCTATCATTTGGACATGAAAATGTAAAAATATCAAGCAAATATTGTACTTTTAAAATCCCGGAACAGGTTGTTCCCGGGATTTTTTATTTTCAGAAATGAAGATTAATTATCTGGTCATAGAAGGAAATATAGGTGCTGGAAAAACTACGCTGGCACAGATGATTAGCCGCGATTTTAATGCAAAATTGGTATTGGAACAATTTGCCGATAATCCTTTTCTCCCCAAATTCTACCGGGAGCCTGACAAATATTCGTTCCCGCTCGAAATGTCGTTCCTGGCCGAACGGTACAACCAACTAAACCGCGAACTGCAAAATTTCGACCTGTTCAGTTCATTTACCGTTTCCGACTATTACTTTATGAAATCGCTGATCTTTGCTCAAAACACCTTGCAACCCGACGAATACAAATTGTATCAACAATTTTTTCAGATCATTTACGAAAAGATGCCCAAACCCGATCTGTATGTTTACCTGCACCTGAACACAGAAAACCTGCTTCGCAACATAGAAATCAGGGGACGTGAGTATGAAAAACAAATTGATCCTCTTTATCTGGAGAAGATTGCGCAGGGCTATTTCAGTTTCTTCAGGCAGCAGGGAGATTTTCCGATAGCAATCATCGACACAAATGGCATTGATTTTGTTGGGAAAAGTGACCATTATAAAATGTTATTGGGCGCAATTTTTAAAAATGAATATAAAAGTGGGATTAACAGGGTGTTATTAGAGGAATAATATCCTTCATTCCCTTTCATATATTCAAAACATTGCTATTTTTGTAAATGTTAACCGAAATTTATAATTCAATTTCTAATACTGTCAATATGAAAAGATTTAGCTTAAAACCTCTAACCTCTATTGCATTGGCTGCGTTGCTTTTATCAGGCTGTGCCAGCCTCAAAAAAATGAAGAACAACGCCGATCAGATTGACTTCAAGGTAACCCCTGAAATCCTTGAAGCACATGCCGGAAAAGTTGATGTGGCAATCAACGGTGTTTTCCCTGCCAAGTATTTCAACAAAAAGGCAACATTAGTGGCAACTCCTGTGATCAAGTACGAAGGCGGTGAAAAAGCGCTCAGCCCGGTAACTGTACAGGGAGAAAAAGTAGATGCCAACAACAAAGTGATTTCGTACACTACCGGCGGAAACTTTTCGTACAAAGACAATACTCCTTTTGTGGATGAAATGAGATTGTCGGACCTGGAAATCCGCATTACCGCTTCAAAAGGCGTCAAAAGCCTTGATTTTGACCCGATCAAAGTGGCCGATGGAGTGATTGCTACCTCGACTTTGGTGCTGAACTATCCTTCGCCGATCATAGGCGTAAGAAGAGAAGCCAATACTACGGGCAAATACGATCCGAATATCGACCCGTTCCAGAGGATTGTTCCCGACGAATACACAGCTGACATTCATTACCTGATCAACAAAGCAGATGTCCGTAAATCGGAATTGACGGCAGAAGACATCGTAAAACTGCAACAGTACACCAAAGATGCTTATGAAGCTGAACGGAAAGAACTAAAAGGTATTGATGTTTCAGCGTATGCATCGCCTGACGGCGAACTTGATTACAATACAAAACTTTCAGGAAAACGTGAAGCAACCTCTTCCGATTTTGTAAAAAGCACGTTGAAAAAAGAAAAAATTGAAGCTCAGCTGAAAACCAAATTTACTCCTGAAGACTGGGAAGGGTTCAAGGAAATGATGGAAAAATCGAGCATTCAGGATAAAGAGTTGATTTTGCGCGTACTTTCGATGTATACCGATCCTGAAGTTCGCGAACGTGAGATCAAAAATCTTTCAGCAGCTTTCACAGCCGTAGCTGATGAAATTCTGCCTAAACTACGCCGTGCAAAAATTACTGCCAATGTTGACCTGATTGGCAAGACCGATGAAGAAATTGCTGCACTGGCCGATTCTGACCCGGCTTCGCTGAATCCTGCCGAACTGCTGTATGCCGCGACTTTGACAACCGACAAGAACAAACAACTGGCCATCTACAATTCGATGACAAAAGTTTACCCGAACGACTGGAGAGGGTATAACAATGCCGGTATGGTTTTGGTAAAACAGTTCAAGTATTCCGATGCCAAGAGCCTTTTTGAAAAAGCTGAGAAGCTGAAAAATAACGAACCGATCATTAAAAACAACCTGGGCGCTGTGGCATTATATGAAGGCGACCTTGCAAAAGCAGAAGCCTATTTTGGCGCTGCATCAGGAGCTGGGGAGGAAGTAAATTATAACCTTGGCATTCTGGCTGTTAAAAAAGGCGAATATGAAAAAGCAGTGAAGTTGTTTGGGGCTTCAGATTCTCCGAATGTGGGCTTGGCCAAGATTCTGGCCGGCGACAACAACGGCGCTCTCAAATCGCTGGAAAACTGTACATGGGAAGGTTGTTTCATGAAAGAATATTTTAAGGCTATTGTTGGCGCACGTACAGCAAAAGAAAACCTGATGTTCGAAAGCCTTCAGAAAGCAGTTGAAATGAAACCCGAACTGAAATCGAAGATTGCTACCGATATGGAATTTGCAAAATACTTTGAAGATCCGAAATTCAAAGCAATTGTAGACTAATCAATTCAATTCAAGCATAAAAAAAGCGGTCAAAGGCCGCTTTTTTTTATTACATCAGTATTACTGATTCATGAATTTCTTCTGGTTGTATTTCAGTGCAATTTGTTGCCGTTCTTCCGCAGGGAGCGAATTCATGTAGGTTTTCCAGCCAGGACAAAAACGGATATGCCATCGCCAGAAACGGCCGGCAAACGATTTCGGGTTTTGGTCATATTTTGCCCGCATCGTACATTCGTTACATTTTATTTCCATTGGTTGTTGTTTTTTAGTTCGTTTTGTAAAGGTATTCAATCCGGGAATCAATCGGGAATAAATCCTGATCAAAAAAATTCCCGGCACAAAAACAGAAGACCGGGAATTTTGAAGTATCTGTGATTGATTTTATTTTGCTGAAATGACAAATGATGCCTGGTCTTTTGTTTCGGGCGAGATAAATTCAAAATTGATACGATAGATACGATCGTCTCATTTTTTCAGGACACCCTGATCTTCTTCCGTTTCAAACTCTATTTTTTCAATTTTCGGATCCATTTTTTTGGCATCGTACCGAATGATAAAATTCTTTGGATTACCCGTTTTATGCTGGAAATAGATAACCAGTTGTCCCGGCTTAATTACTTAAGCCGGGGACACAGTCATAAAATGTTCGGTGATTCTGTCTGCTTTTTTCAGATTAAAAAAATTGGATTAGAGGTTAGTATTTCGAGATATAAATAAGCCCCCGGTACCGGGGGCTTATAATCCACATACTAAAATTATTTCAAAATCCAGGGTATTCCCCCGCCTCAAAGATAAACAATTCAAAAAGAATTTTAATATTCTGTTCTTTTAAAGTCTGGTAATTTGATTTTTAGGTAAAAAAAGATCCCACCCTCATAAATCGAAGATGGGATCCGGGCTCAATTCCTATTACCGAATTGACTGATCTATAATTTTTATGCTTCGGCAGCTTCTCCTGCAACCGGCACGCCGGCTGTTTTCATGTACCCAATGTCGCCCATAACGTACGTATCGGGACCCAGTTTTATGTCTGAATTCATCATCTCGTCAAAAGTTACTTCTTTTCCGGTATAAGCTGAAACACGGCCCATCATGGCAACAAGGCACGAAACAGCAACACTCTCGGCTTCATTCATCGGGCTTCCCTGACGGATACAGGTCACCATGTCGATGTGTTCCTGAACATACGGGTTGACGCTTGACTCGGCAGCTTCAAAGATTACATTTCCTGCCATGTCAATTACTTTGGGCTTGTGACCGGTTGTATCGGCGCGTCCTTTTGTTCCGTGGATGATTTCATATACACCGTTTGCACAACCGTTGATCTGGCGGCACATACTGTGCATGTGCATTCCGTTGGGAAATGTATAATCGATACTAAAATTATCAAACTGATCGCCGGTAAGCCTGCGTTGGCGGGAACCAAAACCCACAGCTTTGATGGGGTGTGATCCTGTAAACCAGTGAATGACATCAAGGTTATGCACATGCTGTTCCACAATATGGTCGCCCGACAGCCAGCACCAGTTTACCCAGTCGCGGATCATGTATTCCATTTCACTCCATTCGGCGGTCGGATTACGGTGCCACAGTTTACCACTGTTCCAGTATGCATTAGACGAAATGATTTCTCCAATGGCATCGTTTTGTTTTACCTGC
This sequence comes from Prolixibacteraceae bacterium, assembly GCA_034003625.1. GTDB lineage: Bacteria > Bacteroidota > Bacteroidia > Bacteroidales > Prolixibacteraceae > GWE2-42-39. The sequence continues at coordinate 24,301 of JAVEYG010000018.1, read as the reverse complement.
TTTAACAGGTCGATATATGAACGTTCGTGACGGCGCTGGGTTCCGGCAACCACCACCAATCCAAGCGAATCGGCCATTTTTCCGCTGGCCAGTACCGAACGGATACCGACCGGGTCAACGGCCACCGGTTTTTCCATAAATACGTGTTTACGTGCTTTAATTGCCGCTTCAAAATGTTCAGGACGAAACTTCGGGGGAGTAGCCAAAATTACAACATCAACACCCGAGTCGATCACCTTCTGGTAGGCATCAAAGCCCACAAAACAGTTTTCTGCAGGAACCTCCAGTCCTTTTTCTTTTTTCAGTTTTTTCTGACAGTCATTGATGCGGTCCTGGAAAACATCACCCAACGAATGGATTGAAAGATTTGGGCCGGCATCTAAAAAATTAAGCATGGCGCCTGAGCCGCGGCCCCCGCACCCGATAATACCGGCTTTTAACGGCTTGCCGTCAGGAGCCTGGTCTAAGAGCGGTGGTAAATTCAATTCAGCTACTTTTTTCTTTTCGGCACACGACGACAACGCGCCGACACCAACTACTCCGACAGCGCTGATTGCCGCGGCATTGGCCAAAAATTTTCTTCTTGAAAAGTTAGGGTCACTCATGGTATTCAGTTTAAGTTATTTAGGTTTATAAAGTATGAACTCATTTTTTGATTTGCTAATGTAATGAAAAACTACTCGTTTTGAAAGATCAATTTTCCAAAGTTTCGCCTGCCTCGCAAACAACCCTGAACCCTACATGGTTACAGTCGGAATACCACCAAATGCTTTTCGGCATCTGAGGGTCGGTTTTCATCCATGCGGTTGATTGTGTATACCCTCGTGAAGCGCTTCGTACATCTTGCGGATCACTTTTAAACGATCCTCCGCGAATTACATGTTCCTCCCCTGTTGCCGGCCCTTTAGGGTCTACAGCCCCATCCTGAATATTTTTATACGCATCGTGGGCATACCAGTCGCTGCAAAACTCGGCCACATTGCCCAACATATTTTTCAAGCCCAAAGGGTTCGCCTTTACCCTGTCGGGCTTTTGCGTTTTCCCTTCACTGTTTTCAGCATAAATAACGAAGGTGTTGATCGTTGTAGTATCAGTTCCTGTAATTTTATGCCAGAAATTTTTTCCTGAATATTTTTTGGGATCACCATCAAAGAAATATGGAGTGGACGTATTGGCCCTGCAGGCATATTCCCACTCTGCTTCAGTTGGCAAACGGTATTTTTTACCTGTTACTTTGCTCAGCCATTTGCAGTAGGTTTCGGCAGCATGATAACGCATGGTAATAGCCGGACGGCTCCCCAATCCCCAGTTCTGATCGGGTTGGCCGTAAGGCGGGGTTGGCCCGGTAATGGCATCAACTTCCTGGCTGGTCCGTGCCCCTTCGGTATCGGTTGAACGGCCTTCGGCCCCGGTTTGCGAATAAAAAGCAAGGTATTCGTTCCAGCTTACTTCAGTTTCTGCCATAAAAAAACGACTGATTTTCACTTTCTTGGACGGAACCTCATCGGATTTGGCAAATTTGTCATTTTCGCTGTTCCCCAACATAAATTCGCCTCCCGGAATTGCAACCATTTTGAACGAAACAGATGTGTTTGGAATAGTTTCCGTAAAATTTTCGAATTTTTCAACTTTTGCCGGTTCGGTATAAACAACTGTGTTTTGGTCATTGCCCATACCAAAACCTACATTGCTTTCATGTTTGGCATTCGGGTCGTAATGCCCTACATGAAGATGACAGTTAATGCAATGCAAATCGTTTTCGTTCTGGCTGTAATACAAGTGGGCATCCTGTCCTTCTTTGCTGAGGGTGAGCGGGAAAAGATTGGCATGACAGTTTATGCACGATGATTTGAAGACAAAATGCTGTGCCGCGTCAACGGTCGACTTTGCCTCCCAGTTGAAATCGGACGTGTCTTTGAACAAATAGCCGTACAGGTCGTGAATCCCCAGTTTGGCTTTTTCAATTACATATCCATGTCCTTTAGGAGGAAGGTGGCAGTCGACACAATTTACATGTACCCCGCTCGGATTATCGTAATGAGTGGAAAGTTTCCATGATTCGGTGGAATGTGGGTGGACATGACATTTTTCACAAAACTCGTTGGTCGATGTTTCTTCCATCACTTTGTTTGCCGAAATCATCACGGCAACCCCGATCACGAACCCGATCAGAAGAACAAGTAAAATTTTTGTTTTAAAAAAAATGGCAAGCTTTTTAAGCATAACGGTTCAATTAAGTTATAGCTGGGTTTTAACATGCCCCAAAATTAATAAAATATTGTACCGGAGAAAGATTGGCTGAAAAAAAGGTTGCCGGCTGGTAACCTTGGAGCCAATTTCTCAAAACAGGAAAAAACGGGAAGAAGCAAAATTCAGAACAACTTTCAATGTTTGGAAAATATCCCGGTTGCTTTTCCTGAAATAAAGTGATGAAAATAATCTAAGGAGAGGATTATCGGTGCATTATCAGGAAGTTACCATTCTGGTATTTAATGGATAATTCACTATCGTTGTGTTAACGGAAATTTTGTAACTTATCCATTAAAACTTTTGTCTCATGCAATTTAATATTTCCACGTATCTCGCCGATTTTACCGAGCTTTTTTTCCCGCGTGCCTGCATGGTTTGCAGTGCAAATTTATTAAATACGGAAAAGCTGGTTTGCCTGCACTGCCTGCACGGGCTTCCACGAACAAACTTTCATCTCGAAGAACGAAACCCGGTTGCTGAGATTTTCTACGGACGGGTACAACTCGAATCAGCGACATCGTTTTTCTTTTTTAACAAAGGAAGCCGATACCAAAAACTGATCCATGCGTTGAAATACAAAGGGATGAAAGAAGTTGGCATTTTGCTGGGCAGGCATTTTGCTATCGATTTGGAAAAATCACCGGCATTTGTTTCGGTTGATGTAATCTGCCCGGTACCTTTACACCCGAAAAAAGAAAAAAAGCGGGGCTATAACCAGAGCGAGTTTATTGCCCGCGGCATTTCCGGAAGAATGGGAAAACCATTATCAACGGGGAACCTGGTACGGTTGGTACATACCGGTTCGCAAACCCGTAAAGGGCGTTACGAGCGTTGGGAAAACGTAGAAGGGATTTTCGGGCTCAAACAACCCGAAGATTTTGAAGGCAAACATATTCTGCTGGTCGACGATGTACTGACTACCGGTTCAACGCTGGAAGCATGTGCTTTGGGCATCCTGTCGGCAACAAAAAATACAAAAGTGAGCATTGCCACCCTGGGTTTTGCGTGAAACAAGGTTGCATCAGTTTAACATGTCTTTCAAGAAAATCTCGGCAATATCCTTGATCGATTGATCCAGGTCACGATATTGAAAACCAGTTGATTTTACAATTTTATCGCCCGAGTAATTGTTGTTCAGGTTGGTGCCGGAAACGGTTTCGCGGGTAATAAAAGGGCGTTTGCCTGTAAAGAAGCTGGCTGTCCGGGCCATTTGCCAGACGATCTGAAGTTTCAGGTCGGAAGCAAAATTTTTCGGGCGTGGACGATTGAGCGCATCTGCTATCCGGTTAAAAAACTCCTGGTAACTGATGTTCCCTGAATTCAGGAGAAAGCGTTGGTTTTTTACGGTTTCAAAATTCGGGCCTTCGGCAAGCAACACCATTGCTTTTACTACGTCGCGCACATCCACAAAACCGGTAATTCCTTTGGTGTAGTATTTCAGGCCTTTAAAAATCGACTGGAACAATTTCGGGCTGCCAATGTCCCAGTTGCCCGGCCCGATGATGATCGAGGGGTTCACGATTACGGCGTCCAGGCCTTCCTCTATGCCACGCCAGACTTCCATTTCAGAAAAGAATTTGCTCAACGAGTAGGCCGACTTACGTTTCGATGGTGTCCAGTATGTTTCTTCGTTGATTTCACTTCCGTCCTGAGTTTTGCCTAATGCTGCAATCGAACTCACGTGGCAGAAGCGCGATACTTTGTTGTGGATGGCTGCATCGATCAGGTTAGCGGTGCCTTTCACGTTGTTGTTGGTCATCATCGCGTCGCGGTCGTCGCCGTGAAACGAAACCATGGCTGCACAATGGTAAATGGTGTGTACCCCTTCCAGCGCATCTTCAAGGCTGAAATAATCGAGAAGGTCTCCTTCCACCCAGCTAATCTGATCAAAAAGCTGTTCGTAAATGGGCGAATAATACGAAAATATTTTCTTTATCCAACTGATATTACTGGTTGGCCTTTTCAATGCTTTCACCGGTTTTCCGGCACTCACTAAGTCGAATAGCAGGTGGGCGCCCACCAATCCTGTTCCTCCGCTTACAAAAATCATAAATCTATATTTTGTTTTTTTTATTGTGCCCGCTTATCAGTCTTTCGACCAAGGGACGACAGCTTTAGCCCCAAATTCTTTTGCTGAAATTTTGTCGATGTGCACTTTCATCATGCCCACATTTTTTACAGCCGGGGCGTTAAACCGGAACTCCCGCGTACTGTACTGCGCCATCATTTTTTTCAGCATCCGTTCTTTTTCTTCGTAGTCATCTATAAATTCAACCGTCCCTTCAACCAGTACGGTTTTCGATTTTACGCGGTAACTGCAGGCTACCTGCTCGTCCTGCCAGGCCAGTTCTTCGCCCAAAGTCCAGTTAATGCACACCTTCGGGTTCTTTTTCAGGGTTTCCCACATGCGCCCGTGCTGCGCCGAATGCAGAATGACCGTATTGCCGTCGAGGGCAAAATTCATGGGCAACACGTACGGTATGTTTTCGTCCGACATGGCTACGTAACAGGTTTTACAAGCCTTTAGAATGTTTTCTATCTCAAGTTGGTTTTCAATGAAATTGGTTCTCATTTATGGCTGATTGAAATATAGTGTAACGATAATTGCAAAATCATCCAAACGCCCTGAAACCTAACTGCTCGGAAAGATATTTCCCGATTTTCTTCAGGTTGATGTATTGGTTTTGCAATTCCATAATTTTCTCGAAGTCCCCGTCATTACTGGCAACTTGTATCTTCTTTTCCAACTGTTTAAGAATGGCTTTTACTTTTTTCAGTTTGTATTCCTGTATAATACGTGGCACCAATAAGTCGAGAATGTCGGATTCAGCTTCCACGAAAGCGCCGCTTTTCCCCCAACGCTTGCTTTCCACGTATTTTTCGGCCAACAGGTCGCTGGCCATTTTACTTAACCCGGTTTCCGGGTGGTTGATGAAAAACCGGGGAGGGTCGAAATCCCTGTTTCCACAGTTTTCCCTGAAAATGCCAAGCATCTGGTTGATATTGCTGTTTGTTGAACTTAACCCGTCGTTGTCTAACTCGCCCAAAACATACTGACCAACGGTAAGCGTAACTGTTTCATGTGGGTTTTCTCCTTCTACCTCAAATAGCTCGCGGCCAAAATATTTCAGCAAAATACGCAGAATTTCCCGTTCTTCTATTTCAAAAAGATTGGTTGTCAGGGTTTCCTGGACAGGGGCTGGCTCCTGCCTGGCCTTCATTTGCTCCCGTATTTCTTTTCGCTGCTGTTCTTCGTTCTCTTTCTGGAGGATTTTTCGTATTTCGGTATACAGAACATTCTCCTGCACATCGAGCAGTTTACTGCATTCTTTTATATACACCGAACGGGTAATGGCATCGGGGATCACGGCAATGGAACGCACAATGTCGCCAATCAGCCGCGCCCGGGAAACGGGGTCGTTTTCGGTATCGCCCAGCAGCAGTTGGGTTTTAAAGCGGATAAAGTCAGTTTCGTGGGCTTTGATGTATTCCGTCAGCTGTGAGGCGCCCATCGAACGGGCAAAGCTGTCGGGGTCTTCTCCGTTGGGCAGCAGCAGCACTTTTACGTTAATGCCTTCTTCCAGCACTATGTCGATCCCGCGCAGCGAAGCTTTGATGCCCGCCGCATCGCCATCGTAAATAATGGTCACATTGGGGGTAAAGCGCCTGATGAGCCGGATCTGGTCGGGCGTGAGCGCCGTTCCCGACGAGGCTACCACGTTTTCAATTCCTGCCTGGTGAAACGAAAGCACGTCGGTGTAGCCTTCCACTAAATAACATTTGTCGAATTTTACAATGTCGCGCTTGGCCTGAAAAATACCGTACAGCACGCGGCTTTTGTGATATATTTCCGACTCGGGCGAATTGAGGTATTTGGCCGATTTTTTATCGTCTTTCAGGATGCGCCCCCCAAAGGCAATGACCCGCCCGGCCACGTTGTGGACCGGGAACATGACCCTTCCGGCAAAACGGTCGGCAACCCAGTCGTCACGGCGAACGGTCAGCCCGGTTTTTTCAAGAAAATCTATTTTATAGCCTTCCCGTTGGGCGGCCTGTGTAAATACATCTTTTCCGTCGGGGCAAAAGCCCAGCTCAAATTTTTTGACGATATCGTCGCGGATGCCCCTTTCTTTCAGGTAACTTAACCCGATGGTACGCCCTTCGTTTTCTTTCAGCAGGTAACGGTGAAAATAATTTTTGGCGAACTCCGAAACGATCATCATGCTTTCGCGCTCATCTTTCAGTTGCCGTTCTTCTTCTGTCTCCTCTTTTTCTTCAATCTCAATATGATACTTTTTTGCCAGCCAGCGCAATGCTTCAGGATAGCTCAGGTGTTCGTGTTCCATGATGAAATTGACCGAGTTGCCACCCTTTCCGCAACCAAAACATTTAAAGATACCTTTGGCCGGCGAGACCGTGAACGAAGGGGTTTTTTCGTTATGGAACGGACAAAGCCCCAGCAGGTTGACCCCCCTTCGGCGAAGGGTTACAAATTCGGACACCACATCGGTGATTTCCGCTGCATCAATAATCCGCTCTATGGTTGCCTGGTCAATCATATATTGCAAAAATAGGAAAAAGGATGAGACAAGCATGTTGTACAAAAACAAGATCAGGCAGGGATGGGAAGATGATGTTCCGTACAGGTAATTTCGTTTTTCTTCAGAAAAACATCCCCCGTGAAAAACTGCTCAAAAAAATGAAGTCTGTCAGCTTTCCACGGGGGAAGGAATTATATAACGAAAGAAATTAACCGTTTTTAGTCAGTCTGTCGGCCAGATTTTTAATAAAATCGTGTCGTGTGCCACTTTTATTTTTATCATCCGGGTCATATTCACCCTTCATCATTCCCGGAGGGATGACCAGCGTGCGTTTGGTCTCCGTTACAGGCGTACTCAAAATTGTATCGATTTTTTCCAACTCTTCGTTTGAGAACGATAAATTGTACAATGAATTTACGTTGGTTTCTAATTGGGCGAGAGAACTTGCGCCAACCAAAACGGAGGTGACCCGTTGGTCTTTCAATATCCACGCCAGGGACATCTGTGCCAGTCGTTGTCCGCGTTTGATAGCCATTTCGTTGAGCTGCCTGACTTTGACCAGCGATCCAATTACCTGGTCCGGTTTCAGGAAACGGCTTTTTGTTGCTCTTGATCCACCCGGGATGCCATTCAGGTACCGGTCGGTGAGCAGTCCTTGTGCCAAAGGGGAAAAAGCAATACAGCCAATGCCTTCCTGTTCGAGGTTGTCCAGTAATGCACCTTCCACCCAACGATCCAAAAGCGAATATCTTGCCTGATGGACCAGACAAGGAGTTCCTAAATCCTTCAGGATTTTCGACGCTTCTGTGGTCAGATCAGCAGGATAATTTGAAATCCCGACATAGAGCGCCTTCCCTTGTTTTACGGCCTGGGCAAGGGCGCCCATCGTTTCTTCAAGGGGTGTTTCCGGATCGGGACGGTGCGAATAAAAAATATCCACATAATCGAGCCCCATCCGTTTGAGACTTTGATCGAGGCTGGAAAGCATATACTTACGACTTCCCCAATTCCCGTAAGGACCTGCCCACATATCATACCCGGCTTTGGTTGAAATGACCAGTTCATCACGATAGTTCTTAAAATCGTCACGAAGTATTTTCCCGAAATTTTCTTCTGCCGATCCGTAAGGAGGCCCGTAATTGTTTGCCAGGTCAAAATGGGTGATCCCCATGTCAAAAGCTCTTTTACAAATAGACCTGCCATTCTCAAATACATCGGCTCCGCCAAAATTTTGCCACAAGCCGAGAGAGATAGCCGGTAGTTTTAACCCTGATTTTCCGCAACGCTTGTACGGCATACGGTCATAACGATCTGTGTCTGCAATATAATACATAGTTTTATAGAGTTTTTCCCGGGTTTAAAGTACAAACAATATGAGAACAAATGAATTTTTTTTACAAAAATTTGATACGCTGTTCATAATTATTTTTGCAGGTTGTATTAAACTTCTTCTTTTTTGTATGAAAAGATTACCTTAGTGGTCATCGTTATATAAAAAATTGATCAGGACATAAATGTATGGATCGGAAAAAAGGGAAAAAGCCGCCTCCGATTTACGTGGTTTCGGGAGGGAAAGGGCTGGCAGGAAATAACATGGTACAATCGTTGCTCATTCAGTACCCAAACAATAATATCCCGGTTGTTATTGTTCCCGATATCGGCACGGTGGAAGGAATTGAGGCAATTATCCTGAAGGCCAAAGCTGACGGGGGCTTGGTCACTCACACCATGGTCAATCCAGAACTTCGTGACAAATTCAATGAACTGGGGGTTCTTCATCAGGTAAAAGTGATTGATTTTATGGGTGACCTGGCCCGTTATCTTGATCAGCACCTTGACATTGAACCTTTGAAACACCCGGGTTTGTACCGCGAGATCAATGCAGAATATTTTGACCGGATTGAAGCCATTGAATTTACCCTGAACCACGATGACGGGTTGAAACCCGAACGGTTGCACCAGGCAGAAATTATATTGACAGGCGTTTCGCGTTCGGGAAAAACACCCCTAAGCGTGTACTTAGCCATGTACGGATGGAAAGTTGCCAATGTACCTATTGTGAAAGGGATACCCGTTCCCAAAGAATTGTTTGAAGTGGACCCGAAACGGGTGTTCGGGCTGAATATCAGCATACCCAACCTGATTGCCCATCGGATCAAACGGATGAGAAGTTTTAATATGTCTACCGAAACAGAATACACAAGCGAACAGTATGTTAAAGAGGAAATCCGGAATGCACTTTTTGTTTTTCAGCGGGGAAACTTTACCATTTTGAATGTCACCAATAAGCCTATCGAATCAACCGCAAACGAGATATTGCACATAATGACCGAACGATTTGAATACGGGGGAAGAAAACTAAAATCGCCTTACCGTGACAAGGAAAGCGCAGAATAGTTGTTTTCTGGACAAGTTCCTTTCTGTGATGCCGGCGTTTATTTATTTTTACAGGACAAAACAAGCACCCTGAAAGTGGAAAAACTAAAGTTTGATACCCGATTGATCCGATGGAGCATTGCATTGCTGGTCTTAGTGTATATCAGCGGGCTGTTTGTCCCATTGACCGGCGACGCGGGCAAATATGCAGCCATCAGCCGGAATATTGTTGAGTCGGGCGACTGGATCAACCTCCAAATCCACCATCAGCCGTACGATCAGAAACCACATCTTCTTTTTTGGCTTGGGGCTTTGTTTTTTCATGTGTTTGGCATGTCGGCCCTGGTTTTCAAACTGCCCATTTTGTTATTTTCTGTACTCGGTTTTTATTCTACCTTCGGCTTAGGCCGTTTATTGTATAACCGGCAAACCGGATTACTGTCCATGTTGATCCTGCTGTCTTCCGAAATCTGGCTTCTCTTTTCAAACGATATTCATACCGATATACTAATGGCATCGGCCACTATTTTTGGTTTGTGGCAACTGTTTTTATTTCTGGAAGAAAAAAAGAAAATTCAGTTTGTCCTTGGTTTTGTCGGGATTGGATTGGCCATTCTGTCGAAAGGCATTATTGCGATAGCTGTTCCCTTTTTTGCTATTGGCGGGCATTTATTGGCCCGCAAGCAATACCGCGAATTATTTCATCCCCGCTGGCTGATCGGAATTCCCATTCTGGCCTTGTTTTTTCTTCCGACTGTTGTCGGGATTTATAGGCAACTGGGAACCGACGGGCTTCGTTTTTATTTCTGGGAAAACAATTTTGGGCGGATGAGCGGTGAATATAAAGGCAACAACAACGATCCTTTTTTTTATTTCCACACTGCACTGTATATTTTGCTGCCTTGGTCGTTGTGGTTTTTTCTTTCACTCTATCTTGAAGGAAAAGAACTGCTGTTTCGAAAGTGGAGAGATCGGGCAAACAGCAATTTCATCCTACTCTGCGGAATCATTTTGTTCTGGACCGTGGTTTCAGCAGCGAAAGCAAAAGCACCGCATTTCCTGCTGGTCATTGCTCCTCTTGCTGCAATTTTGACTGCGGGTTGGTTAGGCCGTATCTTTTCGGATTCAGGATTTGTCAGGCTCCGAAAATCGCTCAATATACTGGTGTTGATACTGGGCCCCGGGATGGTCCTGTTTGCCGGGTTGATTTCTTTCCCATTATTTCCGTCTTCTGTATTGTTCTGGATCATTTGGGGATTTCTTGCCCTGATGTCTGTACTTGTAATTCTGAAAACGGGTTCCTTTTCCCGGTTTGTATTGGTTTCGGTACTCGGCATCTCGGCGGTTAATTTTTCGTTCAACCTGGTGCTTTTCCCGGGAATGTTCAGTTATCATTCTACTATTCCGGCCTGCAACATATTTAACAAACTGGCCGACAGCAACGATGTACTGCATACGTGTAACTCTGTCCACCGTGAATTGTTTTTTTACTGCCGGAAGCCCGGTTTTTATTTTGAAAACGCCGATCAGCTTACAGAAGTGGTAAAACAACCGCATACCTGGTTGTACATGGATGAAACAGCCTATGTTCAGTTAAAAAAGAAAGGAATTGAATTCGATCGCCTTTTTGTATTCAGGCATAAAGCTATGACCCGCCAGTCGATTCGTTTTTTGAATCCGAAAACAAGGGATAAATCACTGGGGAATATGTATCTCGTAGAAATCAGGAATTAATCTTTCCGCTTCGATTTCCAGTATTCCCGAAATTTATCCTGAGCCACAATTCCGATGGGCCCCTGAACAATACCGCCCTCACCGTGTTCGTCGTAAACTTTTATTTCGATCGTATTTTCACCGGCATTCAAAGTACCGGGAGCAATAAAGTAGTTACGGAATTCGCGGTAGCAATCATTGCAGATGCGCTCAAAATATTTGCCGGTTGAGCCGACATATTGCTTGTTGATATATACCTGATCGATATCATCAATCCGACCGGCCAGCAAAACGAGGCGTTGTCCGGACAATTTTTTTGGTAGTGTGAAACGGGTGGAATATACCGCATACCCGTCGTGGTTAAAGCCCTGATTTTCCCACATACCGGGCACCATAACCGGCTTTGCCCGTTCCGGGTCTATCTCCATTCCTTCGTTCAGCATCCAGGTTCCGGAAAGGTCAATGTCCAGGTTCAGCGCTTTTCCTTCTGAATAAATTTTAAGGCCGCCGCTAACGATACCGCCTCCAAGCTGTGAATCGTAGACCCTTACCGAAATTACATTTTCCTCGCCGAAGCGGATAAATTTGCCGGGAACAGGATAACGTCGCAAAGCGTTGTAGGCGGTTGAATAAGACGGGGGAAAACTTCCGGTTTGTCCAATTTTCTGCCCATTAACAAAAACTTCATCAATATCGTCGATGTATCCTAATTGCATCATCAGTTCATGTCCCTGAAAATCAGTCCCGACAGTAATTTTTTTTCGGTACCACGCATATCCGTCGTACCCCCGGAAACCCTGATCTTCCCATGGTCCTGGTGCTTTTATGGTAGTCCAGCCGGCATCGCTGAAGGCAGGGTCGGCCCAATCTTTATTATCCCCTATACGAAACTTCCACTCGCCGTTCAGATCAATCTCCCCGGAAAAAGAAGGCGTGTTGCCTGCTACCAGCGCAACGATCAAAAGAAAGACAATATTTTGTATCTGATTGATCATTCAAAAAGAAGTTTAAAAATTATCCTGATGGGATTTTCATATCCTGTTTCCTGTTTGATATTTTCCCTGAACCGTAACATCCGGTCACGGGAAAGGATTCCTACCGGGCCTTCATAAATTCCACCGGCCCCCATATGGTCAAGTACTTCGACGGCAATCGTGTTTTTGTTTCCCAGCAGATTATCGGGGATACGGTAAATACGGTAGAGCCGGTAAGCATTATTCCTGTTAAAATAGCTGTATTCATCCATGTCTTCCACCTGCCCGATAATCTGTCCGTTCAGGTAAACACGATCAATATCATCAATTTTCCCCATTATCAGGTAGTTGCCGTTTTTCTCAAACTCAGGGGGGAGGTTAAACTGTTTGCGATAGTACCCGTATCCGTCATGATCTTCATATCCCTGCGATTCCCAAGCGGACGGAACAGAAATAATGTCCCAGTTTCGGTCATCAAATGATGGATTTTTAAAATCGTGCCCGGCCTGGGTAGTAAATTTCCAGTCGCCGCTTAAATTAAATTCGAGAAAACTCACGTTACGGTCGATGTACAAACCAATCTTATTTCCCCGGACGATCCCGCCGTTTCTCATTTCATCGTATACCCGCACTGCAATTATATTTTCCCCGGTTTTCAACACATTGCCAGGGACAAGGTATTGCCGTTCAGCACTGTACGCCGTAACTGAATTGGGCGGAAACTGTCCGGTCTGCCCAATTTTTTCCCCATTCAAAAAAACCTCATCGGCATCGTCAATTTGCCCCAGGAACAGAAAAACCTGTTGCTGGGTTGACACAGCCGGAATGCTGAACGTCCTCCGGTACCAGGCATATCCGTTGTAACCCTGATAATACCGTTCCCAGTCGCCCGGAACAGGAAGCCTGTCCCAATTGCTGGTATTAACCGATGGTTGTGCCCATTGCGGATCATCTCCCACGGTAAATGACCACATTCCCCGCAAATCGACGATTTGCTTCCAATTTGCTGCTTCGGCCCTGTAAGAACCAGAAACGAGAAGCAAAAAGGTTGTTACTGTCAGGATGTTCCGGCGCATGTTCAATCGATATTGGCTTTTCTAAAAGTAATAAATTAAAAACAACCCGGGCATAGGGCCCGGATTATTTTGCAATGTACAATAAACGTAAATCAATGATAAACTTCTTTCCACATAAAAGAGGGTCGGACTGGATGACATTCTGGGAAAACAGGACCTCCACATATTCTGTGGCTTTACAGTTGTCGCATTTGGCCCGTAAAAGTTTAACCCTTCGGTAATTATCAACAGAAACAATAACGGTTACTGTTTCTTCAAGATAGTCGATGTTGTTTTCATACAAATAATTGCCGATCCGGGTGAAATCTTTTTTAATGGTTTCGGACAAGGTATCGTGCAAATTTCTTTTTGCATCGGAAAGAGAAGAAGAATTGGCAACGGTGGTGTGGGCAATCATAAAGAGGATGGCAACAAGGCAAATGGCTTTGAATGTTTTAATTGTTTTCATGGCTGTACTGTTTTTGTTTCATTGTTTTTCACAGTACAAATTTGAAGTATATATGTAACAAGACTGTCAAATCATTGTCATAAATCAACACAAATTGTCACAGAATTGTCACAAATGCAATGCCCTGAAGAAGCCGATATTGTTAATGGGTTCCCGTTTGTGAAAAGATTTTTCTTAACGTTTAAATTCGACCGTTGTAGTACCGACATTGAACCCGTCGACAAATACATCTACGGTATATGCGCCGATCTGGAATGGTGGTTCGTTGGTGTTATCCCAGAAAATATTTACAGGCAGTTCCTCTCCTTCGTATGTAACGGTACGACTTGCCGAAAACGGAATACTGAGGTCTTCGAACGGGAACAAGTCGTTTTTCGATTTTGTTAAAAGCACTTGGTCGGGCCGTTGAATCCGGACATAAATCGTTTTTTCACCTCGTTTGGTGGTCACATTTTTGCTCAGGACAAAACTGATTTTAATTTGCTCGGCGCGGCGGATACTGTTTTCTTCTTTTCCCCGATAGTTAATGCCGGTCGCAGAAAGGTTACGTGCTTCGAGCATGGCAGCCCGGCTTACTTTTTCCTGCAACTGTTGTTTTTCTTTTTCTAATTGGGCCTTTTGCCCTTCAACCTGTGCAAATTCCTGTTTTACCTGTATGTTCTCCTGCATCAGCATTTCATTTCGCTTGTTTAGCGAGTCAATCTGAAATACAAAATTTTGCATGATGGCACGCAACGAAGTTACTTCTTTACGGTAACGGTCAATTTGTTCGTAGCTGGCTTTTTTTACCTGTCCTACTTCGAGCAGCAGATCTTTTACTTTAGTTTGGGCCACAAAAAGTTCCTGGCTTAGCGTATCGTTCACTGTTTTCATCGAATCGTAACTCGCAACCATCCCGTTCAATTCTTCCTGGATGGCTTCCTTTTCAATGTTCAGGGCCTTGATGATCCGGTTGTTTTCAATCCGCTGAACAACAAAAATAACCACCACCGTCACCAAAATGACAGTTAAGAAAATAATGATCAGGTTGTTTTTTCTTTCTTTCTCGGTTTCACCCAGTGAAAATCTTTTCCTTGTATTACCCAATTCCTCCATTCCCGTTGATTTTAGGTTAATCGATAACGTCCCACAAAAGTAACATTATTTTGAAGGGTTTCAAATGCCGGTTTTGGGCAGAACAAAAAGAAAACCAGCCTTGCTGTATTGTTACGTAGAGGCTGGTTTGCAAATAATCTTATTTTTCAGGGTTAAAGCATATTCCCGATTTTTATCCCGAAGTAAACCATCCGGGGCATACCGGGGCCGTAAACATATCCCGGGTCGCGGCCAATGCCGTAGTCAAAATCTTTTTGATACGAATTGAAGATATTCTTTATCCCGGTGTAAAATTGTACACTGGCGCCGTTTAGTTTGCACCGGTAGCTGAGTTTCATTCCCACATCAAAAAACGGGTCTGACCTGCGCAGTTCGCTTGTTGCCCCAAAATGCGGAACAAACATTCTACCGGTAAAATTGGCGGTTGCCGAAAAACAAAAACTGTCGGTAAAATCCCAGTCGCCGGCAATGTATCCGTATTGGCCAGGCGTCCTGAAAAAAGTTTTCTCATCGAACTCCTGCACTTCTTCGTAACGGCTTTTCTGAACAGTAAATCCCGATTTCAGATAAAACCTGCGCGATGGGATCAGGTTCATTTCAAGGTTGACACCCCTGACTACAGCGCCGTTCTTGGTATTTATACGGGTATATACAACTGTGCCGTTCTCATCGGGTATTCCATATTCGTTTGCAAAAGCATCGTTCAGCCGGGTGTAGAAACCTTCGAGCAGTAACCCAAAACTGGTATTTCCAAGCTGCTTATTGTAATCGAGCGAGGCCATAAAACTGTGACTGGTTTCCTGCTTTAGCCCGGGATCATTTTTGTGAATTACTTTTCGCGAACCCGATGTTTCGATGTGTAAATCTTCATCGAAAATCTGGGGAGCCCGGTACCCCTGCGCGTAGCTGACACGGGCCTGTAATTCGCTGATCAGGTCATATTTCAAAGTCAGTCTCGGGCTGAAAACATTTCCGCTTTTCTTTTCTTCGGCATTTTCCTTGTCGGTGATTGAATACTTGTCGAGACGGGTCCCAACGGATATATTCAGTCGTTGAATAGTCCATTCATACTGCCCGAATAGGCCAAAGGTTGCCGACGACTGATCAGCGACTTCAACTCCATTTGAATGAGGTATCTCAATAATTTTTCCGTCAGCGATAACCATATTTTCCAGATCGGGGAATCCCAATTTACGGTCTTTCAGTCGCGATGAACGTCCTTCGATGCCAACCACCAGGTTTGAATTTGCAAAATGGGCATTGTATTGCGCCCCGATGACATATGTAAAATCGTTTGTCTTTCCGTAATCCTTTAGCGAGTAGTTTGCTCCATAATATGAGTCGCGCTGAACGTTTTGTCCCGAAGCATAAACCGAAAACAAATCGTATTCGCGAAAAAACTGTTCGTAAGTAACGGCTCCGGTAGCAATATTGTGATCAACGGCTTCGGTAATTCCCGATTCGTGCATTGGCTGGTCAAAAGCATCGCCACCCCTTCGTTTTTCTTTAATATTGAAAAAATCAAGCGTTACCTTGCTCCGAAATGCAAAACGATGGAAAATACGTGAGCCGATCGTCGAATTCTGAATTTTTGTAAGCTCCGAAAATGTATCTCCGTTAGCATCGAAAGGTTGCCGGTCGCGGTAATAACCGTACATCGACATACCGGTTTTATTGTCGGCGGAGATTATGGACGTATTGAAATTCAGGTTATAATCTTCGGCGATATCGCCGGCGTTATCAACGCCCGTTCCGATAAAGCCACTGCCTGCGCCAAATTCATACGCATTGCTGACCGGATCTTTTAAAATCAGATTGATGGTACCGGCAATGGCATTACTGCCGTAAAGAGCAGATCCTCCACCGCGGATTACTTCTACCCGTTCAATCATGTTGGAAGGGATGAGTTCCAAACCATATACGCCGGCCAGTCCGCTAAAAACAGGACGCCCGTTAATTAAAACCTGCGAATAAGGCCCTTCCATACCGTTCATCCGTACCTGACTAAACCCGCAATTCTGACAGTTGTTTTCCATACGCAGCCCCGGGCTGAAATTCAACCCGTCGCTGAGAGTTTGCGATTGCAGGGTAGCCATCAGTTGCGGGGAAATAGTATTTACGATAACGGATGATTCGCGCCGGTTTTTTTCGTTCCTGTCGCCGGTAATGACAATTTCATCAAGGCCCAGCACATCCTCTTTAAGGTCGAATTTCAGTTCTATTGTTTCTCCTTTATGGATTTCAACGGTTTTTTCTTCGGGTTTGTAACCCACTACCTGAACCCGCACGGTATAAGTTCTTTCCGGCAGATTAATTAGCTGAAAATGACCAGATTCGTCGGTTGTTGTACCAATCGTGGTCCCTTTGATAAATACATTTGAGAATGGAAGGTGTTCGCCATTGGCAACTACGTGCCCTACAATATTTGCGTCCGTTTTTTTCTTGTCCGGGCCTATATTGCCCGCATATATAAAAGCAATAGCATGCAACAACAGCATTGCATTCAAAAAGAAATGTTTCATTTGATTTTTAAAGATTGGATAATTTGATTTTTGGTCTCGCTTAAAAATGTTATACCATGCAAGGAGGCGCACGTTGCGAGTTGTTAAAAATGAAAATGTCCTTCGGGAAAAATCCTGGCAGGAAGTTATTGTTCTCCTGTCGATATTTAAAGTTGATAAAATCGAACGAATAAACAGGAATTATGTAAAAATCGATGCAGAAACTTTGCAGGAAAATAAAATCCTTGCCGGTGTGCCGATGATTGGCTTGTTTTTCACCATCAGGATTTTTTGCAAACGGGTGAGCGTGGGTGATGATGATCCCGTCGGGCAAAACATGGATATGCCGGTTCATTACCGAATTGGCCAGTATTGCAAAATACGCCGGGAGCAACAATACAAACCCCAACCTTACATATTTGCGGATGTGTTTCAACATTGCCGGCAAAATTAAAAATGATTTTAGATAAACAATTAGGACGGGGTTCAAAAAGCAGGGCATGATTAATTTCCGGATGAGAATATCACGGATAAACGGGAATTATTTTTTCCGGGTAGTGGTATAAGTTACCAGTTCAACGAGAGCCTTCCTTGATTCATTTTCAGGAAGTTGCCTGATACGGGCAATGGCTTTGTCCTTGAATTCATTCATTCGTTGTTCAGCATATTCCAAGCCCCCTTTTGTAGCTACCAGGTCGACCAGTTCCTTCACGTTTATCGCATTTTTGTTCTTTTTTTTAACCAGCCCGAGAATTCTTCTCCTTTCTGCTTTCGATGATTGTTCCAATACATAGAGTAGGGGCAGGGTTATTTTTTTCTCCTTGATGTCGTTCCCGGTCGGTTTTCCCAGAATTCCTTTCGACTGATAATCGAAAATGTCATCTTTTATCTGGAAGGCAATTCCCACATCCAGCCCGATCCGGAACATTTCTTCAATCAAATCTTCGTTTTCGCTCACCGAAGCGGCCCCCATGGCCATACTGGTTGCGATCAGCGAAGCTGTTTTCTTCCGGATGATCTCGAAATATGTGTCAAAATCAATATCGAGTTTTCGGCTTTTCCGCATCTGCAGGATTTCTCCTTCACTCATATCTTTCACCGCACGGCTGATCAGGTGCAAATAACGGTACTTTTTTTCATCAAGTGTGTTGAGCATCCCCCGGGCCAGGATATAGTCGCCAACCAGCACGGCAATCTTATTTTTCCATAGAGCATTGATCGAAAAACTTCCCCGTCGTTCATACGATTCATCCACCACGTCGTCGTGTAGCAAAGTGGCCGTATGCAACAACTCAATCCCCGATGCAGCCAGCAAGGTGGATTCATTAAATTCACCCAGTATTTTAGCTGAAAGAAACACAAACATAGGGCGTATCTGTTTCCCTTTTTTCCTGAGAATATACCGAACGATAATTTCCAGCAAAGGAATGTCGCTTTTAATTGATTCTTTAAAATAAGCTTCAAAGTCTTTCAGCTCTTTTTTGATCGGTGATTGAATAATGTCCAAAGAGGTCATTCAGCCAGTTTTTACACGTTCAAAAATAAAAAATAAAATGACTTCTTCTTTTGGATTTTATTCCTTCCTGTGTTTTATTGATCCTAAAAAAATCTGTCATGTAGTTTCTTTCTGCAAAATGGCACTAAATATTTATATATTTGCATTTGTTTTATAAAAAATTCATACCATGAACTTTCAGGAAATGGATATCGACCGGCTTGAAATGGCTGCCAGCATGTTAAAAGCAATGGCACATCCAATGCGGATTGCCATTCTGAAGCATCTGGAAAGCGGGAAAAAGCTTACAGTTACGGAAATACATGAATTGCTCGGAATTGAACAATCAACCACATCGCATCATTTGGGAATATTGAAAGATAAAGGTGTCTTGTGCTCGAAACGGGAAGGGAAAAATACATTTTATTACCTGAAACACGATACATTGAGCCAGGTTATCGATTGCCTGCATCGCTGTACTTGTGAATAGGATATCGGAAAATGTGGACGATATAAACCTGCTTTTGCAATGAGACATAAAAAAGCTACCCGGACCAGGTAGCTTTCGTTTCAAAAGGATTGTTAAAAGGCACTCTCCATATGCAGATATGTACCACGTGATACTAAAATATCGCTTGTTCCCGAAGTTTCCAACTATATCTGCAAAAATTCAAAGGAATATATTTTAAAATATATTTTCAGGCCTTAATTCTACGTGTATGATCTTCAATAATGGCTTCTTCAATCTTTTTGCATCGCGGCATCGAAAGCAATATCTGAAGCCTCGAAATCGACATTTTTAACAAATTTGCAGGATTCGGTAGCGCCTGCTTCACGGTTCATGCCGCTGTCTTCCCACTCAACCGAAAGCGGTCCTTTGTAGCCGATATCGTTCAGCGCACGGATGATGTTTTCGAAATTGATTTTTCCACGGCCCAGGCTCCTGAAATTCCAGAAACGCCGGTTGTCGCCAAAATCCACATGCCCGCCAAAAACGCCCACCGTTCCAGGTACATCGCTCCAGTACACGTCTTTCATATGGACATGGAAAATTCGGTCGGAAAATTCGTAAATAAACCGTACATAGTCAACCCCCTGGTACCCAAAATGACTGGGATCGAAGTTAAAGCCAAAAGCCGGGTGATAATCCAGCGATTTCAAGGCACGCCGGGCCGATTCAATATCGAAAGCGATTTCGGTCGGATGTACTTCTATGGCAAACTTCACCCCAATTTTCTGATACTCATCCAGAATGGGTTTCCAGCGCCGGGCAAAATCCCCAAATCCTTTATTGATCAAATCCTGCGATGCCGGAGGAAATGAATATAACATATGCCAGATGGGACTTCCGGTAAAGCCAATCACGGTATCCAGCCCCAGCCGTTTGGCCACATGCCCGGCCTCGATCATGTCCTTTGCAGCACGCTGGCGTACCCCTTCCGGGTCACCGTCGCCCCAGATATAATCCGGCAGGATCCCTTTGTGCCGTTCATCAATGTGGTCGCACACACATTGCCCGACAAGATGCGACGAAATGGCAAATAATTTCAATCCGTATTCTTTTAACAGAGCCTTTTTTCGGTCACAATATGCCTGGTCGGCTTTATTGATTTCGATGTGGTCGCCCCAACAGCATAGTTCAAGCCCGTCGTAGCCAAATTTTTTTGCCTTGCGACATACTGTTTCAAGAGGCAGGTCGGCCCATTGTCCGGTAAAAATTGTCACTGGTCTGCTCATAATAATTTGTTTTATTGGCTTTTAATTGTTAGAATTTCACCCATTTTACAGCATCGTTGTACCCGGCCTCGACCACCCTGTCGATAAATTGCATTCCACGTATTCCGTCTTCAATGCCTGGGAAATCAAGCCATTCCGGCTTGGGTTGTACGCCGTTCATTTTAGCACGGACGGTCAGCGAGAAGTTCCGGTAGATATTGGCAAACGCTTCCAGATAACCCTCGGGGTGACCTCCGGGAGTGCGTGTATTGAATGTTCCCAACGGATAATGGTTACCGGTGCCGGTACGGATGATTTCCGCAGGACGGCTGGCCCAACGTACTAACAACGTATTGGGTTCTTCCTGCGCCCATTCAACACCACCCTTTTCTCCGTAAACACGAATTTTCAGCGCATTCTCCATTCCGGTGCAGATTTGCGATGCCATTAAGACCCCTCTTGCCCCATTGTCAAAACGCAATAACACAGTGCCATCGTCATCCAGCAGACGACCGGGAACAAACGTATTTAGTTCGGCACAAATTTCTATGGTTTTCAGGCCGGTAATGTATTCGGCCAAATGATGGGCATGTGTACCAATATCGCCCATGCAACCTGCTTTCCCCGATCGTTTCGGGTCGGTCCGCCACGATGCCTGTGCATTTCCGCTGTCTTCTACTTTCGAGGCCAGCCAGCCTTGCGGGTATTCGACAAATATTTTTCTGATTTTTCCGAGGTCGCCGTTGGCCACCATCTGCCGGGCGTGTTTTACTGCCGGATACCCCGAATAAGTATGTGTCAGGGCCAGTGTCAGGCCGGTCTCTTTCAGTTTTTGCTGAAGTTGGAGCGCTTCGTCCAGCGTGAAAGTAATAGGTTTGTCAATTACCACGTGAAACCCGTTTTCCAAAGCCATTACTGCCGGGGCAAAGTGTACAAAATTTGGGGTGACAATGCTCACAAAATCCATGCGTTCGCCCTCCGGGAGACGGACTTCGTTCTCAAACATTTCCGGATAGGTTTTATAAATGCGGTTGTCGGGAAGAAAATAAGATTTTCCGGATGAAAAAGAAATTTCAGGATTCACACTGAAACAGCCGCAAACAAGTTCAATCTGGTTGTCCATCAGGGCCCCAAGCCGGTGAATCGCGCCGATAAAAGCATCGCTCCCGCCCCCGACCATGCCCATGCGTAATTTTCTATTCATGTTCGTTTCGGTTTATTGGTTATTCGTTAAAAAGGGCTCATGCAAATAAACCCTCATCGATGTTACTTAAAACGTAAAAGTAGAAAACTTTTTTGAATGAATGGTGCCTGAATTTTAAAACATACCAGAATAGAACAGTCGTCGGTGTAGTCATTTGTATTCGCTATGGATACGGAGGGAGCCAACCTTCGGAGCAACACATTAAAAATCGCCACACCCATTGTAGTAAAATTTCAATTCCGTATTTTTATCCGAAATTAAACTTAACCCAACAAAAATAATCATGGAAAGACGTAATTTTCTAAAGAAAGCTGCATTTGCCGGAGCTGCCGTTACAAGCCTTGCCGGAGTAATGCCATCTTATGCTACAGAAAGAACAGTATCGAACGATGCTAAATTCAAATTAAAATATGCACCCCATCTCGGTACTTTTAACGAACATGCAGGTAAAGATCCAATTGATAATATCAAGTTTATAGCGGATCAGGGTTTTCGTGCCATATTTGATAACGGCCTTATGGGAAAAGAACCTGCCATGCAGGAAAAAATTGCCAGTGAACTTGACAAACGAAACATGGACCTTGGCCCGTTTGTTTTATATGCCGATTTCAAAGTAAAATCGATGGTGACACGCGACCCCGAAATGATGGACATGCTGAAAAACAAAATGAAAGAGGGTGTCGAAGTAGCAAAACGGACAGGAGCAAAAACTGCGTTGGTTGTACCTGGCCGCTACGACGATAAACTGGAATGGGATTACCAAACAGCAAATGTTATTGATGCCATGCGCATGTGTTGCGAAATTGTAGAAAAAATTGGATTAGTATTGGTGATGGAACCCCTTAATGCCTGGACAAACCATCCAGGACTGTTTCTGACCAAAATCCCGCAGGCACATATGATTTGTAAAGCGGTAAATCACCCCAGTTGTAAAATTGTAAACGATATGTACCATCAGCAAATTACTGAAGGAAATATTATTCCTAATATTGATATGGCATGGGAAAATATTGCTGCTTTCCATATTGGCGATAATCCCGGGCGCAACGAACCGGGAACCGGAGAGATCAATTACAAAAATATTTTCAGGCACATTTTCAACAAAGGATATGAGGGTGTTTTATGTGCCGAACACGGGAAAAGCATCAAAGGCAAAGAAGGGGAACTGGCATTGATTGCCGCCTACCGGGCAGCCGACAGTTTTTAATTTTTTCGGGGAGCAACTTTCCCCAAACAGATGGGTGATGAAAACATCTGACCTGAAAATTCACGACACAAAAAAGGCCTCGCAAAGCGGGGCTTTTTTAATTACGTTTTTTATCACGTCCTGAAATAGCGTTACACAAAAAAGCGTAACACTATGGAAGAAGATTACAAGCGTACACAGCGGGATTATCCCAAATTACGCATTAGAAAACTTAAAAGGTAGATTTACTTGATTTGATTGGTTCCATAACCCTTCAAACCATTCCCTTCGTTTCATGTTTAAGCTCAATTTGAGGGTGTATTTGTTGTTGATTTTCTGGAAATACGCACCAATAGCAAACGTTCTGTATCGCAGTGTTGATAAGGTATGCTGGACTTTTGAATTGAGCAGGAACTGCCTGAACAAGGCCATTAGGTTATAGGCAAGCATGGCAAAGATCAATGCAGCTTCGGTCCCGAAAAATGATTGCATGTTAAAGCTGTCAAAGCCAAAATCGTATTTGAGTTCTTTAATCCGGTTTTCGGCATCGCCACGTCCACGGTAAAGCCGCCAAACATCGGCAGCAGACAGGGTCAGGTTGGTAATATAGGCTGAATACCGGTACTGTCGGTAATAATCTTCATCCTGAAAAAGCTTCCGCATTTTTCCTGCTGCTTTGGGACGTTTTTCAATTTTTTGTCTGACCACGATCATCCTGCGCGGCTTGTCCCACAATGGGCTTTTGTATTGCAATTCACTGATTTCAATGCCTTCATCCAGTGTTGTCCAAACCTGATTCCCAGCGATAATACGTTGGATTGGTCCATAGAAACGTGCTGCAACGATATAATTGATGGGCTTCTCTTTTTCTTCCAGATAATCAAACACATCTTTGCCAAAAAATCCACTATCAAGGCGTAGCAGGCTGATGTTTTTACCCTGCAACTTGGTAAAAGTATCTTCCAGAAAGGGAATAAAACCTTCTGCCGATCCGGTATTACCACTTCTTAACCACAGGTTCGCTGCCAGCTTGACATCTGAAACAAAGGCAATAATGGGATTGTGCGATGCCCTGCCCTGCTTATGTGGGTTATATCCTTGTTTGGCCCCTTGCTGTTCTCCGTAGCGGGTCAATACCGATGAACCACAATCGAGAGTGTAATTATCAAACTGTACCGAATTGAATATCCAGGAATAGAAGTGGTCGCTCACCCGTTGGTTAGTTCCTTGTGTGAACCTGGCAAAATAACATTTGTAAACGTCCTGCGCCGGAGATTGTTTCCAGCCAAAGATATTCTTCAAAGCTCCACCGTGGCAGGTAACTTCAGGGTGCATGAACCTATTGGCCCACACCAAATACTCACTATAAATGATTCAATAATTGAGACTGGGGAGTAACCCCTGTTTGATCTCGGTTGTGGCAAATCAATACAGTTCTCAATTTGCGATTTGAACCCTATTTTGTCCAACATCTGGCGCAAAAACACCATTCCACCCCAGGGTGTAATCTCTTGATTGGTATAGCTTATATCGAATCCCATACTCCAAATATGCCTAATGCTAAGCATTAGAAATGCATATCACGTAATTTGGGATAAACGGTTTTACCTGATGGTGTGCGCGGACAAATGTTTCCACTACGGGCAACATGGTTTTTCCTTCGAATGTATTGCCCACAAAAACTTTGAACAACAATGGAAAACCTGATTGGGTGACAAGCAAGCCG
>JAVEYG010000052.1:0-24475 GCA_034003625.1 Prolixibacteraceae bacterium | reverse complement strand
AACCGTGCATTTGCTTTAAAGACAAGTGCTTTCTTTTCTTTTGTCTGTAGTTCTAAAAATTATTGATTTTAAACAACATATGGGCTTTAAAGGCTCATTTAATAGAAATTATTTACGTATGAAAAGGGGATTTTATTTACTTATTCTCACATTTATCTGGCTAACAAGTAGTGCGCAGAATACTTCTGACCGGTTCTTAATTTCTGAGGAAAAACTGAGTATCGGAGGATACGGGCAGATCGATTTCAATCAAAAATATGATAAGGATATCAGATATAATGGGGTGATGGATGTACATCGCATGGTGTTGATGGTAGGATATAAATTTAACGAACGTACCCGTTTTATCACAGAATTGGAATTTGAACATGTCCAGGAAGTTTATGTTGAGCAGGCATTTTTAGATTATAAATTGAAAGAAGGTTTGAATTTTAGGGCAGGTTTATTGCTGATCCCTATGGGAATCATCAACGAGTTACACGAGCCCGCAACATTTAACGGGGTCGAACGTCCTAATCTGGATAATACATTGATCCCCTCCACATGGCGTGAAATCGGGGCTGGTTTTACAGGCCGTATCAGCGATTCAGGGCTGAAATATCAATTGTATATCGTAAATGGTTTTTTAAGTTACAATGGGAGCGGGTTGTTACGTGGTTCCGACGGATTACGGAGAGGAAGGCAAAAAGGGGCGGAGTCCGTTTTCTCGCATCCCAATCTAAGCGGGAAACTGGAATATTCAGGAATACCTTCTTTAAAAGTAGGTCTCGCAACATATATGGGGAAATCGCAGTCGACCTTATTCAATGGGGTGGACAAAAATAACCGGCAACTGATTTCCAAAGCCGATTCGTCTGTTGTTGGAGTGAATATGGTCGGGCTCGATTTCAGATATCTGAAAAACGGATGGAGTTTTAAGGGACAATTCAATTATGCTTGGATAGACAATGCCAGTACATATAACAAATTTACAGGAAATAATTTAGGGAGCGCCATGAAGGGCTATTATGTGGAAGCAGGTTATGACCTTTTGCATGCGCAACAGGATTTTGATAAAAAACTGGTTCCGTTTGTTCGATACGAGAAATACAATACGCATCATAAAGTTGATGGCATATCAAAAAATAGGGCCTTTAACCGTACTGATGTAACAGCAGGTATTGGATGGTGGATGACTTCCGGTGCTGTTTTTAAAGCCGATATTCAATGGCTTGGAAACAGCGGCCCGGACGATGCAATAAAGCAAATTAATCTGGGAGTAGGGGTATGGTTTTGATGAAGGTATTGAAATATAAAATACTGCTGGCAGTGGCTTTACTTGGTTTTCATGAAGCCACTGCTTTCGACCTGCAAAAAATATTCAGTAAAGAGTTTAAAACGAGTCCATCGAATATTGAACTTCAGGAATTTATCCCGGAGTACCTGGCCGAAGACGAAACAGATCAGTTTTTTAAACTTTATGCAAACAAACAAGGGGAAGGCTATGTGGTCCTGGCCAAAGCAAAAGGAAAAAACGACTATTTCGATTTTTTTGTCTGGTACGATTTCGAAATATCGGTTAAGTTAGTGAAAGTAGTAAGTTACTTTTCCGATCACGGTGGTGAAATTTCAGGGAAAAAGTGGTTGTCACAGTTTATTGGTTATTCCGGCGATGAATTGGAATACGGAAAAGATGTTCAGGCGATTTCAGGAGCCACCATTTCAGGGAAAGCAATTACATCGAAGATAGAGGAACTGACAAAAAAACTCAGAAATTACACAGAAAATTGACGGACAATAAAAGATAAAAAAAGACCGTTGCAGAATACACAACGGTCTTTTTTCCAATCTCTCTATCCGAGATACGTTTTCAATAGTTTGCTACGTGATGTGTGTCTTAATCTACGTATAGCTTTTTCTTTTATTTGCCGGACCCGTTCGCGGGTCAGCCCAAATCTTTCTCCGATTTCTTCCAGGGTCATTTCCTGGCATCCAATTCCAAAGAACATCCTGATGATGTCACTTTCTCGTTCTGTAAGGGTAGCGAGAGCTCTTTCTATTTCCCGGGCCAGCGATTCCATCATCAGACTGCGGTCTGCATTGGGTGAATCACTGTTAATCAGGACATCGAGGAGGCTGTTGTCTTCACCTTCAACAAAAGGTGCATCAACCGAAATGTGTCGTCCCGACACACGTAAGGTATCGGCAACTTTGTCAGCGGGAAGTTCCAGCGAATCAGCTAATTCTTCAGGCGATGGCTTCCGTTCGTGTTCTTGTTCAAATTTCGAAAACGCTTTGTTGATCTTGTTCAACGAACCTACCTGGTTAAGCGGTAAACGAACAATACGCGACTGTTCAGCAAGGGCCTGCAAAATCGACTGGCGAATCCACCAAACGGCGTACGAAATAAACTTGAACCCCCGCGTTTCATCGAATTTTTCTGCTGCTTTTATCAATCCCAGATTGCCCTCATTAATAAGGTCAGGCAAACTTAATCCCTGATTCTGGTATTGTTTGGCTACAGAAACAACAAAACGAAGATTGGCACGGGTCAGTTTTTCCAATGCCGCCTGATCACCTTTTTTGATCCTTTGAGCTAATTCTACTTCTTCCTCAACGGTAATAAGATCTTCTTTGCCAATTTCCTGCAAATACTTGTCCAAAGAAGCGCTCTCGCGGTTGGTAATCGATTTTGTAATCTTAAGTTGTCTCATTCTACCCTTTTATAAAAAAACGTGCAAATATAGACTTTATAGGTCAATAATTCAAACACATAAATGACATTGTCCGATTTGCTTAACAAATAAATAACCGGTAGGTTTGTTGGATAATTATTTTATTCCGAATACATAATATGCCAACTCTCCGTCGGGATATATCCCTTCAATCAGAATGCCACCGCTTGCATTATTAATGATGTATTTCAGATCTTTAACCTCATACACCGGTCTCTTGTTCACATCAGTAATAATAAATCCTTTTTTTATCCCGGCATCCTTAAATTTACCTTCGTTCAGATCGATAATTTTAATGCCATTCCGTATCCTTAAACGTTGTTTTTCTTTGTCGGAAACTACCTCAAGCTGTGCCCCAAAAACTCCATCTCCTTCTTTTTTAACGATTTCGGTATTTCCGTGTTTGTTACGAAGCGTTACATTATATTGTTTCTTTTTGTTATCTCTTTTTACCACCACATTAATAACATCTCCGGGACGGTGTTTCCCTACCTGTTCCTGAAGTTCTGCCGTGGTATTTACATTCACCCCGTCAATGCCGATGATCACGTCTTCGGCCTGGATGCCTGCGTCTTTTGCCCCGCCTTCGTTCACTGCTCCAACAAATACGCCTTCAATTTTATCAAGTTTATATTTTTCTGCTATTTCGGCAGTGACATCGCTGATCTCAACCCCCATGAGGGCCCGCTGTACTTCTCCGAATTCGGTTAAGTCGGCTACCACTTTTTTGACTATATTGGCCGGGACTGCAAATGAATAGCCAGTGTAGGAACCGGTACGCGATGCGATGGCTGTGTTGATACCTACCAGTTCAGCCTGCATGTTCACCAATGCACCTCCACTGTTTCCCGGGTTGACGGCTGCATCGGTTTGTATGAATGCCTCAATGCCCATGCGGTTCGGATTAATCCCAATATTCCGGCCTTTGGCACTAACAATGCCGGCGGTTACTGTTGAAGTCAGATTAAAGGGGTTGCCCACGGCGAGTACCCATTGCCCTAATTTTAACGCATCGGAATTGCCAAAACGGAGATGCGGCAATTCTTTTTCGTCAATTTTGATCAGAGCGATGTCGGTCAGCGGGTCAGCCCCGACCAGTTTTCCTGTGAACTCACGTTTATCGTTCAGGATTACCCTGATTTCATCGGCATCCTCAATTACATGGTTGTTGGTTACAATGTAACCGTCCTGGGTAATAATTACCCCGGAACCGGCTCCTTGTCGCTGTGGCGCTTCCTGCTGACGGTACCCGTCGCCAAAAAACCATTCATAAAACGGATTTGCAGCATAGTAGTCGCCTTTCTGGGTAACCATGATATGAACAACTGCATGTACCGATGTTTCGGCAGCATAGCTCAGGTCTGGTAAATCTCCCGGAAGGGCCGGAAGACTTGCATATTGAATAGGCTGGTCTTCTTTTATTGTTACAATTTTCGGGGTGCCGAAATAATGGGCGTACACCCAAAGCGCTATAAAAGCCCCAATAATCGCAAAAAACAACGGTAAAATCCCTTTTTTTATGTTTTTCATAGCTTTCATATTTTATGTATTATTAAAAATTTTCCTTATTTCTGTCCAAATATAACGCAGCAAAACCGTTTGTGTTATAAGTATTTTATTTCGTTTAATTTGTTTAACAGATTTTAACAGGAACTACAACCTGTGCGTATCAGAACATCAAAATCCAGGCCATCTCATATTTCCCTCTTTTTCTTTCAATTTATGAAATATTATCTGATTTTTTTTATCATTTTTGGACAACTATGTGACATTATTTCGTTATTTGGCAGATTACCGGGGTGTTTTGGTGCTTTCCGCTAATTCCGGATCGGATAAAGACAACCTGTATTCTTCCGTCAAGTGCTTACGATTAATATTTTCGCAATGAATCTCGATTTCTGGAACCTTTGGAATTCAAAAAATATTTCAAAACTTTTTGGACGCATGATCGTGTTCGTTACAATCCTCACGACTGTTTTAATCGGGGGAATCATGATTTACCATGCGGTTTTGAATTACAGGAAGATTGAAAAACTCCAGCGCGAAAAATATATTACCGAACAAAAGATGCTGATAAAAGATATGGCGCTGAGCGAAGCGCGTTATATCAGGCTGCGTAAGAAAAGCATGGAGGAAGAATATCTTAATAAATTGAAGTTCAATGTTGAGCAAGCCTATGAAATGTGCAGTGGATTGTATGAGGAGCTTCAGTCGTATTCGTTTATTGACCAAAGGGAATTGCTGAAGAAAACGGTGTCGTTTCTAAAATCGGAAGATCATCTCAGTAAAATTTTTATTGGTTCGACGGATGGCAGGGGAATCTATTATCCCGGCCACCCGCAGTACGAAAATGCCGATTTGATTGATCATACAGATATTCATGGGAACAAGGTTATTGAATCAGAAATTGAGTTTCTTCGTGATACGACAGAAGGATTTATTTTTTATGGACAGGATGACCAGGCGCCAAATTCTGACAGCCTGCCGGTAAAGAAAGTTGTTTATCTGAAGAAATTTAAATCGTTGGATTGGTATTTTGGCGGGAAAATTTATCTGGAAGACCATTATCATATTTTCAAAAAAGATATTGCCGAGAAAATCAGTTCAGTCAGGTTCAGGCATAGCGGTTATCCGTTTGTCAATCATATTAATGGAACCCCGGTGGTTATGGACGGACAGATTTACAATGGATCGTATAATTTTTACGATGGATCGGACACAAGCCGTTACAATGTGTTCGTGAAGGAACTCGAAGCAGCTAGGATTTCGGAGGAAGGAGGCTATTTTTCATATCTCTGGAACAAGATCGGAGAGACAGAACTGGTTCCAAAACTATCTTACGTAGTGTATGTTAAAGAACTTGATTGGTTGGTTGGGGCCGGTTTTTATCTCAACGACATTGATTTGCAACTGACCGGGCAAAAGGCTGTCTTGCAGAAAAAACTTCAGGGATCTGTAGCCCAGATCATCCTTATTCTCATTATTGTTTTGCTGTTTGAATCAGTAATTATTGTCTATTTCGACAAACATTACCGAAACGATTTCAATAATTTCTTTGAGTTTTTCAGAAACGCTTCGGAAAAGTATGAAAAAGTGGACCCAAAGGCATTTTATTTTGAAGAGTTTCAAAAAACAGCCAGTGCGGTAAACACAATGATCGATACGCATGAAGAAATTCATCTCCGGTTGGCAGAAGAACAGGAACGTGCGATCAATTCAGATAAGCTGAAAACGGCTTTTCTGGCCAATATGTCGCACGAAATAAGGACACCAATGAACGCAATTGTTGGGTTCTCTGATTTGCTGGGATGTCCGGATCAATTACTGAAACAAGATGAAATTATTCAGCACATCAAAATAAGTTCACATCAGCTTTTGCAACTGATAGAGGATATTATGGATATTTCAAAAATGGAATCAAACCAGTTTCGAATAGTGAAAAGGATGTTTGTTCTTCACAATTTTTTGAAAAGTATTGAAATGTATGTCCATCAGTTGTTATGCAGAAAGTGCCCGGACTCCGTTGTATTTCTTTCTGAATACGATTATCCTGTTGATTTCAGGATAAATACTGACGAACTGAGATTGAAACAGGTATTGCTGAACCTGCTGGGGAATGCCTTGAAATTTACCATCCAGGGGACCGTAAAACTCCGGGTGTCGTTGGATGAGAAAGGTCTTTTATTTTCGGTGAAAGATACAGGTATAGGGATTCCGGAGAAAGAACACGAACTGGTTTTTGAACGCTTCCGGCAATCGGAAACAGTAAGTGGTTCAAGTTTTGGCGGGACCGGCCTTGGACTGGCCATCTCGAAAAATATTGTGGATTTGCTGGGCGGTGAAATCAAATTAAGATCAAAATCGGGAGAAGGCTCCGAGTTCTATTTCACCCTTCCGCTTTGATGCCGGATCGGGACCTCATGCCATTTGGTTCCCAGGTTCTCCGGCTTATAATTTATGATGTAGTTGATGGCTTCATGTGGAGTTTTTGCCACAAAATAGATTTTTCGATAATTTTCTTTTGCAAAATTTTCGTGGTACGAACGTTCAAATTGTCGGAAAAGATCATCGAAAAAACCGTTAGTATTGATGAACACGACAGGGGCATTCAGGTAATCAAGTTGTTTCAGGGTGATAACTTCCAGAATTTCCTCTAAGGTACCAAACCCGCCGGGCAATGCAATGTAGGCATCCGAAAGTTCACGCATCCTGGCTTTTCGCTCCTGCATGTCTTTTGAAATAATCACTTCGTGCATTTTGTCCGATACCAGATTACGGTGTGTCATTTTCTCGGGGATGACGCCAATGGTTTTTGCCCCGTGTTTTACTGCTGTTGCCGAAACAACTTCCATGAGCCCCACATTGGCGCCGCCGTTTACCAGGGTCATTTTATTTTTTGCAATCAATGTTGCAAGTTCAACCGCATCGTGAATGTAACAATCTCCAATCCCGTTGCTGGAAGAAGAAAACACGCAGATATTCATTTGATTTACGATTAAAAAATGATCCTGATTTGTTTCAGGAGGATAACCCAGGACAATGTAAAAAAAATCCCGGATTATCCGGGATTTCAATATTGTTAAGCGTCGATATTTGCATAAATGGCATGATCTTCAATGAATTGACGACGAGGGGGCACGTCGTCGCCCATCAGCATACTGAACACATGATCGGCTTCGGCAGCATTTTCGATGGTTACCTGGCGCAGTACACGCCTTTCCGGGTCCATCGTGGTTTCCCAGAGTTGTTCGGCGTTCATCTCTCCCAGACCTTTGTACCGCTGAATGTGCAGGGTATTTTCTTTCCCCTCTCCCCATTCGTCGATCAGGCGTTGGCGCTGTTGTTCGTTCCAGCAGTATTCTTCGCGTTTTCCTTTTCTTACTAAGTAGAGCGGGGGAGTAGCAATGTAGAGATAACCGTCGGCGATCAGTTCTTTCATAAAACGGAAAAAGAACGTCATAATCAGGGTCGCAATGTGGCTTCCGTCAACATCGGCGTCGGTCATGATCACGATCTTATGGTAGCGCAGTTTTTCTAAATTCAAGGCTTTCGAGTCTTCTTCGGTACCAATGGAGACGCCAAGTGCTGTAAAAATATTGCGTATTTCTTCATTCTCGAAAACCTTGTGCTGCATGGCTTTTTCCACGTTCAGGATTTTACCGCGCAGGGGTAGGATGGCTTGAAAACGACGGTCCCGGCCCTGTTTGGCGGTTCCGCCTGCCGAGTCTCCCTCGACCAAAAAAACTTCGCATTGTACCGGGTCTTTTTCCGAGCAGTCGGCCAGTTTACCGGGAAGGCCCCCTCCCGACAGCACGTTTTTACGTTGTACCAGTTCACGGGCTTTGCGTGCAGCATGGCGTGCTTGTGCCGCGAGAATTACCTTGTTCACAATCTCGCGTGCCGATTTGGGGTTTTCTTCTAAGTAATTGGCTAACATTTCGCTTACTGCCTGGTCGACAGGGAGGCTGATATCGGAGTTTCCAAGTTTTGTTTTGGTTTGTCCTTCAAATTGCGGTTCGGCAACTTTTACCGAAATAACTGCTGTCAGCCCTTCCCTGAAATCGTCGCCGTTGATGTCAAATTTCAGTTTCGACAACATGCCTGAAGTTTCGGCATAATTTTTCAAGGTACGGGTCAATCCGCGACGAAAACCTGTGAGGTGGGTACCTCCTTCAATGGTATTAATGTTGTTTACATACGAATGGATGTTTTCGTTGAACGAGGTATTGTAATGCAGTGCTATTTCGACGGGCACTCCTGACTTTTCCGATGAAATATGAATGGTTTCTTCGATCAGCTTTTCGCGGGCGCTGTCGAGATATTCCACAAACTCCTTCAGGCCTTCCTCCGAAAAAAAGGTTTCGGTTTTGAGATTTCCGTGCTCGTCAGTATCGCGCCGGTCAATGATGGCCAGTGTGATACCTGCATTCAGGAAGGCCAGTTCGCGAAGACGTGCCGAAAGAATTTCGTATTTATAAACCGTGGTCAGGAAAATGCTGTCGTCGGGAAGGAATGTAACGGTTGTCCCGGTGCGGTCGGTTTCGCCAACCACTTTTACATCGTACAGGGGTTTGCCTTTTGAATATTCCTGTTGCCAGATTTTTCCGTCGCGGTGTACTTCAACTTTCAGTGCAACCGACAGTGCATTTACGCAGGAAACCCCTACGCCGTGCAGCCCTCCCGATACTTTATAACTATCTTTGTCGAATTTACCGCCGGCATGAAGGACGGTCATAACCACTTCCAATGCCGATTTCTTTTCTTTGCTGTGTATCTCGGTCGGAATGCCGCGCCCGTCATCCTTTACAGAAATTGAATTATCCTCGTTTATAATTACTTCAATATTTTTACAGTAGCCGGCCAGTGCTTCGTCGATCGAGTTGTCGACCACTTCGTAAACTAAGTGGTGGAGCCCTTTTTCGTTTACATCGCCGATGTACATCGCCGGACGTTTGCGCACGGCTTCCAATCCTTCAAGAACCTGGATGCTGTCGGCAGAATAATTGCCGTTTCCATTTCCGTTTGTTCCGTTCTGCGTATTTTCTAATTCGCTCATTTATTGTTCGTTTAATTTAACCAAAAAAAACACCTTTTCATCAGTAACCTTGACGAAACAAGTTCAGTAAAAGATGTTTTTGCTTATCGGCATCCCTGCAAAAAAGCAAGGCTGAGTGTAAAATATCTGGCGCAAATAATTGCGTATTTTTAACTTTTTCGTATTCTAAAAACATAGCATGCAAATATAGTGATAAATCCCATAGTTGATACCCTTTTTGCTTGTCTCCGGGAGTAAAGTTTTCAACATTTTGCAATTAATTAACATGCAAAAAATCAATTACTTAAATCGAATTTTACGGAAATGGTTTATAAGCCTTTGCCGGCTATTCTGGAATTCAGGTTTTTACCTGTTTTTTTGTTCCGGGAACGGCATGTTGAAAGATATTTCAGAATGAAAAATTGATCCCGGCCAGCGCATTAAAACCCTGGTTGGCATAGCCTGCCCAGGTTTCGTAGCGCTGAAAGGCGAAGTTGTTCAATTGCAGGAAGAAACCCAGCTTTTCATTGTACTGATATTCAATCGAAGCGTTCAGGTCAAAGACCGGGTCCATCGGGTAAATCGTTTCGGTAAAGCCAGGTGGGATCATCGACGACCAACTATCAACAAACAAAACCTGTCGTTTCCCGATCACGTACGCATCAAGTGTAAAACTAAGAGGGCCACCGGTTTTGTATATCAGCGACATATCGAGGTCAAATTCGGGCATGTGCCAGGGTTGTGCCAGGGTTTCCAGCTCGTACGAATAATAATTTCCTTCCAAATGGAAACTCAGGTTTTCGGATGCCGCATGAAAGATTTCACCAGTGAGTTGGAGCAGTTTTACATCGTCGTACATGGCCCCCAGGGTATTGTACAATGTCCTGGAAGGACTTGCCGGAAGATAATTGTCGAGTCCATAGGCATGATAAAAGTGCATGTCTTTTATTCCTGAATAGGAAACACCTGCCCGGTAGTTTGTTTTTGAACTGAATTTGCCGCGTATTCCCCCGGAAAGGATGTATTGATATTCCGTATTGCGTATGTCGTGACCAGGCTCTGAATAGGGGTTTTCTGCCGCAATTTTTGAATACACGTTGTGCCCGTAATTACCGCCGGCATGGGCATACAGGGTCAGGATACCGGACACCGGCGACCATTCAGCTTTTATATTTGGGGTAACGGTGACCCGGGCATCTTCGTCATCGTCGATCATGGTATAGGTTTTTGCACCGATCTGCAAAAGTGCGTTATCGGTGGTAAAAACTACGGCGGGGTTTATCATCAGCAGCAACTGTTGCTTTTGGGTAGAAGCGGGTGCCACGCGGTTTGTAATTTTATCGGCACGATAAAAAGTGAGGGAGCTTTCCAATATTCCTTTAAAGCTGTCGAAGCTTTTGTCAATGTTCATGTTCAGTTTGCCCAGATGTTCGCGCTGGCCAGTTTTTGCCCCGAAATAATGGTAATTCAGTCCCAGGTCATATTGTATTCCCGATCCTCCAGGTTTACTGTTTAACCGCAGGTCGATGCCGCCTTTTGAGAAGGCCTGTTTGTCCTGCCAGGACGGGATGATGGCTTCTTTTTCTGCATCAGTCAGTCTATTGCCGGTATATCCGTAGTACCGGAATGCTTTCCGGTCGAAAAAAGCAGTTGCCGACAGGGTCGAATTCCGGTAAAAATTTTTCAGAAAAAGTTCCGCGGAATTATCGCTGAAGGGGGCGTCTACTTTGTCGTCGTTCATTAGTTTTATTTTTCTGTGCGATGAAAGGTGTTTGAAATGCATCCCGAAATTTGAGTTTTTACCGGGAATGGCATTGTAAAAGAGTTCTCCGTAGGGGGTCAGGTAATTGCCTGCCCCTAATTTCAGCAGCCCTTTGCCCAATCCGGGTGTTGGTTCGCCAACCATTGTGGCAGCCTGTACCGGTTTTACTGAAAAGGTAGAGAAAACCGGTTCGCTGGAAATGGAATATTCAAATACCGGTTTCCCTGTTTTTTCTTCTTTTATCTGCGGAATATCGTTGATCTTAAATGCGTCGGAAACAGAAGGTCGGTACGCTTTGGTCACTTCTACTTCCTGTTTTAATTTGGCGTCTTGCTGCTGGGCTGTCAAAACATTGGCCGTTGCCGGAAAAATGAATGCCAATAAACAGATATATTTTATTTTCGCTTTCATAACGTTCTCATTTCTTGTTTGCTGAATTGTTGATGTTGATCTCCATCCCTTTATTTCCCTGTTGTTGCTGGTGCCGTTCCTTTTCTTCTATGCGAAAAAGTTTTTCTCCGGCAATTTTCAATATTCCGTCTTCTTTTTCAGGATAATTTTCGATGATGCTTTTTAAGGTATGTTTAGCCTGAAACTCGTCATTGTTTTGCAGGTAAATATCTGCCAGCAGGATGAAACTTTTTGCCAACCAATACTGGTGGGGCGTGTTGGTCGAGATGAAATCCATAATTTCTTTTTCCGATTGCGCTGGCTTTTTGTTCCGGAAATGGATTTCGGCGATCAGGTATTTGGCTTCAGCCCCTTCCTGTGATTTTACATCGGTTGCAAGTTTTTCGAGTACCGGCAGTGCCTGTTCGTATTTTTCGGTTTGCACGTACGAAACCGCCAGTTTGTGGTTGGCTTCGCGTTTCATCTCGTCGGTAACGTTTTCGGAGCCGAGCAGTATTTTGGCAGCATCGATGGTGTTGCGGTAATCGTTCATGGCAAAGAGGCAGCGCATCAGGCCGGCGCGGGCTTTTAACAGGTTCCATTTGGTGGTTGACGCCCTTTCTAACCGTTCGTAAATATCCAGTGCGCGGGCAAAATTTCCGGCATTGAAAGTCAGTTCCGATGCTTTTGCAAGCGCCTGCTCGGTAAATCCATTGTCGGGTTGCGAAATCACGTATTCGTAATTGGGCAGCGCTGCGCTGAATTCGCCGTCGTTGTATTGGCTTTCGGCAAGATAAAATGTTGAATGAAGGACAAAACTTCCCTGCGGAAATTTTTGGAGATAGTTTTCAAACTGGGGCCTGGCCTTTTTGTCGCCGGCCATAAATAATTTTTCGGCAGCCATGTAAGTAAGCGAGTCCTGTTCGGATGCCGATATCCGGATGCCGGTACCCAATTTTTCGGCGTATTCAAAATAGGCATCCACATCGTTCATTTCTACGTAATTGTTTTTAATACCCAGCAGGGCAGCCTGTGCCTCGGCGCTGTTGGGGTACTGCCCGGTGACCTGCTTGTAAAAACTGACCGATTTTTTAAATTCGTTCCCGTTATAATGAATAAGCCCCAGTTGGAGCAGTGCCTTCGGGGCAAAGTTGCTTTGCGGGTATTCTTTCGCCAAGTCCTGATAATAGCCAGTCGCAACCAGAGGCTGTGTCAATTCATAAGCACGTCCCAATTCATACAGCGCATCATCAAAATATTGCGATTTCGGAAATACCTGCAAAAGAGTACGCAGGTTGCTGATTTTTTGTTCGTTTTCGCGCTGGATGCCCAGACAAAATGCTTTCTGGAAAAGGGCATAATCTGGATCGTATAGTTTCATCTGGTACGATTTGTCGAAACAGGCGATTGCCATGCTGTAATCGCGTTCAACGAAATAACAATCACCCAGGCGGTTATAGGCGTCGGCCAGTTTATCGCTCTGGTTATGCTCATTCTGTGTAGCATATTTACGAAACCATGACAAAGCGCCGGTATAATCTTTTTGCTTGAAAAAGGCATAGCCCATATTGTAATGTGCCGTTTGGTATTCGGGCAGGGAGATAGCCCCCGGGGACCGTAAAAAACGGTTGAACCCGTCGATGGCTTTGCTGTAATGCCCCAGACGGTAAAAGGCTTCGGCCTTCCAGAAATTGGCCCGTGCTTCGAGATCGCGGTTGTACTGCCCGTTCTCGACCGATTTATCGAAGAACCCGATGGCCGCTTCGTAATTCAGGTTGTTGAAATTTTCCAATGCGCGGTAGAACGTTACGCGCTGATAAGCCTTTTTTATGGATGGGCTTTTTACCTTGATTTTTTCGATTGACGCAATGGCGTCGCCGTAATTATTGGTATTCATGTAAACTTGTACCAAATAGTCGTAGGCGGCGTCATTCCGTTCCGAATCGGGGTACAGCGAAATGTATTTGTCGAATGCCTTAATGGTTTCGTTGAACGGGCTGTACGAAAGCTCGTAGGTTATTTTTGCGAAGTTAAACAGGGCGTCCTCCTTAATTTTATCATCAAAATCCATGTTCGATGCTGCTTCAAAAGCTGCCCGCGCCTTATTTTTATCACCGGTAGCCACGTAACAATCGGCCAGATGGTAGTACGCATTCTGTGCTAATTTGTCGTTTCCTTTCGAAGCGTTCTCGAAATGGGGGATGGCTTTTGTTTCTTCGCGGTCCAGGTAGTAACAGTAGCCGAGCATGTAATTTTCTTCACGGCCTTTGCGGTCGCCTGTTTCAAAAAAGAACTTGAGGTACACGATGGCCTTGTCGAACTGTTGCAAATGAAAATACGAGTCGCCGATAATTTTGGCCAGTTCCGGCTGCTCTTTGGCGTCTACCTTTTCGATTAACGGTACGGTATAATTGACGACGTCGGCATATTTCCCCTGTTTGTAATAAATCTGGCTGATGTAAAACGGGATTACCTTCGCAAAATCTGGATTGTCTTTCAGTTTGTCGAATTCGGTAAGTGCAGTCTGATAGTTTTCTTTCAGGTAATGAATATGTGCCCAGTAGTAACGGGCAGGAGCAGCATACATGTTGTTCACATCTTTTATCCCGAAAAATTCGGTGGCTGCTTCGTCATACTTCTCCATTGCAAAATACGAATATCCTTTCCGGTAATGAAGTTTTACCCGGTCGTCTGTAGCCAGCGGCGCCGTATTTACTTCCCTGAAGCTGCGCAATGCCACCGCGTATTTCTTGTGTTCAAACTGGTTTGATCCCAATTCGAACCATGCCTGGTTTTTATAAGGGCTTGTCGGGAATTGTCCAATAAAACCGGAAATCAACGGTTCCGCATTTTCGTTGTCCATCTTCAGGGCGCAGAGTGCCTGGAAATAACAGGCTTCGGAATGGAGTTCCGAACTTTCATCTGTTTTCCCGATAATCTGCCCGAATTTTTGCAGGGCTGAAGCAAAATTGTTTTTCCTGAAAAGTTCCTTTGCTGTTTCTATTTCCTGATCGGTTGAACCGTAATACGTTGTCTGCTGTGCATGCAGAACAGGGGAAGACAGATGAAAAAAGGTAATTATTAAAAGCAACCCGATTGTTTTCATGGATATTTTATTTGCTTGTAAAAATAGAAAAATCGCAGGTTTTTAGCCGCTTGATTGCGATTGATTTCTTAACTGAAAACTGTTTATTATGCACGAATATTATCCGGTTGGATAAAAAAAATTAGTTTTGCATAAGAACATATCCCAAAAAAGAATGGAAGATCAGAACATCATCAGTATTCGTAATGCAGATATTTTCCAGCGTGAGAACTTAGTCCTTGCAAACGTGAACTTCGATATAGAAAAAGGTAGTTTTGTGTATCTGATCGGGAAGGTGGGAAGTGGCAAAACGAGCCTGATTAAGACGTTACATGCTGAAATTCCGTTGGTGAACGGTGAAATAACAGTTTCCGGGTTTAACCTGTCGGGTATCAAGCAACGCGAAATCCCTTTTTTGCGA
Source organism: Prolixibacteraceae bacterium (assembly GCA_034003625.1). Taxonomy (GTDB): domain Bacteria; phylum Bacteroidota; class Bacteroidia; order Bacteroidales; family Prolixibacteraceae; genus GWE2-42-39. Next base: position 9,568 of record JAVEYG010000052.1, on the reverse strand, counting down.
CGGAAAATAGGGGTTGTATTTCAGGATTTTAAGCTGTTGACCGACCGCAATGTACACGATAACCTGTCGTTCGTATTACAGGCCACCGGCTGGAAAAATGCCAGGGCTATCGAAGACCGGATTGACGATATGTTGAAAATAGTAGACATGCGCGATAAACTGAAAGTAATGCCCCATGAGTTGTCGGGCGGCGAACAGCAGCGTATTGTGGTGGCCCGCGCCCTACTCAATGATCCGGATATTATCCTGGCCGACGAGCCTACCGGCAATCTTGATCCGGATACATCACAGGATTTGCTCCGTATTTTTAAAGAACTGAACGAGCGGGGAAAAACCGTTGTAATGGCGACACACGATTACCTGTTGCTTTGCCAGTTCCCGGCCCGGACGCTTATTTGCGAAGACCGGCAAATAAAAGAATCACCCGACAGCATGGAGGAAATCGACTTTCTGGATTTATTAGAGATGTAAAATAACAGGATTATTCGGGCATTCCGACATTTATGTTTCGTAGTCGCAACCTAAACCCTTTCTGCTCATTACAGAGGGCATTGAAATTGCTACTCTGCATCAACTGCATATCGGTTGGCCGTTTTGAATGCATAAAACCGTTGAACAAAATAACTGTAGCCCACCACGATCCCGGTTGTCATGGCTTTTGAAAAAGTAGGCCATAAACGCAGGTGCTCAACAAAGAACTTAAGGAGAATGTAATTCAATAAAATAGAACCACTGACACTGACCCCATATCGGATCAGTTGGATTCTTCCCCGGATAGCGGATTGTGTGAAAGTAATGTATTTTGCCAACAAAAAACCGCTAGTAAAAGTGATTGGAAAAACAATGATGAACGCGGCAATATGCGGGCTGATGACGAAGATACCGACATCGAGGTTTTGTTTGTCGAGCACAAAATTGTAAAAAAGAAAATAAAGAAAAATGTCAAAAACTGTATTCAACCCGCCTGTAACGGCATAGCGGAATGTTTCGGGAGGTATAAATGATTGAAAAGCAGGGTAGGAAAAATTAATCAGCCAAGATACGGCGAGCCGGATGTCATTCAGTAGTTTTTTCATTCGGTTTTTTAAAGCAACAAAAACAAAAATAAGGTTTCTTTTGAGTGAAACCTTATTTTTGGTGAAAAAAGTGGCGCCATCCGGCAATGCCCCATTTTTTGCACATGGGGATAGGCAGAAAACAGTGTTTTGATTTTCAGTCTAATAGAGATGATATCTTTTCTTTTTTATTGCAAATTCTGCTGCTGGTTTTTCCCATTCTTCCTGAATGTCACTGTAGCGGTAGTTTTCTGTAAATTTTTCACGGATCCGTTTATTTCCGCATACTTTGTCGAACATATCCCATCGTCCGGGGTTCATCCTGAAAAGATTGCTATCGGGAACTAATTCATGTGCGGCCTGCACCAGGAGAAATTGCATCTCGGTAAGTTTTACCTTCTCAAAATCAGTAATGTGGATTTGTACCCCGGAATGCTCTTTACCCTTGTTTTTCATGTAATAAGGTTTAAAGCTGACCGGTCGGAAAATGACTCCTTTCATTTTTAACTGGTTCATTTTTTTTGCAAGGGCGTCGGCATCTAACCAGGAGGTAGCAAATACTTCAAACGGAAGTGTATAGCCCACTCCGATTGAATTGGCATCAAGTTCCCCCATAATTCCGGTTGCTGAATAAAAAAAGGCCGAATTGTCTCGCGGAATATGCGGGGATGCCGGTACCCAGGGCAGACCGGTTTGCGGGAAGACCATATGACGTTTCCAGTTTTTCATTTTAACCACATGAAGGTTACATTTTATGCCATTTTTTAGCAGCCCTTCTTCGTTGAGACAGGTTGCCAGTTCACCGGGAGTTAACCCGTAAATGTAGGGCACCGGATACTGGCTCACAAAAGAAACAAATTCCTTTTCGACCAAAGGCCCTTCGACCCGGTTTCCTCCCAGCGGATTTGGGCGGTCGAGTACTACAAAGTCAACATTGTTTTCGGCAGCAGCTTCCATTGCAAGCCCCAACGTACTGATGTAAGTATACGAACGTGCCCCGATATCCTGGATGTCATAAACCAGGACATCAATTCCGGAAAGCATTTCCGGCGTTGCTTTACGGGTTTTCCCATACAATGAAAATACAGGGATTTGTGTTTTTGGATCAACTGAACCTTCTATTTCATCACCTGCTGAAAAATTGCCACGGACACCGTGCTCGGGACCGAACAGCGCAACTAATTGTACATCCTTTGCTTCATGCAAAATATCTACGGTCGATTTCAGTTGTGAATTTACTCCGGTCGGATTGGTAATCAAACCGACCCGTTTCCCTTTCAGTATATCAAACCCTTTCAGTTGAAGTACCTCGATACCTGTTTTTGTTTGTTGACCGGCTCCTTGTAAAGACAGGAACAAAAAGAAAAAAATGACGATTTTTATTTTCATGGTTCAAGATTTTATTGAAATTTTCATTCAAAAATATCCAACATTTTGTAATATGTAATACAAATATTTACTTTTTTACATGAAAATAAAAAGAAGGTACTTGTTGTTGTACAATATTTTTTGGATGAAGAGTAAAAATTCTGAAATTCTGAAATGCTAAAATGCACTGAATGCAAAAGGTCTTGGTAATTTGCCAAATTTCAGGGGCGTTGGTGTGGAACCAGAAAATCAATAATATTCCGTGCAGACATGTAATATTTTTTTACAGAAAGAAACGGGAAGGATATTGTATATTTTGCTGTAATACAAATTAAATACTACAAATTTTTATACTATATTTGCGCTACACGGTGAATAGTGCTAAATAAAAAATGAGAACATGGACGATATATTTGGAAAAATTGGCAGTAAAATGACGCTCAGCCAAAAGATTGAGCGCAGGATCGAAGCAGCAATCCGGGACAAAAAACTGCCTGTCGGTTCAAAACTTCCAACAGAGCGTGAGTTATGCGAATCGTTTGGCGTCAGCCGTACGGCCTTGCGTGAAGCCCTGCGCCGTTTGAGTGCCCGGGGTTTGGTTGAGATTACCAAGGGCAGCGGAATGTATGTAACCGGTCTGAAAATCGATGATGCGATTAAGCACCTGAATCTCTATTATGATATGCAGTTTGACCGGAACCTGATTGCCCAAATCATTGAGGTGCGCCGTTTGTTTGAACCTGAAATTGCAAGACTTGCGGCGAGGCAACGATTACAGCACGACCTGAGTGAATTGCAGGACAATATTGAAAAGTTTAAGGAATGTAATCCCGACAACATCCAATTGGAAGCCGATCTGGACAACAAATTTCATTTGACCATTGCCATGGCTACCCACAACCCGATTGTGCAGATTTCAATGGAGCCTATTTATTCCCTGCTACCCCGCATGCGTAACCTGATCTATGCCAATATTGAAGGAGAAAAAGACATTACACTTGATTATCACATCCGCATTTTTAATGCAATCAATATTCAGAACGGGACAGATGCGGCCCTTTTAATGGCAGAACACCTGAAACGGACAATGGACATTTATTATAAGTATTTGCATGGCGCATTTTCTCTCTGAGCATATTTTCCTGTGAAATAACCTGCTGACATTAATTTTTCCTTATGAAAATAAAGAGATTTACATTGATATTCCTCTGTATTTTTCTTATTACCGGATGCTTCAATTATGAAAAAAATATCAGTGAGGCATTTTCAGAAGGAGAGTTTCTGAAAGCAGAGAAACTGATTTGCAGGGCTTTGATAGTAAATTCAGGCGATTCATTACAAAAGAGTCGTTTGAATTATCAACAGGATTTGATATGCCGGATCCGCAAGGAATTTTCCGTTTCAGAAAACGAGGTCAGGGACCGGTTAAAAAAATATTATCCACAGCTTACCGGCTCTATGATGCGTACCTGGGAAAGAACCGGAGAATTGGAAATGAGAGTAATTGATGGCCAGAAACAGTATTTTAACAGGGCAGTGGGTAATTTCTTCCTGTTGAACAAAGAGGCCAAAATATTGAAAGATTCGGTTGACGGGGAAAAAAACGGAGCAGTTGATATTTTTAAACAGCGGTATTTGTCTTTGCTCTTTTCTAAAAATGAAATTATTTCCGGACTTCCTTTCGACTGTAAGAAGATCAGGGTAGAGTATTCCGTTCGTTTAAAAGCCAATGTCATCCCCAGTGGAGAGATAGTCCGTTGTTGGCTTCCGTATCCCCGCATCCACCTGCAACGTCAGACCAGTGTGGAATTTCTGAATGCCGGAGGGGATCGTTATGTGATAGCTCCCGAAAAACAGTTACAGCGCACTATTTATATAGAGAAACCAGCATACAAAGATTCGGTAACTGAATTCAGGGCCTCATATATTCTCCACACTGCTTCCCAATGGTTCAATATTGATCCTGCGAATATCAAACCGTACGATACTTCTTCCCGGTTATTTCAGGAGTACACCGCTGAGCAGCTACCACATATTGTTTTCTCCGATCAGATAAAACAATTGTCCCGTAAAATTGTGGGAAACGAAACCAATCCATTTTGGCAGGTCCGCAGCCTTTATTACTGGATTGACAGCCATATCCCCTGGGCCGGGGCGCTGGAATATTCGGTAATGGAATGTATACCGGAGTATGTGCTAAAGCACAGGCATGGTGATTGCGGGATGCAAACTTTTCTTTTTCTGAGCATGGCCCGAAGCCTCGGTATTCCATGCAAATGGCAGAGTGGGTGGTATTTGCTCCCGGAAGAAAAGAATCTTCATGACTGGGCCGAAGTCTATTACGAAGGCATTGGCTGGGTACCGGTGGACGTATCGTTCAGGTTGACCGATTCGGCTGACCGTCGTGTCCGGGAGTTTTATCTGAACGGAATGGATAGTTACCGGCTCATTATCAATGATGGATACGCCCAGAAATTATTTCCTGCAAAAAAGTACCCACGAAGTGAACCGTATGATTTTCAGAGAGGAGAGCTGGAATGGAACGGAGGAAATTTGTATTTCGACAAATGGTCATATCACATGAAAGTTTCCGTTGAGCCGATGTAGCATTGTGTGGCTTTTATAATGGTTTGCGGGTAATACATATTCTGTTATCAGCTGACAAGTTCATCCATAATCCCTGTATATTTGACAGAGGTATATTGTATTATGAAATACAAAAAATTCATATTCTCTGCTTTTGTGTTTATTTATTCTTTGTAATTGTGTGAGCCTTATTTGTAGGCCTTCTATATAATGTACAGATTGCAAGGGGATATAATCTTTTTCTAAAAATTTAAAAGTGTTTTTAAACATGATAATAGAACTTGAAATTTAAAATTTCAGTTATAATTTTGAGTACACGTAATATGTATTACAAATTTTTAATTAATGAAAAATTACACATTGCTGATATGTCTTGCCCTGATTGCATTTTCCTGTAAAAAGTATGACCAACATTTGCAGAATGCAATGCAAATTTATCACAGGATAAAAACGGAAAAAGCCCCTGATAAACGAGAAGCCATATTCGATGTGATTTTCACAAAATCAGAAAAACATTTTGTAATAAAAGGTGAAACAAGTCTTCCGGAGGCAAAGGCAAGATTGCTTGCAGAACTGAGCAAAAGCGGATATCTGGTGACGGACAGCCTGATAATATTGCCCGATGAAAAAAATGATTCATTATGCTGGGCCCTCGTTAATGTGAGTGTCTGCAATTTGCGGACGATTCCCGGTCATGATGCGGAAATGGCTTCACAGGCATTACTGGGGACTCCCGTGCGGGTACTCAAAAAACAACAGGGCTGGTATTTGGTGCAAACTCCTGATAAGTACATCGGTTGGGTCGACCCCGGCGTCCTATTCCTTTTGTCACGACAAGGTATTGAAAACTGGAAAAGTCAGCCACGTGCGATTTACCGGCCTTCTTTTGGCCTTGCTTTTCATCCTGATTCAGGAAAACCGGTTACCGATCTGGTTGCAGGTTGTATTCTTCGGTTTGAGGAAAATTCAGGGAACATGTGTCTTTTATCGATGCCCGACGGACGGTTGGTAAAAGTTCTTCAAACCGACATTGAAGACTTTGAAACATGGAAACAGAAAGATATTCCTCCCATTTCACAGATAAGCAAAACTGCAGAACTATTTGCGGGGTGCCCCTATCTTTGGGGGGGTACTTCCACAAAAGGGGTTGATTGCAGCGGATTTGTTAAAATGGTGTATTTTTTGAACGGCGTCATCCTGGCCCGCGATGCCTCGCTTCAATTCCAACATGGAGAAAAAATCACAGGGGAACAGGGTTGGCAGGGATTACAGGAAGGTGACCTGGTCTTTTTCGGACGAGAAGAAACTACCGAAAAACCTGCAAAAGCTACTCATGTTGGCTATTATTTGGGAGACAGTGAGTTCATCCATGCTTCCGGGTTTGTGAGAATAAACAGTCTTGACCCTGAACGGGAAAATTATTATGACAGGGATATTGCCATGTTAGGTGGACGAAGAATAATAAATTCAATCATCAATACGGATGGTATTATTAAAATATCGGACCATCCCTGGTATTAAACAAAAAATATGATAACAAGCCGACGTCAATTTATTGGAACAGGTGGTATGCTGGCTGGAGCAGCAGTATTTGCCCCTATATTTCAGAATTGCAGTCCTGAAAATTTAAATTCAGGGAAAAGCAGAACCGGTTTAAAATTGTCTTTCGAACCATATGAACTGAAGCTGAAGCATGTATTTACCATTGCTTCTTTCTCGCGAACAACTACGCCGGTCATGCTCGTCAAACTTGAATGGGAAGGTTATACCGGTTATGGAGAAGCGTCGATGCCCCCGTATTTGGGCGAATCGCAGCAGACTGCAGCAAAATTTCTGGGCGGCCTCAAGCTGGCACAATTTACCGACCCTTTTCGCATGGAAGAAATTCTGGAATATGTTGATAAAAAAGAACCCGGAAATGCAGCAGCAAAAGCATCGGTTGATATTGCCCTGCACGATCTGACCGGGAAACTGCTTGGTCAGCCCTGGTACAGGATATGGGGCTATAGTCCTGAAAAGACGCCACTTACCACCTTTACCATTGGCATTGATGCCCCCGATGTCGTCAGGGAAAAGGTGAAAGAAGCGGCTGCCTTTAAAATTCTGAAGATTAAAATCAGTGATGGAACTGAACGGCAAATGATTGAAGCGGTGCGTTCGGTAACTTCTGTGCCTTTGTGTGTTGATGCCAACCAGGCATGGACCGACCGGCAGAAAGCCCTTGATATAATCCACTGGTTCAAGGAACAGGGAGTAGTTTTTGTGGAACAGCCGATGGGCAAAATGAATTATGACGACAATGCCTGGCTGACCCAAAACAGTCCCCTTCCCACAGTTGCCGACGAAGCGCTGCAGCGTTTGCCCGATATACAACGGCTTTGTGGCGTATATTCCGGGATTAACTGCAAACTGATGAAATGTACAGGCATGCGGGAGGCTCACCGCATGTTGGAACTGGCCCGTTCGCTGGGCATGAAAACCATGCTTGGCTGTATGACTGAAACCTCGTGCGGGACTACTGCTGCAGCCCAACTTTCCCCGATCGCCGACTGGGCCGATCTGGATGGGAATTTATTGATCTCGAACGACCCGTTTAAAGGGATTGAAATACGTGAAGGAAAGGTCGTTTTACCCGAACTGCCGGGAATCGGAATCTCGGATATTTAATAACCATATCTATTTCTTTCAAACTTAATTTTATGAATTATGAGAAAATTTACTTGTTTAATTTTGATCCTGCTTTTAGGCTGGCAGTTTGCGTTTGCACAAAAACTACTGGTAAAAGGTACGGTTACAGGAGCTGACGACGGGTTGGCAGTACCTGGTGTGTCCATTATTGAAAAAGGGACAACCAATGGGACCATCACCGATCTGGATGGTAAATATCAAATTTCTGTTGCTGAAAATGCGATTCTCTCATTCAGTTTCGTTGGTATGAAAACCCAGGAAGTCGAGGTAAAAGGACAGACAACCATCAATGTAGCGATGAAATCGGAAGCCATCGGGCTTGAAGAACTGGTGGTGGTAGGCTATGGCACTCAGAAGAAAACAAATCTGACAGGGGCCGTTGCATCAGTTGACACAAAAGTTCTGGAATCCAGGCCTATTGCCGATGTAGGCCGAGGTCTTCAGGGAACGACCGCCGGGCTTAACGTAGTTATCCCAAGTGGTGAAATTGGTTCAGACCCGATTTTAAAAATTCGTGGACAATTTGCTTCTATTCGTGGGGGATCGTCTCCTTTGATTCTTTTAGATAACGTAGAAATTCCTTCCATTCAGATGGTTAATCCCGATGATATTGAGTCAATATCTGTTTTAAAAGATGCTGCGTCTGCATCTATTTATGGGGCGAAGGCTGCTTTCGGGGTTATCCTGATAACAACGAAAAAAGGAGCTAAAAAAGAAAGTGTAAATATTTCTTATTCGGGAAACCTTTCATTCCAAAACATTTCGAAAAAAATGGAGATGGCCGGAATAGATGCCATGGAGTATACCCTTTCCGCTTTTGAACGGGTGGGAGGTACAGTTGCCGGAGCATTTTGGATGGTGACCCGGGAAGGCTATGAAAAAGCTAAAGTATGGCAGGAAAAATGGGGAGATATTATAAAGCCCAATGATCCGATGGTTTATGGACGCGACTGGTATGTAGATGCCAATAACCGTAAAATAGGATTGAGAACCTATGATCCATACGATTATATGGTAAAAGAATGGACGCCGACCCAGACGCATAACTTTTCAGTAAGTGGCAAAAGCGGTAAAACCGATTACAATATCGGTTTTGGATATCTGGACCAATCAGGGATTATCAAGCCTGCAAAGGAAGATGATTTCAGGCGCTATAACGGATCAATCAGGGTGGGTACTGAAATTACTGACTGGCTAAAAGTTTATGCCGGATCAATGTATTCAAAACGGGCGAAAAGGTATGCTTATGCTACTAATTCGACCACAGCTGACCCCTGGTTGTATATTTATCGCTGGGGACCGACTTATCCGATGACCACAGAAGATGGAGATCCGCTCCGAAGCCCGGCTTTTGAGATAGCCGCAGCAAATACGGCATTTCAGGAAACAAATTATACAAGCCTTAACGGTGGTTTTACCATTTCACCTCTGAAAAACTGGAAAATTAATTTTGACTATACGCATGCGAACCAGGAATATATTACAAAAAGACCGGGGACACGTTTTACTGCCCGCAATACCTGGACTGCAGCAATTCCCAAAAACGATGAGAACGGGAACCGTATTTATGTGAACGATGCTGGAGAGGTAGTGTCTTCTACTGCTCCCGGAGCAATGCCTGCTTATCGGCTAAGTTTGGACACTTATACCGCATCAGGTTCCAATCCTGATCATGTATACCGCTATTCCGGTAATAGCCAAAGAAATACAATAAATTTCAATACAACTTATGATTTTGATATTGATTTGACCATCTCCCGTTTTTAGTTTTCAAAATTTAGTAAAAGGCTTAACTGTCCGTCATTAGGAGATGGATCTGATTGAGGAAGGAAAGCCCTTGGTGTCATATTGGCCAGCAATACTTTTATTAT
>JAVEYG010000051.1:0-24717 GCA_034003625.1 Prolixibacteraceae bacterium | reverse complement strand
ACAATGCAATTGACGCACACATTGATAAATGTATTAAAGAAAATTGTAAGAAGGAGAACTGTCAATACCAAAGTCATATTGGTAAACACGAGTTTAAAAATGCTTTCAATAGTAAAAAGTTTAAATCGATTTTAAATAACTATAAGTATGCAAAATTCATTTTATTAGATCAATATGGATTTAGTCAGGTCGATGAATCTATTTTTCAAGAATTGGTTAATTCCCCAAAAACAGATTTCATTTTCTTTATAGCTACCTCATTCATTGACAGGTTTAGGGAACATCCCAATACAAAAAAATATATTGATACATCTCGAATTGACTTTGAAAAAAGTAAACCGAAAGAAAGACATAAATTAATCGCAAACTATTTCAAAGATTTAATAAATGTAGAAGAATATTATTTGCATCATTTTACAATTAAAAAAGGGGCAAACCACTATGGCTTAATTTTTGGTTCAAGCCACTCTCTTGGAATGGAAAAATTCTTAAAAGTATGCTGGAGGAAGGATGAACTTTCGGGAGAGTCAAATGACAATAGCTATGATGATTACACAAAAGATACATTGTTTTACAATCCAGAATCGTCAAATAAAAAAGAAAAAGTTAAAAGAAAAATTCGTGCAAAAGTTTTAGCTGGTGAAATAACTGATAATATTTCTGGTTTTAAATTTACTTTGTCCGAACTTTGTATGCCAGTACTTTTTACTCAAGTTATAAAAAAGTTGGAAAAAGAAGGATTAATTAAGAGAACGGGGAATTTGAACTATCAATCAGTAAATATCCATGATTGTAAAAAGTATTACATCAAAACATTATAACTATGAAACCATCAAAAATAGAGTGGACCGAAGCGACATGGAATCCATCAACTGGGTGTACGAAGATTTCATCGGGTTGTGCAAATTGTTACGCCGAGATAATGTCACGTCGGTTAAAGGCAATGGGGATGGAAAAATATAAAAATGGATTCAAACTTACCTGTCACTATACTGATCTTGCATTACCATATTCATGGAAGAAGCCAAGGATGATTTTTGTTAACTCAATGAGTGATCTTTTCCATGAAGAAATGCCATTTGATTTCATCAAAGCTGTTTTTAAGGTGATGAATAATTGTTCTCACCACACGTTTCAGATATTAACCAAACGAGCAGATGTTCTTGAAAAATACTACACACTCCTAAACTGGACCCCAAATATATGGATGGGAGTAACTGTTGAAAATAAAAATGCGATACATCGAATTGATTCATTGAGAAAAGTTTCTGCCTATATCAAATTTTTATCTATTGAACCCATGCTATCCGATATACCAAACCTGAATCTTTTTGATATTGATTGGGTAATTGTTGGAGGGGAAAGTGGCCCAAAATCAAGACAAATAAAAGAAGAATGGGTTATTGATATTAAAAATCAATGCCAGGAAAATCAGATTCCCTTCTTTTTTAAACAGTGGGGAGGTAGAAATAAAAAGGTTTCAGGAAAACTACTTCAAGGAAAGAAATATTGCCAAATGCCAAATTCACTTCAGATCAATTCATTGCCATTTTAATTGAAGATGTCAATTAATTCCCCGAGTACCTTTAGGAAACCCGGGGAATAAATTGCGTGGAATTTTTACCGGGCCACAAAAGTTTCGGATTTAAACTGAAAGACATCTGATCCGGTGCGGGCGTTTTTCATGATTTCTTCCAACTCTTTTACCAATTCGGGATATTGGGCAGCCAGGTTGTTCTCTTCGCCAATATCTTCAGCAAGATTATAAAGTTGCGTAGGTTCTTCACCTTTCAGCACATTGTAGCGGACGGCTTTCCAGTCGCCTTTGCGAACGGCCAGACGGCCACCTAATTCATGAAATTCCCAGTACAAATACTCATGTTCGGCTTGTCCTTCTTTTTCCAGAAGGGTTGGGAGGAACGAAATTCCATCGATGTTCTCCGATGGCTCAACTCCAATTAAATCGGCAAGAGTTGGCATCACGTCCCAGAATGTGGAAACATGTTGGCTCTCGGCGCCTGAAATAATTTTCCCGGGCCACCAGGCAATCATCGGGACGCGCATTCCTCCTTCGTACAAGTCGCGTTTGTACCCTTTCAACGGGCCGTTGCTGTCGAAAAAGTCGGGATCGGCTCCGCCTTCCAGATGCGGACCGTTATCGGATGTAAAAATAACCAGCGTGTTATCGGCAATTCCGAGTTCTTTCAGTTTGGCCATAATTTCGCCTACCTGGTCGTCCAGAACATTAATCATGGCGGCGAAAGCGGCATGGGCTTCCGGTTGCGAACCGTAGCCTCCGTTTTTGTAATTGGGGCCATCGTCAACGCCTTTGAAATTTAATTCAGGTTCATATTTTCCCCGGTGTCCCTGCATATAACTTTCCGGGGCAAATAGTTCGGCATGGGGAATGATCGACGGGTAGAACATAAAGAAAGGCTGGTCTTTATTATCCTCCATAAATTTCAGGGCCTGCCGGTGGATAATGTCCGGCCCGTAAGTTTCCTGCCCGTTGCCTTCATTCCCTTCTAAAATTACTTTCTCCTGGTTGTGCCACAGGTGGTACGGGTAATAATTGTGCCCCACACGCTGACAGTTATAACCGTAAAACACATCAAAACCCTGTCTGTTGGGGTCGCCTTCCGAACCGGGATAGCCTAATCCCCATTTACCGAAAGCCCCGGTTGTATAACCTGCTTCTTTCAGCATTTCAGCCAATGTGTACGTTTCGGCAGGCATGGGCCATTGTCCTTCAGGTTTCCACTCTTTATTGCCCCGGATAGGCGTATGGCCAGTATGCAGGCCGGTCATTAACGACGAACGCGAAGGGGCGCAAACCGTCGATCCGGAATAATGCTGGGTAAAACGCATCCCCTGGGCGGCCAGTTGGTCGATATTGGGCGTTTGAAAATGGGTTTGCCCGTAGCAGCTCAGGTCTCCGTAACCGAGATCGTCGGCCAGGATAAAAATAATGTTTGGCTTTTGGGGTTCTTTTACCGTGGTTTTCTGGTTGCAGGCGCCGGAAAGAAATACGGTTGCCAGCGCCGGGAGGATTACTTGTTGAGTCTTCATCTGTTTATTATTCAAAAATGGTTATTCAATTATTTTTTGATTGCGTTTTTATACATCCTGGAATAGTTCTGGAACCCAACTTCTTTTCCATTGAGCATTTCCAAATACACTTCGGGATAGGTATATTTCAGCCAGCCGACTACATTGACAGCTTCGGGAACATCCGGGGTAAAGGTTGAATCAACCGGGGACATTTGTTTTTCGGTTGCGGTAAGCAGCGCCCTCATTTCGTGAAGTTTTTCCTGAAATCCAGGTTTTTCAGCCAGGTTGTCAAGTTCGTGCGGATCATCCTTCAGGTTGAATAATTGTTCTTTTGGTTTGGTGTTTTCGAAAAAGGGCGACTGTTCGGGAGCCAGTTTGTTCTCGTATTTTAACCGGCGCATCACGTGAAGCGCCGGGCGGTAAAATTCGAGGTAAGCCTGGTGGGCATCGTATGGCACCCAGGGCATGCGGTTGCTGATGTATTTCCATTGCCCCGAGCTGAGGCTGCGGGATTGTTCCATGATTTCGTCCCACAGGTCACGGGTCGAAAAGACGAATTCACGGGCAAAATCTTTTTTCAGGAACGATTGCCCGGTCATGTAATCCGGGATTTCGATTCCTGCCAGGTCGAGAATGGTTGCCGTGATGTCGGTAGTACAGATTACCTCATCGCGGACCTGTCCCGGCGGGATTCCTTTGGGCCAGTGAACGATTAGCGGGACATGAAGGCCGGCATCGAAGAGATAGCCTTTCCCCCGGATATTGCAGCGCCCGTTGTCGCCGATAAAAATGATGACGGTATTTTCGTACAGGCCTTTTTCCTTTAAATCCCGAACCAGCAAACCCACTTCGTGGTCCATGTACTCGATCTGGTCAAGGTATTTGGCCCAGTCCAGCCGGATCGTCGGATGATCGGCCATGTATGGCGGCAGTACGACCGAACCGGGATCGACCGGGTGTGCCGATTGGCGGCGTATCCTGTCCCACCAATCGCCCCGGTGGGTTACATTCAACTGGATTTGTGCAAAAAACGGCTGGTCTTCTTTTGTAAATTCATCGTATTTATCGAACAAGCCAACGTTTTCCCGGCCATCCCATGGGCCGATTGCCGTATGTTTGAAGTTCACATCAATTTTCCGGCCTTTCCCCATTACCAGCGAATTGCCCAGGATGCAGGTGTAACCGGCATTCCGCAGGTGATACGTAAAGGGTTTGTATGGTTCCCGAAGCGGCACATCGCGGTTGCTCCGGTGGTGATGGGCATTGATCTTTAACTGGTGTACCCCGGTCATCATGGCCGAACGGCTGGGCGAGCAAATCGGGTTGGTGCAGAAACAATTCGTGAAGCGGACCCCTTCTTCCGCGAGTTGGTTCAGATTGGGCGTTTTCACCGCGGGCATCCCGTAACATTCAATGTCTAAGCCAATATCTTCCGACATCAGCCAGACAATATTTGGTGGTTCTTTTGCCTGTCCCGATAAAACAGATATTGTTGAAAAAAAACTCAGAACGGTTGTCGTCTTCATTTTTCAGTATACTTTGTTGGGTTATATGATTTTCAAAGATACTATTTTTGTCCTTTTTTATAATTCATGCAGGAAGAAGAATCGAAGCAAAGATCGGAAAGCAGGAGAAAGACATTGTCAGCCAGGTAGCCGATAAAAAAAATAAGAAGAAGATTAGTCGATATCTTCTTCTTATTTTTTCAGACAGGACCAGATCAGATTACCAGCCGGCGTTCTGTTTTAACGACGGGTTTGATTGCCGGGCTGCAAAAGGGATTGGCATGATGTTGTGTTTCACTGTAGGGACCACTTTCCTTTTGACATTGGTGTATTTGGCAATTTCGTCTAAATATCTGCCGGTACGGACACAGTCGAAATAGCTGTAAAAACCTTCAAAACAAAGTTCCCATTTACGTTCATTCCAGATTTCCTCACGCAACTGTTCTTTGGTAATTGGCAATGTCAAAAGAGATTTGCCGGCTCTCTGACGGACCATGTTTACTCCCATGAGGGCATTTTCATTGGGTATGCTTCCGGCTTCGTTGAGCGCTTCGGAGTGCATAAGCAGCACATCGGAATAACGCTGGACTACGAAGTTATCGCCATAATCCATTGCCCCGGTGGAACTGATCGGGTGGACGACATCGCTGACCAGTTTCCGGGTAATCGGGCCACGGAAATTACCCGTGCCCCATTTAACTGTTTTTCCTGATTTGTCGACATATTCCGTCATAAACGTTGTATAATACCTTTTGTCATCGGTTCCGTTTGCGGCCACCCAGTCGTTGAAATATTTCACGTTTACGGTATTCCAGTTGTAGGCATACGGAGTTATATCGGCATTCTTTATCCCGTAATCGGGGGCAAAAGTTGAACCTTCGCCGGTAACGCCAGCCTCTTTTTGAGATACAAACTGAATGGAGAACAGGCACTCGTTGTTATTGTCGTTGCTGTTTTCAAAAATCTTCGCATAATCAGCCAATAATGCGTATGTTCCTGAATTGATGATTTCGTTACATTTTTCGGCAACTAAGGCATATTTCGAGTTATCGCCTTCAATCAGTCCCCCGTTATTATAGTCGTACTGAAAACCTGCCTGGGCCAGATAAACCCGTGCGAGCATCCCTTTGGCAGCGCCGCTCGTAACCCGTCCTGCATTATTTTTGTCGAACGATGCCGGCAACGATTGTTCGCAGAATTTCAGTTCTTCAACAATAAAGTCGTAAATATCTTCGCGTTCAACCTGTTTCAGATATTCGCTGTCGAAAGCCCCGGCTATTGTTGTGTCGGGAAGAATAACCTGGCTGAGATTGGAGGGAGATGTTTTCACCAATGGCACATGTCCAAAAATACGGACCAGGTTGAAATAACAGAAGGCACGGAGAAACCGCACTTCGCCGGCGTAACGGTTTTTTATTGATTCATCCATCTCGGTTTTTGCCAATTGGTCGATCACCACGTTGGCTTTCCCAATAGCCCGGTAATGATCAAGCCATACATTCCAGATTTCTCCGGAAACATCATTCATATTCAGTTCCATGTACACGGAATTCCAATTGTGGTCGAATTCTCCGGCCATGTAAGCGTTTATGTCGGTGTTTGATCTGGAGAATGTCTGTATCCCATCGTACACCCCATTTACGGCAATTGCCACGTCTTTTTCGTTTTTAAAAAAATTATCCGGGGTAACCACAGAGAATATTTCTTCTTCCACCAGGCTTTCGCAGGCAGCGAAGGTTACAATCAGGGCTAAAGCGTATACTATTTTTTTCATATTTTCTAAATTTTAAGTTTCATTATAAAGTAATGTCAACTCCAAAAGTTACACTCTTGGGCATTGGGTACGAAGCCCGGTCGTTACCAAAACTATTATTATCGGTGTCAGAACTGATATCCGGGTCAAATCCTGAATATTCCGTGATTGTGAGCAGGTTCTGGGCGCTGACATAAACCCTGGCGCTATGAAATATCCGTTTCAGGAGAAGGTTGTACGAGAGCATAATATTCTGTACGCGGAGGAAGCTTCCATTTTCGATTACAGGCTGTTGCGCGGTAGATGAACCCAGCGCGGCATATTTCACGTTGGTCGTCCGTTCGGGAGTCCAGTAGTTGTTGTACACATCGCGCAGCAGGTTGTTTCGCAAGGTCTGGATATTGGTCAGGTACCTGGCGGTGTGGTTGAATATCTGGTTCCCCTGAGAGCCATAAATAAATATGTTGAGCGAGAAATTTTTATAGGAAAACTCGTTGCCCAGACTGTATGTAAAATCGGGGTTCGGGTCACAAATAATATCCTGGTCCTCTCCGTCAATTTTACCGTTTTTATTGCTGTCGATTATCCTGTAATCGCCTAATTTGGCCCCATTCATCGGTTTACCGTCAAAGCCGAGATAATTATCAAGGTCTTCCTGGGTGGCAAGTATCCCGTCCAAAATATACCCCCTGATAACGCCCAGCGGTTTTCCGATCCTCCATGCCTGCGATGCGTCGCCATTCAGTTCAATAATTTTATTTCGGTTCAGGTAAAGGCTGCCTTTGGCTTTCCATTTCAGTTCACGGTCAATAATGACAGCATCAGCCGAAATATCGAGGCCTTTATTTTCGAGGCTCCCGACATTCCGCAAAGCGGTTTGCTGCCCGCTGGTCTCAATAAGGTTCACATTCATCAACAGGTCGTTGGTCTTTTTCACATAGCCCTCCACGGTTAAATTTACTTTGTCGAACAAACGCATGTCGACGCCAAGGTTTGACGATACCGTGGTTTCCCATTTCAGATCTTTATTTTCAAGCCGGTTCAGATAAACGCCCGGATTGATTGTAGTGCCAAAAGGATAATTCCCCTGCGTAAAGGTGGCCAGAGACTGGTACAGCCCAATATTGGAATTACCGGTTGTACCATAGCTTGCCCTGATCTTAACGTTGGTCATCCATTCCAGGCCGTTCATAAACGATTCTTCCGAAACACGCCAGGCGCCGGCAACCGACGGGAAAAATGCCCATTTATTGCCCTGCCCGAATTTGGAACACCCGTCGTAACGGCCTACCAGTGTTAGCAGATATTTTTCTTTCAGCACATAATTGATACGGCCCAGGCCCGAAGCAAGCGACCATTTGGTTTTTGAAGAAGAAGGCGTTGCCACCAGGTTTCCGGCTCCGAGGTTATTGTATTTAAACACGTCGGTAAAATAATTGCTGGTTGAAGCCGAGAAATCTTCGTAAATATTCTGCTCATAGGTAAAACCTGCATCGACATTGATGCGTTGGGAACCGAAGGTTTTTTTGTAGGTGAGAATATTTTCGTTGATGAAATAACTGTTGATATTGGAAGTTAACCGTGCTACCCCGTTGACTAATTTGCCATAATAGGTAGTTGAAGGATTATGAAAATACGTTTTCCCTTCGTTCGAAATTCCCCCTGCGCTAACTTTAAATGAAAGGTCTTTGGTTGGTTTAAAGTTCAGGTAAAAATTACCGGTTGTTTTTTGTATGCGCGTGGCGTTGGTTTGTTCCAAGGCCATGGCAAGCGGGTTCTCATTGGTTTGTGTGCCGGGCAGCGTATTCGGTTGGTAATCGCCGCTTTCGGTATATACTTTTTGGGCGGGCGACATTTTAAAAATAGCATTTACTGTTCCGCCCTGTCCTTCCATGGAGGTGTTTTCTCCAGACGAATTCAAATACGAGCGGGTAATATAAATATCCAGGCCAGACGACAACCAGGGCGTAATTTCATAGGTATTTGAAACCCGCATGGTGAAACGTTTGTAATTGCCGCCAACCATCATCCCGATCTGGTCAAGGTAGTTCAACGAGGCAGAGAACGTACTTCTTTCGGAACCGCCGCTAATTCCAATCTGATGGTTCTGCACATGGCCGGGACGGGTAAGTACATCCCACCAATCGGTGCCTTCGCCGGCCTGTTCGGGGGTCGGGCGGTCGTATGCGCTGCCATTGTACCAAACATTCTCTGGGGCAAGTGTTGGCTTTTTTGCTTTTTCATATTCAGAATATACTGTTGCAAATTCCTCTCCGTTCATCAGGTCGAGGGTTTTCTGCAATGTTTCATACGTATACCGCCCACTGTATGAAATAAGCGTTTTCCCGGCTTTCCCTTTTTTCGAGCTAATCAGGATTACCCCGTTTGAACCGCGTGAACCATAAATTGCCGTTGCCGCTGCATCTTTAAGAATTTCAAGCGATTCAATGTCTTCAGGGGCAATGGAACTGATATCCGACATCGGGATCCCGTCGACCACAAACAAAGGGCCGGCTTCGCTCTCGACCGAGTTGATGCCGCGGATAACAATCGACGATTTGCCCCCGGGGGCTGCCGATTGGGTCCTTACCAGTACGCCCGACGCAAGTCCCTGCAGGGCGGATGCAATGGTTGGCACAGGACGCGATACCAATTCTTCGCTTTTCACTGAGGTTACGGAACCGGTCAGGTCGCTTTTCCGGATGGTACCATATCCAATAGCTACCACTTCATCTATTCCAATGGCCTCTTCTTCCATGATAACATTAAAAACCGTTTGGTCCCCGACGACAAATTCCTGTGCTTTCATTCCGACAAACGAAATCATTAAGACAGCATTGGAAGGTACCTTGGGCAGAACAAACTTTCCGTTCAGGTCGGTTATTGTTCCGTTATTAGTCCCCTTTACCACAACGGTTGCCCCCGGGATCGCTTCGCCACCTTTCCCTGAAACAGAACCTGAAACCGTTTTTTCTTTTTGTTGCGCAAAAAACAGATTATTGCCTTTTTCTTTCAGAATAATTTGACGGTCGCTAATTTCGTAACGCACCCCGGTTTGTTGGGACAGCTGTTGCAAAATACCCTCGAGTGATTCGTTTTTTGATTCAATCGTCACTTTTTGCCCTTTCTGGAATACATTATCCTGGTACAGGAAATAAAAGTCGGTCTGTTCTTCAATTAGCAGAAGAACTTCCTGTACCGGCACGTTTTTCAGGCTCATGTTGAGCTTGGTGGTTTGGGAAAGTGAATTTCCCCAGCAGGTCATAAAAACTAAAAATGAGAATAGAAATGTCAGTTTCATCTTTCTAAAAATTAGGTTGTAATCCTTCATCCCGGGAGGATTACCGGTTCGATTTTTTTTCATAAGTTTGTAACATTAAATTATTTAATCAGTAATTTATTCTTGGGCGGGTCGGTGGTCGGACACTGATCCGCTCTTTATTTCAGCACATATTCGTTTTCTCCTGTTTTTTCTAATTGGACATTGGCTGTTGATGCCAGTACATTCAGCACTTCATCACATTCCTCTTTTAGTTTCAGTTTCCCGGTTAACTTCCGTCTTCCTTTAGGGGGATTTATAAACCGTATTCTCACATTATAAAACCGTTCCAGCCTGGATATAATCCCATTCAGTTCCGAACTTTCAAGGTTCATATAACCGGCATGCCAGCTCACATAATGATCAGGGATGACCCGGGTAACCTGCATCCTGACATTTTCCCGGTCGAATGAAGCCAGCTGCCCGGGAGCCAGTTCATATTGCTTTTTCAATATTGCCCGAACATTTTCGGCAACAAGCACTTTACCTTCCACAAGAACTACCTCTGTAAACTGATTGTTCGTGTAAGCCGACACATTGAAACTGGTCCCCAGGGCTTTTACTTCTATGTTGCCGGTCTTCACAAAAAACGGTTGGCCGGGGTTGTGTGCCACCTTAAAGTAGGCTTCCCCTGTTAAATACACTTCGCGGGCTTTCCCGGTAAATTCAGACGGGAACATTAGCCGTGAACCGGCATTCAGAAATGCAACCGTGCCATCGGGTAAAACAACAGATGAATTCCTGCCAAACGGAACAATCAGTTGGTTCAAGACCGTACCTTTTGATTTATCTGACAGGCGAAAAGTATCTTGCTGGTTAACAATTACAGTATTTGCGCCCTGGTAATTTATTGTTGATTTTTTCCCGGCAATATCAATTAGTTCTCCGTTGAATAACAGCAGTTTTGAATCACCCAATTTTTGGTCAATAACAATTTGCTGATCGAATTCAGGAAAAACAGAGCGGTTGGCATCGTAAAACAGAACGGTTGCGATGCTAAAGAAAATAACCGCTACTGCAGCATATTTCCCTATCGAAAGCCACTGCCGGCGTGTCTGTTGCGCCTGTTTTCCCCGGTGTAATTCCCGGATGATTCCCGGGAACAATTCCATCGCCTTTTCAATAAAAGGTTTGTCGGTTTTCGACTTCAACTGCGAAACAATGAGCCGGGCCTGTTCCAGATGGTGCTTACTTTCAGGGTGTTCACGAAGGTATTTTTCCCAATCTGGATTATGCCCGTCGCCGGAATGAAGTGCCATCCGGATAAAATTCTTATCGTTGATGTATTTCAGAAACTGATCCATACCACAGGCTTGTTTCCCTTATGGTCGTGTTTTGTGAAAAATATGGACAGTTTTTCTCTATTTTTTTTGAAAAAAATAAATAACGATGAAAGTATCTGATATCCAATTGCTCCACGAAGGTTTTTCAGGGCACGGTACAGTTGTTTCCGGGCCGACTCGACAGAAATATTCAGGATAGAAGAAATATCCTCGTATTCCAGTTCTTCCTCAAACCGCAGATAAATAATTTCTTTTTGTTTAGAAGACAAGTTGATAATGGCCTTCCGGAGTTTTTCTTTCACCGAAGTGTCGATTTCCATTTTAATCAGTTGGTCCTGGAAACAATATTCAGGTTCGAACAGGCATTCGTCAACACCGTCAATATTCGCATTTCCTGTTTTCTTTTCCCGGACAATCTTTTTCAAAATATTATTTTTCAGCGCTTTGAATAAATATGCTTTCAGGTTTTCAATTTTTAGTCCCGGCAGGTTCCTTTTGAGGTACAGGTCAATAAATACTTCCTGGAGTGCATCTTCGACCAGGTCGTCCCCGATGTTGAACCGGACCCCATAGCCCAGTAAATCGGGGGCAAACTGCCGATAAATCAGTGCAAACGAATGGTCGTCCCCATCCAGGAACGTGTGCCATAACAGATTTATATATTTGCCCTGATCGCCGGTCATTTCGATATTGTACGTTCTAACAAATTTAAGAAATTGACCAACAGGAAGCAGCCGTAAGCAACACTGCACTTACCGGGGGAAAAAGTTTCAGGCGGTTCATGGTGTTTTTATTTTAATAAGTTGTTGTGTCGGGGAACAAAGATAAAACTTTCCGGCTATTCAGCGAAAACAGAGAATGTTTTACACGCTGGGCAAATTGATGCCTTTGATTTTTCGGAAGATGTCGAGCGCGTACAGGTCGGTCATTCCCGAAACAAAATCGAGCGCCGACTGGATTTTCGAATACATATCGGGACGGTCGCTGTGGTATTGTTCCGGGATCAGGCTGAGCAGGCGTTTCGAATAGCCGCTGCCCGGGCTGAGGATGGCGCCGGTAAATTCTTCGAGCAGGGTACCGATGATCTGATAACCCGAAATTTCGACAGCCACTACTGAAGGGTCTTTGTAGATTTTGGGCACTGAGAGTTCCTGAATTTTTTTCATCGCACTTCCGGAAGCGCCATCAACCTGTCCCATCAATGATTTCTGAAAAAGTCCGGAGAAAATTTCTTCCTGCTTCTGTTCAAAAACCTGTACACATTTTTCTACCAGCATACCTATCACCCCGGCACGGAGATAAGCAATCTGTTCATTGCGGTCGTCCACCATGTTCAGCGTTCTTTCGATGCCCTCAATACGTTTTTTATCCTGTCCCGGATCATAAAAATTCATAAACAAGCTGCGGGTTTCATCGAAATTCAGAATTTTCAGCTTGTGTGCATCTTCCAGGTCCATAATCTGGTAACAAATATCGTCAGCCGCTTCGACCAGAAAAACCAGCGGGTGGCGGACGAACTTATTCGGGTCGTCAGCCGATCGTTCAATGCCCAGTTCTTCGGCAATACGGTAATAATTTTCTTTTTCTGATTGAAAAAAACCGAATTTAGGCTTATCGGCATATACCGATTCAAACGGGTACTTTACAATCGAAGCCAGCATGGTGTAGGTGAGCGCAAAACCACCCGGGCGACGGCCTTTGAACTGGTGGCTCAGGATGCGGAATGCATTGGCATTTCCGTCGAACAGTGTGAAATCTTTCCACTCGGCTCCCGACAAATCGTTTTGGATAGATTTCCCGGCTCCCGATTTGAAGAACTCGGAAATGGCATCTTCGCCTGAGTGACCGAAAGGTGGGTTTCCCATGTCGTGAGCCAGACAGGCTGCCGAGACCACGGAACCAATTTCATCAATTAACGGCTCACCAATGGTTTGCACATGCAGTTTTTCAGCCAGCATATTTCCCAGCGAACGGCCCACGCTGGCCACTTCTAAGCTGTGGGTGAGCCGGTTGTGCACGAAAACGCTTCCCGGAAGGGGAAAAACCTGCGTTTTGTTTTGCATCCGGCGAAAAGGCGACGAAAAAATCAGGCGGTCGTAATCGCGCTGAAACTGCGTGCGTTTGTGTTCATGCGCCTCCGCAGGGCGGTCTTCCTGCCCCAGCCGCTTCGTAGAAAGTATATGGTTCCAGTTCATTGTTTCGTTTTTCTTCGGGTAAATGTACAAAAGCGGATTCTCTTTTTCTGTTTGCTTAAGACTTTTTACTTACGACTTTCTCTCACCACCCCAAGACCCGGTACTGCCGCATTTCTTTGCGTAACTTTTGCGGATTGTCGGCCATTTGCCCCAATAATTTCCAAAACCGGGGGCTGTGGTTTTTTTCGACGGTATGTGCCAGTTCGTGCAGAATAACGTAATCGATCAGGTGACCGGGCAGGCGCATCAGGTGAAGGTTCAGGTTGATATTGTTTTCCGACGAACAGCTTCCCCATCGGGTTTTCGCGTTTTTCACGAATACCTGTCTGTACCTCATCCCAAATTTTGTGGACAGTTCGTCCAACCGTTTGGGCAGGTAAACTTTCGCTTCGTAACGCATCACCTCGACCAGTGTTTTCCTGATGTATTCCTGAATAGCGGGATGACCCGCATCAAACCGTTCCGGAATGAAAAACTGGACAATCCCGTTCCCGATACGGTTGTAAACTTTCGGGAAATTGCCCCGGCTGATTTTTAAACGGTGAAATTTTGTTGTAAATTCGGTATCGGGACTGAAAACCGGTAAACCCGATTCCATTTTCGATTGTTGTTGTACTATCCAGGCAGCCTTGGATTCCACAAAACGGATGGCTTCCCGGTACGGTACACCGGAAGGGAGCGTCACACTGACACCACCGGGTTTGACGGTGATACGGATCCGCGTCGAACGGTTGTTCTTCGAAAAAAGAATATCCCCGACCGGATTGATATGAATGACTTGTGCGGGCATTGATCAGATTTGATGCAGCTAAATGTAACAAAAGAAAAAGAACCAACTTATGGAACAAAGAAAAGAAATTGAAGTTTTCGGCACCCTGACAAAAACAGAAAAAGTATTTACTATCGATAAAAAAGTTGCAGCCGGGTCGCTTGTTTTTGAAGCCCTGGAACCATTTCCTGGTTATTATCACCAGACACCGTTCGATACCAAACCGGTTTATCTCTATCTGGCGCTGGAAGAAAACTACCCATTGGAAGACGTAATCCGTATCAGCCAGAAAATTCAACCGTACTTTGAGAAAAGGTTCGATGCGGGAAAAGGGTTTTTAAAAGTAGTGAACGAAAAATACAACGTATTACGCATCAGGCATTTAAACGATTACGACATGGTGGAACAGGTGCAGCTTTCTTTTGCTGAAAACGGCATCCGCTATCTGCACAGGCAGAAAAAGAATTTTGAAGCCGAAGCCTACATCAAAGTTGTCAAATTCCTGAACCTGCAATATCTCGATCAAGGCATTTGGCTTGACATGCGCGAAAATTTCCACGGGTACATTGAATTGCCTGAAAAACTTAGCTGGGATGAATTTAAAGAAGTGACGCTTTCCGTAAAATACAACTGGGACGGAAGCAAATTCGATGCAGCCAAAGGCGCTTTCTATTACCAGGGAAAATTGCATGAGTTTATCCGTGTATACTCCACGAAAATTGGTACAGATTATTTAAAGGAACTTCGGAAAGTATACCACGAGAAACTGAAATAAAAAAGAGAGCCATTATCCTTTGGAAAGAATGATAAAATTTTCATACCTTGTTTAGCATAAACAAGGGAACCATGTACGAAAAGCTCAGTATAAAAAATTGGGCCGTTGAAGACCGCCCACGTGAAAAAATGCTTTCCAAGGGAATCCGTGCCCTGAGCGAGGCCGAACTGATTGCCATCCTGATCGGGTCGGGCAATGCAAAGGAAACGGCAGTGGAATTGTCGCGGCGCATCCTGGCCGGCGTGAACAATAACCTGAATGAGCTGGCCAGAAAATCGGTTGACGATTTGAAAAAATTTAAAGGTATCGGAGAAGCGAAAGCCATCAACATCATGTCAGCTCTTGAACTGGGCCGCCGCCGGAGAGAAAGTGAGCCCGAAGAAAAACTACAAATCAACGGCAGCGCCGATGTGGCCCGTATCTTTCACCCGTTGCTGGGAGACCTTCCGCACGAAGAATTCTGGGTGCTGTTCCTGAATCGCTCGAACCGGGTAATCGACAAGCAGATGATCAGCCAGGGCGGGTTGGCCGGCACGGTGATCGACGTACGTATCATTCTGAAAGCTGCCATCGAAAAACTGGCCAGTGCCATCATCCTGTGCCACAACCATCCTTCAGGCAACCTGCAGGCCAGCGACGCCGACCGCAGCATCACCAAAAAAATAAGGGAAGCCGGCCAATGGATGGATATCCCGGTACTCGACCATGTGATCATTGGTAACGAAAAATATTTTAGCTTTGCGGATGAAGGGCTAATCTGACATTCAATGATTTTAATTTATTCGGAACAAATTACCAACCGGCTTGTATACACCCTGGAACTGATCTTTCAATCGGTGCTGAAAACCGGCTTCCAGCTTACCGGCGACAAAGACGGATTTCTTGCTTCAGCCCTTCCAAAAATTAATTATTCGAATGAAGATTTCGGCGATGGCTTGTTCCTGAAAGCCCATTCCCTGTTATTTGAAACAGGTATCACAGAGCAAAAAATAGCCCCGTTCGTCTTCAAAAAGCAATGGTGCTTCTTCCCTGTTTCCGGAAACTCGTTCCTGCCGTTTGATGTATTTGCCTGTTCGTTTTACATAACTACCCGTTACGAAGAATATCTTGACGAAGGGGCAGGCCCTCACGGGCGCTTCCCGGTCGACAAAAGTCTTCAGTACAAATACAAGGTGCTGGACGAGCCGCTTGTCAACTATTGGGCGCGACTACTGGCCGACCGGATTACGGAAAGTTATCCTGAATTTTCGGTACCGGAAAAGAAATTTCATTTTTGCATGACCATTGACGTCGACAATGCCTGGGCTTATAAAAACAAACCGCTGTGGGTTCAGACAGGCGGATTACTGAAATCGTTGCTGAAAGCTGATTTTTTAGAAATAAAAAGCCGTTTGAGAGTGCTTTCAGGCAAAGAAGCCGATCCGTACGATACATATCCGTTCATCGAAAAATTATTTGAAGGAAAAGAAGACCGGCTGCGGTTTTTCTTTTTGCTGGGCAACCGCAGCCCTTACGACCGGAATATTTCGCACCGTAACCGCAAATTGCAGCAATTGATCCGGCGCCTGGCCGGGAAATACGAAATTGGCATCCATCCGTCGTATCTTTCAAATGGCAATAAAAAGTTAGTTGAAAAAGAAAAACAACGGATAGAAACCATTCTCGGGGAACCGGTCATGTCCAGCCGCCAGCATTTTCTACGCCTAAACCTTCCGGCAACTTACGAAAGCCTTATCAGTGCAGGAATTACCGATGATTTTACACTGGGCTGGGCCGATGCGGTTGGTTTTCGCGCCGGGCTTTGTACACCGTTTCAATTTTTCAACCTGAAAGAAAATAAGGCCATGCCACTCATCGTTCATCCTTTGCATGCAATGGACGTAGCACTGAAAGATTATTTGAAGTTGGAACCGGAACGGGCACTGAACGAATTGATCCTGCTGATGCAAAAAGTAAAATCAATAGGCGGCACATTCACCGGCTTGTGGCACAACGAATCGCTTTCCGGTCGGGGGACATGGAAAGGATGGCAGGATGTTTTTCAGCAACTTACAGCAATGGGGCTAAAATTTGAAAATGAATAACTCAGCAATCAGATATCTGCAACGACATGAAATCGACCCCGAAAAATGGGACCGCTGCATGGCCAACGCGATTAATGGGACCGTGTACGGCTGGTCGTGGTACCTCGACCGCATTTGCGATCGCTGGGACGCACTGGTTTTTGGTGATTACCTTTACGTGATGCCTTTGGTGTGGAACCGGAAATTCGGGATTTTTTATGTTTTTCAACCTTTTTTCACCCAGCAGCTGGGCGTGTTTTCCGCTTTCTCAACCGACAAAGAAATGGTAAACAGTTTTATCCATGCCATTCCCGAAAAATTTCGTTTGGTGGAAATGAACCTGAACCGGCTAAACATTCCGGTTTCAGGAAAAGTAACCATAAAACCGAATGTCACTTTTCATCTTTCGCTTGCAGGTACGATTGAAAAAATCCGCAGGAACTACAGTGAAAATACCCGGCGTAACCTGAAAAAGGCCGGGCAGCAAAATTTACTGTCCGCTTCGCTGTATAACATTGATGAATACATTGACTTCACACAAAACAACCTTCAGGAAAAATCGCCGGAAATAAAACCCGTGCACTATCAGCGGCTAAAAAGGGTAATCGGGTACGCGTTGTATTACCGGAGGGGTGAACTGGCAGGCGTATTCAACCCGCAAAACCAACTGATTGCGGCCGCATTTTTTGTATGGTCAGACCGGGAAGTAATCTATCTCGGCGCTTCTTCTTCGGATGAAGGGCATGAAAAAAAAGCCATGTTCCTGTTGATCGACCAGTTTATCGAGACCCATGCAGGGAGCGGGTTGACACTCGATTTTGAAGGTTCGAACATTCCTGGTATAGCCCGCTTTTACGAGGGGTTCGGCGCATATCCGGTCAATTATTTTTCCATTCGCCGGAACACGCTTCCCTGGTACCTGAAAATCCTCAAAAAATAAAGTTGCAGGCTGCATTTGGTCAAAAAGTATTATTTTCGGTGAAAATTTTCACAATGGAAATAAAAATCCTTGGCGAGGGGAACTCTATTTTCAATCAGTATATTGCCGAAATCAGGGACGAGATCATACAAAAAGACCCGTTACGCTTCCGTCGCAACCTTGAACGGCTGGGCGAAGTGTTTGCTTATGAGATCAGCAAAACCCTCACCTACAAAACGAACGATGTGAAAACCCCGTTGGGCATTGCCCGGGTGCCGAAACTCAAATCACAGCCGGTGTTGGCCACTATTTTGCGGGCCGGCCTTCCCCTGCAACAGGGGCTTCTCAATATTTTCGACCAGGCGGAAAATGCGTTTATTTCAGCCTACCGAAAATACGACGACGAAGGCGAATTTCATATCGAATTTGAATACTTGGCTTCTCCCTCTCTTGACGAGAAGGTGGTGATCATCTCCGACCCGATGCTGGCTTCCGGCGCGTCCATGGAAATCGGGTATCAGGCATTGCTGAAAAAAGGGTCGCCCGAACACGTGCACTTAGTGGCCATTATTGCCAGCCGCAAAGGACTGAAATATGTGACGGATAA
Source organism: Prolixibacteraceae bacterium (assembly GCA_034003625.1). Taxonomy (GTDB): domain Bacteria; phylum Bacteroidota; class Bacteroidia; order Bacteroidales; family Prolixibacteraceae; genus GWE2-42-39. The sequence goes on along the minus strand of JAVEYG010000051.1, from coordinate 6,478 downwards.
GATACATGCCGAAAATGTGACCCTCTGGTTAGGCGCGGTAGATGAGGAAATGACTGTGAAATCGTATATCGTTCCCGGCTTAGGCGATGCCGGCGACCTGGCTTTTGGTCCCAAAATCGATTCACACTAAAAGAAAGGAGTATTCCCTTTTTGCGAATCAATTTTCTGTTGCAGTCCCTGACTCAATTCATTTGCAGGGCAGGGCTGAACAACCGGGCAATATTTTCCCAGTCTGCCAGCTTGAAGTTTTGCGCTTTGGCATATTTTTCATCGTAGTTGTAACCATCCTGAACAACCACTAATCCGTGTTTGAAATCCCCGTTCAGCGGAAAACTGAAAATATCAATCCCATCGGTTTCTTCAACGCCATCAACAACTCCGTCAGTAATGCGAAAACTGCCAATATAACGGCAGGGTATTTTTCGTTCGTACACGGCATACGAATAATTTCCCTGGCTCGAAGCCAGTAAATAACCAGCCCCGTCCGGCAAATAATAAATTGCCAGTCCTTCTATGTCGAAACCGATGTTTTCATTGTCGGCTTCCGAACTTTTTTCAATCTGCGAACCATTTTCATCTCCATCCGGTTCGGCGTCGAATGTCCAAATCCCGTTCACTTCCTTGCCGATAAAGAGCGTTTGGTTCTCATCGTCGGCCACCATTCCTTCTACCTTTGTATTCAGCCGGAAACTACGCACGATGCGGGCATCCACCAGTGTGTCGGCGGAGAACAGTTCCCATTGTTCCACTTCGCCCTTCTTGCTGTTGACAAAAGCATAAAAATGATTGTTTACAGGGCTTTTATACATACAAAGGCCATACACTTCGCCCTGCATCTGCGAAACAATCGTTCGCACCGTAATATTTGCCAATGAACCGTCGCTGTTGATCCGGTATATCGAAATGCCCTGGTTACTGCGGTTGCTGGCACAAAGCACATCCACCGTGTCGTTTCCCAGAACAAAGCCGTAACGAAGGTCGGCATTGTTCATCTGCCCGTCGGGATAATAGAAAAGTTGTTCCCCTCCCAGGTTGTAAACGGCAAGCCCTCCTTTTTTATCAGTCCCGATGATCCTGCTTTCTTCGGGGTTCCGGACATTAAACCAGATCGCCGGATCGTCGGCAGCATCATCCTTATATTGTTGTGGCACAGGAGCCGTTTCATATTTTGCCATCGTAACCAATTTTATTTTTTCCGATTCTTTTTTCGACCCCTCGCTCATACGCGTGCAAGCAGCGTATCCGACAATTGAAAGGAACAATGCTGAAATGTACAAATCCCGTTTCTTCATAAATTATTCATTTATACTGACGCGATTTTTTTTCATGGTTTAAATTTGCGGCTGCAAAAGTATAAATCCCCGGGAAAAGGGGAATGAAGATTTCCTTTTTTAGCCGAAGGTAATCCCAATGTTAATTCCTGGTCAAATAAGGAAGAAAGACCGGACGACAGTTATTTCGGATTTTCATACATTTTTTTGATTTTTACGCTTTCCTGCCATCCCCGTAAAGAAGCTATTTGTAAATTAGCCCCCTGTAAATGTAAACCTAAATACAATTAGCATGAATAACCGCAGGAATTTTCTGAAGAAATCGCTGGTTGCTGCTGCCGGTATTACCATTATCCCGAGACATGTCCTCGGGCAGGGCTATCTGGCGCCGAGCGATCAACTAACCAAAGCAATTATTGGCGTCGGAAACATGGGGCGCGGCCATATCCCGTACGAGGGCACCCGTTTGCTGGCCATCTGCGACGTGGACAAGTCGCATCTTGAAACAGCGCTGCAACGCACGGGGAACGATGTAAAAACCTATTCCGACTTCCGGGAAGTATTGCAACGTCCGGATATCGATATTGTACATATTGCCACCCCGCCCCACTGGCACGGGATTATGTCGGTAATGGCTGCCCAGGCCGGTAAAGATGTATGGTGCGAAAAACCCATGACCCGCACCATTGGCGAGGGCAAACGGGTAGTCGAGGCCATTCAGGCCAACGGGCGCATGTTCAGGCTGAACACATGGTTCCGTTTTAAAAGCAATTTCTACGGACTGGGGACCACCGTAAAACCATTGAAAAAAGTGATCGACAGCGGCGTGCTGGGATGGCCGCTAAAAGTAACCATTAGTGGGGTAACTGGTTTCAACTGGAAATTTTATTGGGTAGGAAAAACCAACCTGACACCACAATCTGTCCCGGCTGAACTGGATTACAACATGTGGCTGGGGCCTGCTCCCGAAAAGCCCTACAATGCCCACCGGGTACACAGCACTTTCAGGGGATACTGGGATTACGACGGGGGCGGACTGGGCGACATGGGCCAGCATTACATCGACCCGGTTCAATACATGCTGGGCAAAGACCACACCAGCCCTGTAAAAGTGGAAGTGGATGCCCCACAACAGCATTACGATGCAGTGGGCACCTGGCGTAAAATCACTTACACCTACGACGATGGCTGCCAGATTATCCTCGACGGCGAAAACAAAGATAAAAGCGCGGCCTACATTGAAGGCCCGAACGGAAAAATCTTCAAAGGCTTTGAATCAACCATTCCGAACATCATGTCGTTGATTGACACATTGCCCGATCCGGAACCACAAATCGACACGTTTTCGGAGTCGGTACGCACACGGCAGAAATTTGCCCTCAACGAAGAAAACGGCCACCGGTCGGCAACCATTGTGAACATGGGGATTATTGCCCTCCGCCTGGGGCGCACCCTGCATTTCGACCCGGTGAAACAGGAATTTATTAACGATGAAGAAGCCAACCGCCTGATCGACCAACCAATGCGCGGAATCTGGAAAATTTAATACTAAAACCAACGGACATGAAAAATCTTTTCAACTATATACTAATTGTACTGCTTAGCGCAGGTATTTACTCCGGCGCCCAGGCACAGGACAAACGCACACTGGGCACAAAAGTAGCCGATATTCTGGTCCAGTTTCCGGCCAAAAGCATGGTTGCTGCGGATGAACTGGCGCAGGAAATTATTGATTTGGGAGACGAAGGGATTACCCAATTTTGCGATATGGTTATCCCTGTTGGAAGCGGCGATGACACACAAGCCCGTTATGCTATCGGGTCACTGGCAACCTACAGCGGCGCCCCCGGACGGGAAAATGCCCGTGAGCTGACCGCCGGCGCTTTACTGAAAGCCATTGAAAAAGCCAGCGACCCCGAAGTAAAAACATTCTTTATCGAACGTCTGGTATTCTGCGGCGGCAGTGAAAGCATCGCTCCGCTTTCCCGGCTTTTGGAAGATGAAAAACTATATGCCCCTGCCGTTTCGGTACTGACGACCATTGGCACCGAAGAAGCTGCTGCTGCAATGCTTGCCAAGCTGCCCACCGCTTCGGGCAATCAACAAATTGCACTGGCAAAAGCACTGGGTGCAACAAAATACAAACCTGCCGTTACGGCTTTATCTTCTTTAGCAAAAACTCAGGGAGAAGTAAAAAAACAAGCATTGTTCGCACTGGCTGAAATTGGCAATGAGCAGGCGCTGCAAATTTTTACAGATGCAGCACAAACCGTTGCTTATCAGGCCGACCCGACAGAGACGATGCGCTCGTACCTTCACTTTGCCAACCGTTTGGCCGAAAACGGACAAAAGGCAGCCGCTAAAAAATTGTGCAGCGCCGTAATGAAAAACTGCGTGAAACCGGAGCAACTGATCTTCCGCTCATCGGCTTTAAAAACCATGCGGGCCTCTTTGGGTAGCGAAACAACTTCCCTTCTTCTGAAAGAAATAAAAAACAGCGATGCCGCCTACCGCAATGCCGTTTTAATGTATGCAGCCGATGGCATGACCGCCACCGAAACCGAAAAATGGATAGCTACCATGAAAAAAGCGCCTGCCGCAACCAAAGTCCAGATCATCCGGGCCCTGGCCAAACGCAACGAATTATCTGTTATGTCCAAATGTATCCTGCCCTCGCTCGACGATGCCTCAACGGAAGTCCGTATCGCGGCTATCCGCGCCTTAGCCGTAAACCAGAAAGAAAGCGCAGTTATGCCTTTGCTGAAACAACTCGAAAAAGCTTCGGATAGCGAAGAACTGGCTGTATTAAAAGATGCATTATTGCAAACGGTTTCCCAAAAAACCAGCAATTTGGTGGGCGAAAAAATGGAACAGTCGTCCGGCGAAAAAGCCGTTATTCTGCTGGAAACACTGGCTGCACGCCGGGCTGAGAATTATTTTGGCAAAGCGCTGAATCTTTGTTCGTCGAACGATGCCAAACTGAAAGAAACTGCTTTTCAGTCGCTAAAAAATCTGGCTACCGCCGGCGACCTGAACGACTTATTAGCGCTTCTTCAAAAATCGGGAAAAAAAGAAGAAATTGAAGCGGTACAACAAGCCGTAGTTGCTGTACTGCAAACCGGCAAGTCGAAACAGGAATTGATACTTCAGCAAATTAGCACAAACGGAATGAAAGAGAAATTGCTCCCGGTGCTTCCGTTTGTCGACGATCCGAAAGCCTTCTCAACAGTTACCCGCATCATTGAAAGCGGCAGTCAAAACGAAAAACAAGCGGCATACGAAGCCTTGCTAAACTGGAAAAACGACGACGCTGTTCCGTATTTGTATACTATTCTTGAAAAAGGCGAGTTTGCCGGTTCACGCGAAAAAACCTTCCGCGTTTACCTTCAGCAGGTACTGAAATCAGGTTCTCCTGATGACCAGAAATTATTGCTGGTCCGCAAACTGGCCGCGATCAGCCAGGACAACAAAGAAAAAACGCAGTTGATGGATGCTGCTGGGATGATAAAAACTTTCCTTTCGCTGGTTTTTGTCGTCGAATATCTTGATGACGAAGAACTATCGAAACCGGCAGCTATGGCAGCAATGAAAATTATGCTCCCCACACCTGGCGAAAACAACGGTTTACAGGGGCATTATGTACGCTCGGTAGCCCAAAAAGTGATGGAAAAAATCACAGGGGCTGACAGCCAGTATTATAAAATCGATATTCGTGAATATCTCGAAAAAATGCCGGGGGGCGAAGGTTTTGTGCCGGTTTTCAACGGCAAAGACCTGAGCGGATGGCAAGGATTGGTTGGTAACCCGCTCACCCGGGCAAAAATGAGTCTTGAAGAACTGGGAAAAAAACAAGAAGAGGCCAATCAGAAAATGCTGGAAAACTGGTCGGTGAAAGACGGAGCTATTGTTTTCAACGGCAAAGGAGCCAACCTGTGTACCCAAAAGCAATACGGCGATTTCGAGATGCTTGTTGACTGGCGGATTACCAAAGATGGCGACAGCGGTATTTACCTGCGCGGGGCGCCACAGGTGCAGATATGGGACATTGCCCGTACCGACGTAGGCGCTCAGGTAGGTTCCGGCGGGTTGTACAACAACAAAACAAACCCCTCAAAACCACTGGTGCTTGCCGACAATCCGATCGGAGAATGGAACACCTTCCGCATAAAGATGGTGGGCGAAAAAGTAACCGTTTATCTGAACGGCATACTGGTTGTTGACAATACAACCCTGGAAAATTACTGGGACCGCAACATCCCGATCTTCCCAAAAGAAGCCATCGAATTACAGGCACATGGTACCGATTTGGCTTTCCGTAATATTTTTGTCCGGGAGCTGAACAGTCACGAAGCCGAACTTTCTAATCAGGAAAAAGCAGAAGGCTTTCAGTTGCTGTTTAACGGCAAAAACTTAGACGGATGGACAGGCAATAAAACCGATTATATTGCCGAAGAAGGAATCCTGGCGGTTCGCCCGAGCGGTAAGGGGCGGGGCAATTTGTATACCGAAAAAGAATACGGCAGTTTTGTCTTCCGCTTTGAATTTAAACTGACTCCCGGCGCCAACAACGGACTGGGAATCCACGCCCCGCTGGAAGGCGATGCGGCTTATGTCGGAAAAGAATTGCAGATTCTCGATAACGATGCCCCCGTGTATGCCAAGCTAAAACCGTATCAATACCACGGTTCGGTATACGGCATCATTCCGGCCAAACGCGGGTTCCTGAAATCTTTGGGAGAATGGAACAGCCAAGAGGTGATTGTTAAAGGAGATGATATAAAAATTACCCTGAACGGGGAAATCATCCTTGAAGGCGACATGAAAGAAGCTTCGAAAAATGGAACTGCCGATGGGAAAGACCATCCCGGGCTGTTGCGCCAATCGGGGCATATCGGTTTTCTGGGACACGGTTCCGAATTGTGGTTCCGCAATATCCGGATAAAAGAATTGTAATATTTCCTGATTTGCATGACCTAAGTACCCCTTATGTTATAGATAAATATTTTGTTAATATCAAGTAATAAACAGAAAATAAGGAATGTCAAACGACCAGGAATGCGCTTGCATCCAGATTCCTGATTTCTCCTGACTTCCGCGCTCAATTTTCCATAAAACCACAAGCAACACAATAAGAGGCACTTAGGCCTGCGTTACGTGTCATTTTGGGTGTTAATTCTTTCTGTATTTTTGATTTATGTTTGTTCGAA
>JAVEYG010000017.1:0-95998 GCA_034003625.1 Prolixibacteraceae bacterium | reverse complement strand
AGTTTGTATATACAAACTGACATCTTGCATTGCCTACGTTAGTTCCAGGTAGAAACCAACCTCTTCAAGCTGTCTTTTCTGCAAAAAAAATGCTTCTAAAATTTGCTTTTTATAATAGTATCTTGCAATCCCCTCCCCCTAAGTTGTTTTCTACTGACTTTTAAGGTTAATTCAGGTCGTGGAATTACCCTATTTTTTGTTTTGCACCTTTACCCTTAGCCTGTTTCTTATCCAAATCTTTTTCCTGCTTGAAACCAGAGAAATTAATCGTCCGGTTGGCTGCATCCACCTGGAGCGATGCACCAAACTTTTTTCCGTTTCTTCCGGTCATTTTATCGAGGTAAACTTTTTTACCGGCAGCCAGTTTTTGCTTTTGTTCTGCAGAAAGGCTGGCCCCTTTTATTTTGTCGGGTACTTTGATATTTTTTGTTCTGAGCGGAATGAGTTCATTGGTTTTGTTATCAATAGCCAGGTAATAGCTGTCCTTTTTGCCATCTTTCCCGGTTAATTCGATCGCTTTTCCCAGGTTCTTGTCATTCAGCAATACGGCCTTTTCTTCTTTGGTAAACTTATGGCCCATATATTCATCGGGGACATACAACCGTTGTATCGGATGGATTTTTACATCCACTGCGCCGTTATCCTGCTTTTGCAAACGGAGTTTTGCCGGGATGCGGAGTTGCTCATCGTTCACCGTAGCATTGATGGTATAAAGCTTTTGGGAGCGGTAACCGTTCAGAAAATCTCTCAGTTCGTTTTCATCCATACGGTCGATAAAATCTTTTTTCACCCCAACTTTTTCCAGTTTATCAAAGGGGATTTCGTCTTTTTTAATGCGGGTACTTTGTTCCATAACTTTTTAATTTATTAGTGATTAATTATTATTGAGGGTTGTCATGCGGTATTTCTCAGGATTCGGATAATATCATTACAGATTTGATTGCGGTTATTTTCCAGCACATCGTTGATATTGTCAAAGCGGTAAATAGTAGGAATAGGCAGGTACTTTTTTCCCTCCCGTTCAATTGCTGTCGTATCCACATCAATCAGGCAATTAAAATTGCGCTGGCTCACCTGCTGGTTAAAATTATCAGCCACCTGGCCTACCATATACCCTTGCGGAAGTGTGGCAATCTTTCCTTCGGGCACCAGGAAATCCATCTGGGTAGAAAAGGTGGACGACTGGGTATTGCGGTTGATGTTAATGGATTGTCGTTCCTGTAGTATTTTGCCCATCCTGTCCTGGATAAATTTGGCTGTTTCTCCTACGCTCTGACCGGCAAAAACATTCCCGATATTGGTCAGGATGGCATTGGCCTGCTCTTTCCCGTAGTCCCGAATAAGCTGGTCAATGGTCTGGACTCCAACCAGTGTGGATATTTTATTACTCCGCGCGGTTGCAATCAATATATCCAGCCCCCGGAAATAAATGGTCGGCAGCTCGTCAAAAATCAGCGATGCTTTATGCTGCCCTTTCCGGTTCATGATTTTCAGCATCCGGGTAATAAACAAGGACAGCACCGCCCCGTACATTTCAATGCGAAGCGGGTTATTGGCCAGGCATAAAACCTTTGGCTGATCCGGATGATTGATGTCCAGCGAAAAATCATTACCGGAACATATCCAGTAAATTTCCTTGCTGATGATTTTTGAAATGGCAATCTTCAGGCTGCCCAACTGCCCTTCCAGTTGTTCGTTGGCTCCGCGTTTATGGGCATTGATAAATGGATTGACAATGTTTTCCACATCCTTTTCTTTGGAAAGTATGGTAAACAAATCATCGTAATCCAGTTGCAACAGTTCAATGGCATGGGGCAGGGTACAATATTCGCCGTTTTGGTATTTTTTCAAAAACCAGATTATGGCGGCAAAAAACGATACGGCCGATTCTGAAAAAAACTCACCCTGTTTGCGTATCCATTCCCGGTTCAGGTTGTACAGTACGGTCCGGGATGATTCAAACGCATCGATGGGGCTTTCCATCAGTTCCGGCGCCAAAGGATTGCACCGGTAGGATTTCCGGATGTCGTCAAAGTTGATCACATAAAACCGGGCCTGCTCCGGCAAAACCTTTTTCTTTTTGGCTTTCAGGAAATAATTATATGTAACATCGGATAAGTCCGGGTATTTAAAGTCATAGACACACATCGCAAAGCCTTTGGAAAGATGTTGTTTGATAAAAGGCAATACTACGGAATAGGATTTCCCGGAGCCGGGAGTCCCGATGACCATGGTTCCCCGAAACGGGTTGATGACGTTAATGTAACCGGAATGTGTTTTGTTCTTGGTTTGAAATTGTGTCGTTAGATTAACGGAAAATTCGTTTTCCTTTAAGGTTTGTTCCTGCGGGAAACTTTCGTTTTCCGTGTTAAAACGGTCTTTCATCAGATTGACATTAATAAGTTTGGAGATGTTGTCAAACCCGATATTCAGAACGACAAACCCGAAAAAGGAAAGCAGCAAATAAACCGCTGCAGATTCAAAGAACAGCAGGCTTCCCCAATAAAGAGCAGAGCCAACAATTACCTGGATGACAATTTCTGAAACCTTTAAATCGAGGTCTTTTTTCGCCTTAGTGCCGATACAGGTAATCGCCAGAAAAGCCAGGCAAACAGCTTTTGCCAAAACAGTATCGCTAAGAAAACCGATGCGGGTTATTTTTTCGATTACTGCGGCAAACTCCGGGATATAAAAGCCTTTCCCGGCAAAGAAATGAATTTGGCTGATATACAAGGTCAGCAATAGCAACAGGTAACTAAAGAACCGAAAACCTTCGTGCAGTTTTCTTAATTCCGGCGATTCGTTCAACATTTCTCGGAAAATTGAAAGGTTAGAATGTCCTGGCTTGAAAGATGTCCCTGTTTTTCACCTCAAGGCTGAGTTTTCGCCCCGTGTTGCCCAATGCTTTCTCCAACATTTCAATGGTGAGTATCCGCTTGTCGGGGATGGTGAGTTTGGGCAATACAAACACTTCCCTGAGTTTTGTTTTGGCCGGAATCGTTTTAATGTTGTAATGCTGGTATTCCGGTTCAACCGGGTATTCCTGGACATTGGTAGCTTTGTACTGCCTTTTATCGCCAATCCACCAGTGAAAACCTTCCACCTCATATCCTAAGTTGGTCTGATTGGTAATTTCCAGTTCAAAGAAAAGGAGGTCGTTTTTCAGATAGATGTTGGTCAGTTGAAACCTTATCCCGTTTTTTTTCTCCTTTCGTCTTTTGATGTGTTTTTGGTTTCTGGATAGGATTTGAAAACTTAGCTCCTTAAGTAAGTAGTCAGGGATTCTCCCAGTTGTCAGGTTCCCGTTTTTTAAAAAATGAAAATCTTCCAACTGCCAGGATAGCCTGCCTGTATCGGCATATTTTACGAACAGGGAATAGACTTTATTTTCGCTAACAAGTGTTAATGATGATTCGCCTTCAAAGTTTTTCACGGCTTTTACCCGGACCAGGTTCGGATGTTCGGGGACAATCTCAGCCATGATTTTATCGTGGTCACCTACCTGCAGGTAGGTTATTTTTTCATTGCTGATAATGTGGATGGCCTTATTCCCGCAGACTTCAATACAGTCCTGGGCGTTGCATGCCATTGAAAACAAAAAGAAAATGAAAGGGATAAAAAATAGTCGTTTCATGATGATTAGTTTTGATTGATGAGATATACCATTGTATTTTTCCGGACTGTTACCTTTTTTAGGCGTACCCGTTTTAAAAGGATTTGCGTGGTGCGGTCGGCAGCTCGTATCCCGGCATACGTCAGGGGATCGTCCGTCATCCCAAAAAGCGAAGAGGTATTGGTGGAGCCCCCGACTTCCTGCGTTACTTTCCGGGCGACATTGTCCGGGACATAAAGGCCGGGCATCCCGTCCAGATCGTGGATAGCAAGCTTTACCGGAAGAAAACCTTCACCGACAGGCATTTGGTTGATTTCGATGTGTAACCGTTCATTCCTGACTTTACAGATGCCGTATATGAATGTATTTTCCGGGACTTCCTGACCATTTATCCGGGTATCTTCCAGCAAACGGAGTTTTACCCGGTTGCCGTCAAGTACAGTCGCTGTTTCATAGATCTCTGCTTTGATAAGCTTGCTTTTTTCTTCGTTTTGATTGAACCCGACATTGGTTTTCTTATCAAGCGAGAAACTTGCATTTTGTGCCTTTTCGATTTGTTCCAACCTGTTTTGGCTTTGTTGCAGGTAAAACTTCAGTGAATCGTTTTGACGGTTCAGTGTCCTGTTCTCGTCAAAAACCTTATCCAGTTCTTCAATACCGGTAACCTGTTTTACCGGGTCCTTTTTGGGTTCAGTATTTTGCCTTTTTGCAGGGAAACCAGGGTGTTGCTTCGGAGGAACTGGCCTGCTCTCTTTCTTTTGTCCCGGTTCTGCCAGTTCTTTTCTTGCCTCCTTTTCTTTTTGTTTGATGTGGGCCAGAAGATTTTCAGGGAGCTTTTGGTTTTGCTGCGCCAACAGGGATAATTCTTCCTGTGTTGAATCAACCGGAGCTTGTTGTATCTCTATGGAATCTTCTCTGAGTTGTACATTCGCAAGTTCATTTTCAGTAGCCCCTTGCTGGTAGGCTTCCATTTTATCCATGATCCCTATGGATTTTTCAGCTTCGGGCAATACATAGTTTGCCCCGTCAGCGGCCTGTGCTTGTTGTTGCTGATCCTGTTCGCCATCTTTCCCTCCACCCAGCACATAGAAAATAAGGATCAGAAAAGGGATTAATCCCAGGGGCAACAGGAACAGGCCTTTATTTTTTTTCAGATAGTTCTTCATGGATGATACTTTTTAAATGATTTTCAAAGGAATCTACCGGTAAATCAAAGGCAGATTGAGCGGCTGGTTCCTTGCCTTGGCTTTCTATTCCTGCTTTAGGTGTGATTACTTTTGAAGAACCGGGATTTGCTGACGGGAAAAGCAGAAACGACAATACAAACAGGATAAAAATCCCGCCTGTTATAAGTATCCACTTCCTTTTCCTTCGCCGGGGTGTCAGTGATTGATCCCTAGTGTCCAGATTGTTCACCCAGCGGGTAAAGCGGCTGACGTCTTTTAGGTTTTGATTTGTATTTTCTGTTTTCATCATGCTGTCTTTTTAAAAGGATTTGCGTCGAATTGTTTCGATGTCATTATTTTCCACAATACGCCAGTTTTCGATCAGGAAACCATGCGGGTTGTTGTCTGTTCGCGAGATATTGCGTAAAAAGCCCGATGTTTCCAGCTTGCGGATCGTAATGTTGGATTTTCGTACAATCTTTTGTTTTCCCCGGTAAGTAAACCGGTACGGATAGGTGGAAAAATCCAGGCTGATGGAATCGGTTTGTAAGGTCATGCTGATATCCGAGGCAATTACCTGGTTATACAGGTTGTTTTCCTTAAATGCCTGGTATTGTTCCATTGCTGAACGGTCAGCCAGATAGAGGGCCTCCCGCACATTGTTTTCGATATATTCCTTATCGGGTTCAAGGGTAAAAAACAGCTCGTGGAAACGTTTTACCTGGTCTCGCGCTTCGGCTGTACGGTTTTCGGAGATGTCTTCCCGGAGCGCCACCAAAAGGGATTTCCCGTTATCCAGCACATAGATTTTCTGTTTGGACAGCTCTACCATATCCGCTGATAGTGTAAACACATAAATACTTGTGCTTACCAGCGCCAGGCTGATAATGAGCAGCACATAAACTATGAAGCGGAATTTTCGCTGAATGTCAAATATCTTTTTCATTTTCTATGTATAAGATTTTGATTGGTCTACTTCCTCTATTTCATGGCGCCCTTGGTAATGGCCATAACTGCTGCAGTACGCACCAGCCTTCCCCCTCCGGAATTTGTTCCGGATGCCGAAACAATCCAGGATGCAATCTTGGGCGTCATCGCTATACCCACAATCCCGCATACCGGTACAATCAGGTTGGAAACAAAAAACATTTTAGGCTGGTAGATCAGCATGGCGTTGATTTGGGCGATTTCCAGATCCAGCACATAGATCAGGATTTCCTGGACGATGGAAAGGATCAGCAAAGCAATGGGCAGGTAGAGGTTGACGTTCACAAACCGGGCGATCCATTGCAGGTAATTGTCCTGAAACCCGTCAAAGATGGACAGGGCAAAAACCAGCGGCCCGAAAATAACCAGCAACACACAAAACAATGTCCTAAGAAAGGCGATCAGGTAAACCAGCACTTCAAAAAGGGATTCCAGTAACTGGCGGACAGCGTCCATCAGGTAAAAATTGATCTGGTTCTGGATAGCCCGCCCGCTGATAATGTTGTAGGTCGTTAACAGCAGGTTGACCCCTTTGTCCCAGAGGGCTGCCTCCTTTTCTTCATTTTCATAAAACAGGGGCAAATCGGTGGCCAGGATAGCCTGCTGCTTTTCTTCCAGCTTCTCTTTTACAAGGTGCTTTTTATCCACATAGACGGCTTCCGAAAGTTCGGTCAGCCCTTTTGTCGGAGCCAGTAAAAGGTTCACAAACGGCCCCCAGAACGTGATGACCAATACCAGGGCGAAAGGCCTGAGCAGCGGCAGTATGGAAACCGGGTTATCGGCAATCAGTTGCTCGTAGATCCGTTTTGAGATATAAAAGAAAGCGGCTATCCCGCCAACAGCCCTTGCCAAGTCCACCAGCACACGGGCATGGTTCACCCCCTGTAATACCAGGAAGTCGGTAAAATTGAAAAAATCGTTGGTACTTAATACTTGCAGTAACATCATCTCGGTTTATTGGGTTAAAAATGAATAGCTGGTAATTTCTGCATTGTAATTACTGAAATAGCGGATTTTGGACCAGATATAATCCACTTCCCCCAGCAGTTTATTCAGGGTGGAGTTGATTTCGGAAAGAGCGTCCAGTTTTTCGCCGTGGCCGGTCTGCAACAGGTTGACCATCAAAAAGCGCATCAACTGGCGGTCGGCTTCTTCTTCGAAAATGTTCTTTATTTCTGCAGAATTTGGCAAACCACCGATCCTGTCTATCTTGCCGTATAACCGGATAAAACGTTGTGCCAGGCCGAACATATCTTCCAACTGGTCTGCCCTTGCGTTGAATAGCTTTTCCCCGATCTGTTTTTGCAGGTCGGTATTGTTTTTTATCTGAACGGTTTCATCGTGCCGTCCTTCCATTTGGTGCCGTTCCAGCATTTTAGCCGCAATCCTCAATAAGCCGGTTACGGTAGACCCGCCAATTTCCGTGGCATCGGTTACCGGCATGGCGTCCGCCTCAATGTAATAATGAGTGGGCCAGGTGCGTACAAAAACATGAGGTACAGGTATTAACCAACCCTTAAAAGCGATGAATGACAACGGGTAACTTTCCTCCATATCAGGATAGGTTCCCGTCCATTTTTTAATATCAGCGATTTGACTTTTTACAGATTCCGGGAAACACACTGCTAAAAGCGCAATCATTACAATAATGAGTTTTATTTTTTTCATGGTATAGACTATTTATACAGGCTGTAATACATGGCAAAGCTTTCCAGGTCGCCCGACTCGTGGCTTTTCAGGTAAGAAGCGTACATGATTTTGTTATACAGGTAGCAGATGGTGCCGTAATGCTGTTTCACACCCAGGTAAATCCCGTTAATGGCATCGTAGCGTTGTTTGTCATCCATCATAAACAGATCATCTTTGATAATCGTGTTCAGGATCGAAGTGACCAGCGCCCTGCTGTCATCCAGGATGATATCAAAACTTTGCACAATGGCGGCTGCCTGCTGTGTGGTAAAGTTTCCGTCCTGTACCAGTAATGGTACTTTCTCGGTATATATGGCAATGATCTGCTGCAGGATGTCTTTGGTTTCCTTTATCCGTTTGTAGTCTTTGATCAGGTCGGATACCTTTTCCAGGCTCTCCAGCATCTTCTCATCAATGCCAAGAATATCCCCGGTGAGCCCTTTGATATCGCCGTTCAGGGCTTTGATCAGGACATTGTACAAATTGATTTTCGACAGGATGCCTTCTTCTTCCACCCAGAGCGCTTCGCGCTGGATACCTGCCCCTACATCGGTTACGGGTGTTTGGGCTTTTGATTGTGTCAGGCAGGTTCCCGAAAGGATCAGGATAATCGCCAGAATTTTAATTGTTGTTTTCATTGTTCTTTAAGATTTTGAGATGTAAGTAATGAGTAGTGAGACAGTCGCTTTAAATTGTTTTGAGTACCTCCAACACAGATCCTTCCTTGTTCAGCCGGCCAAGGATTTCTTCTTTTTCCTTTTGTTCGGTGGTGTAACAATAGTATTCCGGTTTGCTGACTTCCAGGGCAAAAACACGGGAATATTCCCCCAGCGAGATAAATACTTCCTTGAACTTCCGGTCAGATGGCAGGTTTTTGTTGATGGAAAGGATTTGTTCCTTCTGGAATTCATTCAATCCCAGGAACCGGCTGATTTCATCAAACTTGTTTTTAAATTTGTTCATGTCCAGCAATATCCTTGTATCGGCATTATTGATAATGGCATCCCTGATTATGGGTGATGAGATTACATCGTCCACCTCCTGGGTAACTACCATAGCCTCACCAAAAAATTTGCGGATGGTCTTGAAAAAATACTTAATAAACCCTGCCATTTGAGGGGTCGCAATAGCTTTCCAGGCTTCTTCCAAACAGACTACCTTTCTGACCCGTTTCAACCTGTGCATCTTTTGCAGGAAAATATCCATAATGATCAGTGTGGCCACGGGAAAAATTACCGGGTGGTCTTTTATCGAATCCAGTTCAAAAACAAGAAACGGACAGGCAAAAAACTCATCGGTGTTCATTGGTTTATTCAGCAGGTAATCATATTCACCACCTTTATAGTATTTACTGAGGATAAAGAAAAATTCGTTGCTGTTAAACTCGATGGATTCGTCTTTGGCCAGACGGGGAATGATTTCTTTGCAGAACTCATAATAACTGTTAAAGCAGCGTTTCTTTTTAATGTTGGTTTCAAAGTAGCGGTTAACCGAAAAGGCAATCACATCCTTTTCCATTTCTGTCAGGTTCTCTTTGTAAATGGTATAAATGACCGACAGGATGGTTTGTTTTTTTTCAATGTCCGGTTCCCCATCCACTACAAAAGGGTTAAAAGAAATAGGGTTCGTTTCGGAAAATTCGATCAGTTTTGCCCCGCCTTTATCTTTTAGCTTTTCATCCAGATAGCGGGTCAGTATCTCATAGCTACGGCCAACGTCCAGTAAAACGATATGACAGTTTCCGCTTTCTGCATATTGCCTCAACAGGTGGTTCGTAAAAAATGATTTCCCGGAGCCGGAACCGCCAATAATAATTTTATTCCGGTTATGGATCAGGTGCTTTTGCATCGGCTCATCTGAAAGATCAATTTTTACCGGGCAACCTTCCTGTCGGTTGGAAAGGTTGATAAAAAAATTAGACTTAGAATTTTGCACTTCTCCCTCAAAATTGGTCAGGCAACAAGCCTGTGGGACCTGTGTGGTAAACAGTTCCGTTTCAGGTAATTGGGTTGAAAAAGGCACACAGGCAAAAAACAACAGGGGCAAATCAAAGGTGTGCTGGTAAGGAAAGCAATTCATCAGCGAAAAGGCCGAGGCGGTTTCGCTTTTGCACTTTTTTAGTTCAGAAATGGATTCGTCAAAAAGCATTACATTAAAATGGGTTTTGACGATTTTCTCCCCTGAAACCTGAACCGTATCCAGAAAATCTTCAATCAGCCCTGCATTGACCTTATTCTCCGAAGAAAATTTAGACAGACTGTAAATCTTCTTATGGTTGCTTTCCAATCCGGCTTTTACTTTTTGTTGCTCCGGGACATAGATAAACTGGTTGGTAATATGTGAAAACGGCAGGTGGTAGGTCACCGGGTACACCATCGACACCGGAAGGCTGGTTTGGGGATGGCAGCTTGTTGGCCTTACTTCTGTTGGCAAGTGCGAGAAGTCGCTTAAACTAAGGATTTCCACAAAGCGGTCCATCACCCGGAGCCTGTCCCTGAAATCGATCCCTCCCAGCAATGGCTGACCTTCCCTGAAATTAAGGGTTAAATACCGCTCAATCAGTCCTGTTGTACCATCATTTCCAATGACTTCTTCCTGTGCAACCGGCCTTGCCTTTATCCCGCTTTGCCCAAAAACCGAAACCAGGTTGGAACGCAGCTCGTTTATTTTCCCGTTCATTTTTATTTCCTGCAATTTCTGTTTGCGGGAAAACAGCAGGGATGAACCAAGATAATTTTTTAGTAATCCTACATTTAGCAAACTGATGTACAGGTAGCATTCCTGTTTCAGGTAAGATCGCCCGTTAAAATGTTGCATGTAATACCGATTCAGGCTATCCCGATACCTCTTTTTTGAAGTTTTATTGCTTCCCTCAAAATGTTCCACAGAAAAGAAATCCTGTTTATGGAGCAGGGTGTTTTCAGGCAACAGGTTTACCGCCCTTTGAAAAGTATCATGTAACCGATACAACTGTTCCGTGCTGTTAGATAGCAGCTCGGGCAGTTCGAGCCTTAACCCAAACCCCATATCGAGGTTATTCGAAACTATGGTATTGCCGTTAAAACCTAATAGGTGCAAACTCTTTTCTATGGGTTTTACTTTCATCGCAGAAACCGTTTTTTAATGGTGATAAATTCAGGGAGCTGCCGGGCAATTTTCTTTTTGCCCCATCCTGCATGGCCGTATTTTTTCTGGATTTTATTCAGGCGGTACAGGTAAGCAAAAAACAGGGGCACGCAAACCATAACAGCAATAAAGGTCCCGATAAGGATATAAAGCAGCACAAACAGCAGCAAAGCAGCAATAATACCGTACATGGCTGAATAGACCAGTTGCCCTGAAAAGCCTTTGATGTAAAGGTTGGTATCGATTTTCCGGATGGTGTACGTTTTCATCTTTTCTGTTGTTAGGAAAAGAATGCTCGTATTACAACTCCCACAAGAACCAAAAACAGGCAGGCGCCAAACCAGCCCATGATAGCTTTTTGAGTGTCCTGGTCGCCGCTTTGCCACTTGATATAAACACGGACTCCCCCGATCAACCCGACCACAGCACCAATGGCAATGATCAGGTTGGCCACGGGGTCAATGTAACTGCCGACCTCGGATGTAGCCTGGTCAATACCGGCTGAGCTTTGCGCAAAACTGCTGTAAACCCCAAAGACTGTTAAGGCAGTAAATGCCACACTTTTCTGATAAACCGTTTGAATCTTTTTTCTCATGATTTTGATTTTTAGTAATTATTGTTGATAATGGATTTCAGGAAGCATTTTGGCCAGTATCGGACTATTACTTCTGGTAAAATGGTCGATAGCCAGGCCTTCGTCGTACCCGGTTTCTTCATACAGCGAAGCCGGTAAGGATATGTTTTCTACCAGGCTTATGGGGAGGATTTCCGATGGGTAATCCTGTGATGAGACTACGATCGGTTGTAAGGCCTCACAGGAGGTAATGCCGGACTGGTATTCTTCATAACTCCCGTGTCCGTTTCCCTGCTTTGACTTTATCCAACCAAGGACTAACAGTAAGGCGTACCAGGCCATCAAAACAAACAGGATAAACGCTGTAAATTCACCCCAGGTGAGTTCGTTGATTCCAAACATAACTTGTATTTTTTGTTACCGGGGCAAAGGTCTAAAGCGCGAAAACGGAAAATACCACAGTGTGTTGTTTTTTCTGAAGTGGAATCAATAAAACACATCATATCAACTACTTAAAAACACATTTCTGTTTATCGACTTTTAATAAGCGAGGCTATCATAGCCTTTGGTTTAATTTGGTTGGATTTAAACACATCCTTATTTTCAAAAAGAAAAGAAAACCCTCAAAAAGAAAAGAAATTCGAAACGGAGCCACACGGGGAGAAAATGCAGGGCTGGTGCGGAACCTTTAAAGTTTCTGCATTAAACTTTAAACCTGTTATGCCGCGCCACTTGCCCCGGCCTTGCATTTTCAAGATGTGTCGGAATGTGGGAGGGTGGCTAACTTTGGATTTCTTTTTTGGTTTTTGAGAAAACAGGGATTGCTACCTGTTATTGTTTTAATGCGGGCGGGCTAAAGGCAAATGCAGCCCTGTAAGCAATGGAAGGGCGGCTTTTGCCGTGGGGAGCCCGGAGGCTCTTTCCCCGTGACGGCGACAAACAGCGACCGTACTCCGTGAGTATGCGAACGGGATCAGGGAGCGTTGGAGCCGGTTAGGGGAATGTGCCGGGGCGTTGGAGAACAATCAGTAAAATCCTTTTTAAGGCAGGCAAAGGGGAAGTGCCGGGAGATAAAGGGAAACCAAGCGAATTGAAAGAAGGCGGAATAAAGCCTGGTTTTCGGATTTTTGCCGTGATGGACTGCGTGAGGAAAGAAAATCCGGGACAGGCGTAATGAAATTTAGCGTTGGGGGTGAGCAATGTGAACCGGAGTCCCGGCTCTTGCCGTGCGGTGCGAAAGACTGTTCATACCGGTACCAAAAAGGGACACGAAAATACTGTGAATCACGAGCAGTCGTATTTCCAAAACCGGGGGAACGGCCTGTGCACCGGATTAGCTGTGATAATTATCTATTCAGCTTCTTTTGTCCTGTGCGTTTTTGTCAAAAGCAACCAGGTTAAACATCTCTCTCATCCTACTACGGACACGGTTGCCATATTTCTCTTCTATTTCAGAAGCCGAAAGATTAGTGGTTAAGTGTGTTGGTATTCCTTTGGAGATAAACAAATCGTAACGGCTGAGCAGAATTTCCGCCATAACATTACATTCGTTGCCAAAATGTTTTTGAGGCTGTTCTACACCCAAATCGTCAAAGCAAAAGATATTCGGAACCGGGTTGGTGTAACTCAGGTTTAACGGATTTTTACTGTAGCGGTTAATCACTTTGTATCCTTCATTCTCAAATTCAAAAGTAATGTCGCGGGTGGATTTTATTTGATATTGTTTGCCCGGTTGTAAAAAGTATTTTATTAACGCCATTAAAGTAGATTTTCCCGCACCGATTGGCCCGGCCAGGAGGATCCCCTTCTTAAGATCCAGGTTAAGCTTTGCTGATTCTTTTTTATCTTCAATGGCATAAACCAGTAAGCTGTAAATTACCCTGTAATCTTCCGGGTAAAGCCTAAAATACTCCCCGTATTGTTGTTTGCCCACATCTTCCAGCCATTTCCTGCACAGGGAAAAATCGAACAGGTACATCCCGTTTTTGAGTTCTGCTATGTCGCTATAAGGGTTCCGAGTAGTCCTTATCGGTTTCGGCATGGAGCGGGTTGTTGTTCCGCTTTTCTTTTTCTCTTCCATTTTTTAAATATTGGTTGTAAGCCTGTTTATTCCCGTTTGTAATGTTTATATTCTTATAGAAAGATTTACCAGTAGCATTATCATCACCTTTACCATCACCTTTACTACCAGCTTTATCACTACCTTTATCAAAACTGATACAGGTGACTTTACTCCCGGTATTCGGATTAAATGATGGAAAATATTCTATATACCCCCACTGGTGTAGTTCTTTTATACATCTTGTATAGGTGTTTACCGACCCGATATGCGAAAGGAACATAAGCTCTTCCCTGGATACCGGGAACGGGTTTCGGAAACGGTTCCTGTTCCAGAATTGGAACAAAGCAAAATAAAGGCTGATATGAAATGGACTGATTCGTTCATCTTCCGCAAACCGTTCAAATAAACCGGTTTGGTGCCTGATGTAATTCATCTGCCGCGGCGGAATTCAAAGCGGTTTTTCACCAGATTTTCTTTCATCATTTTGTTGATGTCTTCGCTGTCATAAAAAATTACCCCGCCAACTTTAGTGAAAGGCAAAGTCCCGTTTATCCTTAGGTTTTGAAGTGTACCTGGTGAGATTCCCAGCAGTTTTCTTACTTCATACGATTTTAACCATTTCTTGAACGGTTGACCATGGTGGGCAGCCAGGATTTGTTTGATTTCTTTAAGCAATTCGAGTTTGAATTCCCGTAAATCGTCTGTTGTTACAATTTCTGTCGGCATAACTTTTTACTTTTTAATGATATATATTGAGTTTTGCCAAAATTGTATTGCCTCAAAACATTTAGTACCACACTGTGGTGGTATTTTTGAAGATATTTTTCATAAAACACTGAATATAAACACTGTATATGCGAGGATTATTTTAAAACAGGAAGATTCAGGAAATCATATCTTATGACTCTTTAAAGTTGGCCTCATTTAGTTCCATTTGACTTCTCCTCACCACGATGCACGAACGGTGAAAGGAACGGAGTTGCTGGAGAGTATCTTCATCAAGAGTGTTCAGTTGCCGGATTTGTTCGTCCAGGTCGTTTAACCGATGGTATGGAATAAAAGGACAATCACGGGTCACTTCTTCAAACGGGCAACGCTGGGAAACAGCGATTAGGTCTGCATTTTCAATATTCTTGGCAGTCAGGTATTTATTCATCTTATAAATATATGTCAAATTTAGCCGGGAATAAAAAAAGCGTGGAACTGGAACATACCGTACCGGAGGTATCGTCAAACACCCACACCACAGGTAAGCCCAGCCCACGCCAATTGCGCGGGCGTCCTGTTTAGGTCCCTGTGATGTTTAAAATTTGACGATTTTCCGGTACAAGAATCAAAAACTAACGCGTCTGTATTTTTATCCCTGTTATATTCTCATTATTATTCTGTTTGTTTATTCTTTAATGTTATCCTGTTTGTTTTCTGCTCTTCTTTTATTCATTGTTTTCAAACAATCTATTTTTGGTTCCCTCTTCTTCGCCTTTTGTTTTCGTCTGACTCTTCCAAGCGTTTTTCCAGCTCATCTTTCATTTTGTCTAAATACTCGAACGGTTGCTGGCGCTGGATGGCTTCATAAAAAATATGGTAGTAACCTGATAAATCAACGTTGAAAAGGGATTCAAAACCTTTGACCAAGTCCTTGATCGAGGCACTCCCCTTATTGACTGCATCCGTATAATAAATGCCATAAACAATAAGCATCAGGTCCCGTTTTGTATGGTCCCAGGTCATGTCGCTGCGGACAAGCCTATACTTGCCCCATCTTTTTAACTTATTAAGTTCTTCATTGCAATAAGCTGCAATCTTTTCATTGGCTTTTATCGCTGCAAGGGTATAATCATGGTTGGTGGAGAAAAACGGGTCATAAATAAACCGGGAACAATTCAGTGTACAGCTGATTTCTGTTCGGACAAAGTATTTTTCATCCAAATGAGATGCACCGCTCCGGCAATAGAGGTAAAATTCAGTATTATCGTTAAGAAACTGCTGTGTTTCCGCTATCATTTGCCTCAGATACTTTTTCTTCCTTCTTATGGAAGTTACCGGCTGCCGGACTAAAATTTCCCAGAGTTTACTGTAATACAGGTATTCCGAAAGCACATAAGGTTTTATCTCTTTAAAAAACCGGATTTCTTCTTCCTGTTTTTTAAAGTCTGAGCGGTTTACATAGTCCCGTAATTCCAATAGCGCTGTTGAGCAAATTCCTACTGATTTCTCTACTTTTGGAATTTCATCATACTCCGCACTGTTTATTTTCTGTAAATTGTCTTTTAGTTGTTCTACAATATGTTCCGGGTTTATTGGTTCCACAACTCGATTTTCTTCCATAAGTCATGTAATAGCAAGTAATAAATCATTTATCCTGTTACAATGCCGGGGAGTTAGTCCGCTCCTGTACTGATCAAGTTGAATAACTTTCCGAACGTCATCTCACCCCACGCTTTTCCCTTTGAGGGGTACCCGGTACACCACACTCAGCGTGCTTTTTTCATCTAAAGCTTTGCGCTTTTTCAGATAGATGATCATACAAAGGGCAACCACATCGACAATAAGTCCTGCCCAAAGCAGGAAAGCAGTTTGATAATGCATTAGTAATGTTTCCTTTCTCTTATTCTTATTGAACTATATTGCTAGCAAACCGGATTACCGGTTTTCCTGTCCGACGGTTATTCTCTGATGCCGCAATTTTATCTTAATATTCTGGCAGGGTACTTGATAATTTTCTGCAATCTGGCGGAGCTGTTTCAACCCGTCACTGTAGATTTTTTACATAAAACTGACATTAATTATGAATTAATATTTTTAATCATTTTTTTTGAAATGAAGTATGAAAGCGCCTGCAAAATTGTAACAAACGGTAAAGTGAACACAAGCGCTGTATCTTCGGAAATACTCCACGCAATAATTATGAAAGTTCCACAGCCTATTAAACGCCCGACATACAATCCAAATTCATGATTACAGATGTAGGTATATTCATTCCTTTTTTCAGCAGAAGCAACATAGTCAATTACTTTTAATTGAATTGGAAAATAGGCAATATCAAAAAGTGGCCGTGCAATTACCAAACATAACAGAAAGACATAAACTGATATTGAATTGTACAAAACAGAATTAAATATTGCTCCAACTACAAATAGTATCAAAGCAAAAGCTAAAATTAATAAACGATGTTCCGGTTTCGCCTTCCGCCCGATAAAATACATTAAAAAGGCAGTAATTAATGCACTTACACTTTGCACGGTACCTAAAGCGCCTTCGTTCCCAATAAATTTGAAAATAAGTAAAGACGGAGCAGTTACGATAAAGCCCTGCACCAAGCCCTTCAAAACAGCCATTTTCAACATACTGTACCATAATTTATGAAATTTAAAATAGATGAATTTTGGACTTTTCGGTCGTCCAAACTTACCTTTTGAAAGTATGATGGAAGCAATTACTGAAAGCACTAAAACGGAATAGGCAATTATGTTGTAAGCCACTCCTCTGCTGTTTTCCAAGCCCTTAAAACTTTCGGTAAAATAAACGATAAACAAACCTATAGTTGTATTTACTACCACATTGGAAAAAGTATTGAAGAATGACTCTGTTCCGTAGTAATAATTTCGGTTTTGATCGTTTGTACTCACCAACACCAGATAATCCCTGTTAGACCAGAAAAAGCCAAATGAAACTCCCATTAACATTCCTGCAATGCCTAATCCCCAATTGGTTAATTCCGGTAGAGATGTCATTATCAACATAGAGACTCCACTTAAAATCATCCCTAAAATAAACAGGAGATCTGGTCTTACTTTTCGAAGCAGAAATCCGTTGATCAAAAAAACAAAGGGTATCGAAGTATAAACAGAAAGCTGATAAAATAATACCCGTATCATTTCACTGGATTTCCCCATAATATATGCTGCCTGAAATACCTCAATAACAGGCAATATCAAAGCATAAACAGCCACTGTAGACAGCAATATCCGGGTGTTACGAGGCTGCGACAAAAATACTTTAAGCTCTTTCATTCCCTGTTAGATAATGTTTAATGACTTCAGAATACTTGTTATTGAAATATTAGCACCACATATGACACTGTCGGCAGCGCCATAGTAAACCGTGAGATTGTCGCCTTTTCGAACATGTCCGTTTGTAAATATTACTTCACCAAAAAAGCCTTTCATTTCATAGCTTTCTTTGGGCTCCATCACCGGGGTAACTGAACGTGCAAGAACTTTTGAAGGATCATCTAAATCGAGTAAAATTGCTCCAAGGCAATATCTGTTTTTTTCATTCGCTCCATGATAAACCTCAAGCCATCCATACTTGGTTTTTACCGGAGACGCTCCAGCTCCGACTCTCACACTATCCCACATACCTGTGCGTGTTTGGGCAATACATTTATGTTTTCCCCAGTGTATCAAATCTTCAGACTCGGCAATCCAAATGTAGTTTCCACCGATTTCAGGACTACTTGGCCGGTGCAACATGTAATATTTCCCATTTATTTTTTCGTCGAATAATGTACAATCTTTATTATGTGGCGGAAGAATCAGGCCATACCTTGTAAAATCTTTCCAGTTTTTGGTACTCATCATTCCCACACCAACTCCCTGGCTTGAAACAGCTGTATAAGTCAGATAATAAGAGTCTCCTATTTGTGTAACCCTACAATCTTCAATTCCATACCTTTCGCTTTCTCCGTTCCCAAAAATCGGAGGGAAATCCGGCTCTTCTTTAAAATGAACCCCATCGTTGCTACTAAGTAGCCTAAAGTGAGATATCGTTGTCAGATAATCAGCTCCTTTGTAGTTTAATACTCTCGGATCAGATATATCTAAATCCTTATCGGCTATGTCTATTTCGATCACATCAATCTCTCCTTTCTCGTTCATTAGAGGAAATGTCACAACCCCCTCCCTGCTTGCAGCACTCTCTGCCACCCTTAGCAAAAGCCATGTTTTATTTTGAAATTCAAACACACCGGGATTCAGAATACATTCTACTTTTAACTCTTTTTTCGAAGGAGAAATTTGTTGGGGTGAGAGAATTGGATTTTCTTGAAATCGCTCAATCTTATTACTATTGTTAATCATTTTATTCTTCGTTTTTTAATTTGCAGCTGCTTGTTGCCAGCTTTGGTAATAATTCCGGAGAATCTCAGCAGATTCTTTTAACTCTCCGCTAAGCGTAATCGTTCCAAAAATGCCTTCATCTCCAGTAACATTATTAAAATCAAAGAGTGTCCAATTGGCAACAGAATGTACCTTTTTACTATTGTCTTCAACTGCTTTCAATAATGCATCATAAATTTCAGCTTGTTTTTTTAGAGCATTGTTATCGGCTATATCTGCCGGGCTTCCAAACTCACCAATAAATACAGGCTCGTTGTACGCATAATAAACATCGTTTATATCCTGTACCACTTTTGCATAAAACTGGCTGCTATTGCTATAAGGTGTGTACTGGTGAATTTGTGGAAGCAGTCCCGGGAACTTATCGCTTACCATGGTTAAAATGCCTGTTCCCATTACTGTACCCAAAGTAATTCTTTGAGCACTATCCTTGTTCTTCAGGTCTGCTTTTAGCGAGTTGAATATTGCTACCAACCAATCTAAGCCAGTTGCATTCCAGCTTCCTGATGAGAAGTTGAAAAACCCTTTACCATCGGGTTCATTTATTAAATCCCAGGCCACAATATTATCGTACCCGTCAAACAAATTAACCAATGCGTCAACATGTGCAATCGCACTTTGCGTTGTCACTACAGCATTATTGAAAGAAACAACATTTGTCCCATCGAAGATACAATCGTCAAATAAGGTTATCACCACTCCCATTCCGGTTGCCTTCGCCATGTTCAAATACTGCTTCAGGTAATTCACTTCAGGCACATCAAAAGAGGGCTGGCTTTTCCCAAAAGCATTATAGTTGATGAAGATCCGTGTCATATTAATACCCAAATCTTTTGCTTTACTCAGCTCCGTTTCTATTTCATTTGGGATAGAACTATTTTGCCATCCGTCTCTATTCCACATTTTCCAGGCAAAATTGGCCGGGTAATAATTTGTTCCGCAATACGGAATGCTTTGAGGTATTGATGGCTCCGGGTTTTCTATGGTATCTTTGCTGCAACCAACAACGAATACAAAGCCAATTAGTAGCAATAAGCAGATTTGTCTCATATAAATTGTTCTTATTTAGCACTAAGATTTAACAGGGTAAGATTTTCGGGTTGAATGTGTTTTGGTTTAAGCGAAGATTTGCCCCACAAAACATTATTTCCTTCTTCTATTTTTAATTGGTAGTAATCGCCATTCAATTTAATGTTGCTTACTCCCCGTTCTTTATCTGAAATATTAAACAATGCCAGCTCAGGAATTCCCCTGTCGTACTTAAACCCGTTAATCAACCAAACAAAGTCGATAATCGTACTTGAACCAAAAAGCGAAGGACGTACTCCAGCAGGTAAGAGCTTGTCTCCAACATACTCTTCGGCAAAAGAGGAATGCGCTTTAACAATATCTCTCAGGTTCGCTTCCACAACCCCTAACGCTCTTTTATTAAATCCATGTTTAAGCAAACCATAAACGGTATAGCTTATGTCCGGGTATTTGGGTTGATTAAAACCTGCAAATCTTGCTGAAGGGCTGTAATCTTTATCAAACAACCGAATCATCGATTGCTCATAATCATCATTAAGAAGCCCGTCTGCATACAGTCCGGTTGTTACCCAAACTGTGTTTCTTTGCGTTCTTTCTTTTGTACTAAGATCGTAATACTGTACCGGCTCAGAATCGGGGGTTTCCCAAAACCAGCTTAAACACTTTGCTGAAAATTCCTGATGTAACTTTTGCCATTCTGCCTGATCTTCTTTTTTGTTCAGAATACCGGCAATCTCTGTCATACGCTCCAAATCAACCAACAAGGAAAAGGCAAATTCTGCATCTTTCAAATCTTCACTTGGTTTCATATCTCCATATACCCAGTGGGTAATTTTCATACGCCAGTTCAGGTATCTTTTTATTGCGGGATAAACTTCGTTTAACGATTCCATATCGTTTGTCTGACGGTAGAGAATCAGTGCTGTTTGTGCTTTCCGTGAAGGAAGACTTTCGCCTCCCAACATTCCGTCGTTATCCACAAGCGACATAAGACCTTTAAAGGCTTTCCATGATACTTCGGGATCTATAAAAGAATAAAACTGAATACCAAGAAAGCTCTCCCATGCTGCGGAAAAAGGTGCTCTGATTTCTCCTTCATCCCAAAGCGAGGGCTTTCCTGTGCAGATTTGAGGATATGGATAAACATCTTTATCTGCTGGTAAAACATTTTGTATGGTAAAAACCCATGCCTTGTAATATGCCTGCCGCAGTTCTTCGGCGGTTACACCATCTTGTATAACTTCAGACAGCTCGAAATTATGCGGCCGTGGCACTCTTGCCAGCAAATCATCCCAATATTTCTCTCTCGTTTTGAGCTTGGCACCCGCATCGTGATTTACAATTGGCTGTTCTGCCCGGCTTACCAGTTTTTCAATCGTTTCTCCTTTATCGGCAAAAGACACAGATACAACAAGTCTCTTATCAGGAAGATTACCAGAAATGTTTAGCGCCCAACAATTTTCATTTGAGATGAAATTCGCAACCGAACAACCAAAGGCAATGCAGTACCTTATATTGTTATTGTTTACAAAAACTTTATTGTCTTTGAATTCAACATTCCCTTTATAATTTCCTGAAAAGCTGAATTTTGAACCATCCTTTGAAGAAAAATTAATTTCCCTGACTATCGTATGTTCATTATACAAAAAATCAACACCTTGCAGCGTTTCAGCATCTGTATATTTAGCCGAAAAAGATAAAGCATGAGGCATCCATTCTGTTTTATATTCGATAGCCTGTCCCGTTAATGAATCCCTTAAAATATTTTGGAGATTATCACTTTCGTGAATAGTTAACAGATCGCTAACTGCCCGGCTAAAGCGTGTGAGAGGCTCTTTCCTATTATCATTTTTTTCAGTAGACAGATAGGCAACATTCAAGGGTAAAGTTGCGCCATTACTATATTCTGCTGCTGTTAAAGTAGAAGAGAAATCAAAGAAATTAATTACTAAGCGCGAAAATGGCAAACTTAAATCTCTTCTCTGATTAATACCTGATTCTCTCAAATCGATACTACGTGGAAAATCCAGATTGTTTTTTGCTGAAACATTCTTTCCAAGAATTAAAAATAAGAGAATACCCAACAGTACTTTATATTGTTTAACTGAGTTCATTATCTGATGAAGTTTTACAACTCTGGTTTATGCTAAACGAGAGCTTGATTTTTCAAAAATTAACATGAAAGGGAATAAGAGAGGAGGTGATTCCTCTCTTTCCTCAATACATTATATTTGATAAAGATTTATTTTGATAATATCACGAAATAAAGAGACCGACCACCCAATTTATATTCGCGATCCGATTATTTCTGTCTACCGATTTCCTGCCTTTTAGCAAAGTGTCTTCAAAAAATGATGAAATTGGTAGACTTTAAATTTTTAGTAATACCAAAGAACTGTATTAACAGCTGGTTTCTCTGATCCATCAGCCCTTAGTATTCCAAACTTTCCTTCTGCTCCGCTAACCCCGGGATAATCCCACAAGCACCAACAACTGGTTCCCCAGATACCACCAGATTCACTCACTGCATCCATCACGTTTTTATAAATCTGATTTTGAAATGCTTCAGAATAATTGTAGGTATCTATCCCATACTCACCTACCAATATCGCCTTTCCCGGCCACTGGTTTTTGACATTTGCTAACGTTGTTTTTATCTGGTCTTTAGTGCCACCGCTGTACTCGTGAAATTGATAAATATCCGGAGATACTCCTATACTTTTGAGTTCATCTCCCCGCCATGCCATCCCAATTGTCAGGTTCTGTGACGTCAGAGATTCAGCATAATTGTACATGGTTGTCACGTAATTAGCCATGTTTGCAGACCAATTTTGATTTGGATCAGGATCTGCGTCGGGTTCATTGATAATATCCCAGGCCAATATGCGGGAGTCATTTTTAAGTGGAGTAATAACCGAGTTAAACCAATTCTTAGCGTAAATAATATTCATTGTTCCGTTATGAATAGTTGTTTTATCCACATCGAAGCAAATAATAGCCCTGATACCATGATTATTACATGCAGTTAAAAATTTATCAATTTTGTCCATCATGTACCAGGTTGCCTTCCAATCGCTTTGATACCAGTACTGATCTGTTGTTGGGATCACGGGCAAAAAAGTACGAACCGAGTTTATTCCTAAAGCTTGCATTCTCGCACAATCAGCTTCGTACACATTCACATCACATTGGCTCCACATAACGCCTCCTCCCCAAGGGTAATCTTTTGGATAATAGTTCACACATTTGATACTCCAATACCCATTGTGTAGCGGAGCACCTTTCAAGGACGGAGTACTTGGCGGAGACACAATATCCTGATCATTCTCACAACTAATGATAAATAGTGAGAACAACAAAAACAAAGGAGCAACACGGATTATATAGTTTTTTTTCATGTTTTATTCGAATTATAATTACTGATATTAAATCGGTTACACATTAAACATCAATTTTACAGGGAGTGTAACAACTTAAATTTTAGAAAAGAATAAGGGCTGGCTATAACACCACCCTTATTCTACTGTACTTTTACCTTATTGAATTCTCATCTTCGAAAGTTTTTAACCAGCCAAACGTTAAAGGCTGACTAGATCCAACAACAGCGATTTGAATATTGGACACTTTTTCTCCGCTCCAATCTGACTTAGCGGTCATATCCCAGCAATAGACTTTGGAGCCATCTGGTAATTCTTTTTTGCCTGTTGCTTCACTTGCATTTAATACCACATCAACCTGGCCGTCATACATTTTTATCTGCCAATTATCGTCGGGTGGTGTGTTATAAACTTTTATTGCAAAAATTGGGAAAAGATCAAGATTGTATTTGACATTGTTTTTCGCAAAAATACCGTAACCATCAATCGACCCCATTGTAATTTTAACCTTACCAGCTTCAAGAAATTCGGTGGTAAAATTATACTTAGTCTCCCAAGAGTCCAGTTTTGATTCTTCATCAAACAATTCGTACACGCGCCCTTCTTTATAGAAGTCTTCTTCTCCTACAGCGTTTTCATCTTTAAATGACCTTATCCAACCAAAAGTTAATGGCTGACCGGAGCCCACAACTGCAATCTGGATATTGGACACTTTTTCCCCTGTCCAGTTCGACACAGCGGTAATATCCCAGTAGTAAGCCTTGGAACCATCAGGCAAATCTTTTTTACCCATTGCTTCGTTTGCATTAAGAACAACATCAACCTGGCCGTCATACATTTTTATCTGCCAATTATCGTCGGGTGGTGTGTTATAAACCTTTATTGCAAAAATTGGGAAAAGATCAACGTTATATTTCACGTTATTTTTTGCAAAAATCCCGTATCCATCAATTGATCCCATGGTGATTTTAACTTTTCCGGGTTCCAGAAATTCGGTGGTAAAGTTATATTTGGTTTCCCAGGCATCCAGACTTGATTCTTCGTCGAAGCTTTCGAAAATCCGGCCTTCTTCAATTCCCGGGTTAACAACTTCTCCATCCGGATCTTCAAGTCCGTTATCAGTAACTTCAACTTTAATGACTTTACTGTAGTTGTAATTCCCATTTGCATTTTTTGTTAATGCTCCCAACCGAATGTAATATGTTCCAAAATCGGGAGCAAGAATCTTATCTTTAAAGTCTCCTTCTGCATTTGTTGATTTTTTTACTGTAACTTCGTTAAACTTCTGGCTAACACGATCAATTGAATTTAAGAAAACGGCACGTTCAGTAATCTCTTCGTCGTTAACATTCTTCGAAATATGATATTCAATTGAAATTGTTTTCCCATAGTTATTTATGGATAAGGTGTCGATACTTAGAAATGGAGTTACCGTAAAATTCAGCTCTTTTTCGCCATTCACCTCAACCGTTTGAGCCGGAGAAGGGATTCCCGCAATTTCGTCGAGATAAACATCGTAAGTACCATTCCAAAGCGCATCATTTCTGTAGTTTCCCTCAGCTTGTACCCATGTTTTTATTGGCTCCGGATTTTCATATGCCTTTTCCATAAATACAACCCTTGCTCCGTCGGGCTGTTCTGTCTGAAACGATTCGTTCGTAACATCGTCGATAATTACTCCGTAAATGGAAGCATTTGGGCCGGAATAGTTATCATAGTCATTCATGTGGCAGGAAGTAAACACTACCAGCATCAAAGAAATATATAGTAATCTTTTCATGTTCTTAAAATTGAAAATTTAATAGCCTGGATTCTGAATTAAATTTGGATTTTTGTTGATCTCTCCCGGTTCAATTCGTTGATAGTAAGCTCTGGAATTAAAGTGCTTTACAGGACCTGGAACCGTTTTTTCTTCAAAATAGTAAGCATCTTCTTCTTTTGAGTAATAAGGAATGAGGGCTGATTCGGAATAATTACTTATTTTACTGTCAAATACCCGCCATCTAATATAATCCCAATAGGTTTTATTCTCGAAAGCTAATTCAACAATCCTTTCATGCCTTATTTTTTCCAGCGACAGGTCTTCCTGGTCCAGAAGCTTAATGCCTGCTCTTCCTCTAATTTCGTTAATGGGATCTAAAGCATTTTCGGGATTCTCAAGTTCAAATTCTGCCTCGGCATAATTCAATAAAATTTCGGCGTACCTAAATTCTTTCCAAGGCACATCCGACCACCATGAATTGTACCATTTGTCGGGAGAAGAAGGATTGGGATCAAGAAATTTCCGAATATAAAAACCAGTAGGTGTTTCTTCTGCATATCCATCAACAATTCCCGATTTCCCAATGATTTTCATGCTAGTTCCATCGTCAAAAGTAATCGTCTCTTGTTTATTATTACTTTTTATGAGTTCTCCCTTGTATGAAACACCTCCTCTGATCTCAATTACACCTGGACTTTTTTGATTTGCCCAAGTCGAGCCTGGAAGCATCACAGTTCCAGCTAAACGGGGATCTTTATTGTTAAATAAATCCGAAGTATTGGCGTAGTAGAGAAGATTTCCATGATCGTCTTTTACTTTCAGTTCGCCACTGGTTCCATCAACATATTCAAACTTTTCCACAAAATTCAAAGTCGGACAAAAACCACTTCCATATCCGGCATATCCGGTGTATCCGGCTGGCAGAGCCCAGTTATCGAAACTGTGAGTTACCGATGGATACTGGAATACTTTTTTGAAAATTGTTTCAGCTTCATCTTCTTTTGAATAAAAGTATTCCGCATAATTTAACGACTTGTTGGGGTTATTCTGATACAATGCATATTTTCCTGAAATCATTATTGCTTTTGATGCATCACTTGCAAGCTTAAAATATTTCTCGGAATCACTGTTTGGAAGCCCCAGCAATCCGTTTAAGCCTTCCGTTCCATACTTGGCAATAGATGCAGCAAACAAAGCCGCCCGGGATTTTAAAGCCAGGGCAACATACTTGTTTACCCGGTATTTGTTGTTGTCGGAATTTGTTTCAGGAAGACCAGCGATTGCATCGTCAAGCAAAACAAATATATGCTCCCAAACTTCTTTTTCTTTGTTTCTGGGCACTTGTAATTCTTCCAGGTTATCTCCGGTAAAATCCGTTATATCGGTAATTATCGGAACGCCACCATAACGTTTAACCAACGCAAAATAATCGTATGCCAACATCCACTTGGCTTCAGCAATCAACTCACTTTTACGAGCTTCTGTTATCGCTTCAGAATTTTCAAGTTTGGAGATGAAATCCATTGTATTTCGAATCGCCGAATATCCTTCAGCATACCAACCAAGCCCGGTTCCATCTTCAATCTGGTTATTTGCATCTTTTACAAAATAGGCAGAAGACATTTCGTCGGTTGATAAAGCCAGAAAATCTTTCGAAGGGAAATTATTAAAACCACTATGCGCAGCATAATTAAAATCTTCAATTGGCAGCTGATCGTAAAGAGCTACCATGTATGCATCAACTCCTTGTTCCGAAGAAAAGATCTGGTCTCCGGTTATAACATTTAGTGGTGGTTCGTTAAGATAATCACTATCGCATGAGAAATTAATAAACGATAATGCTGAAATTATTATATAGATAAAAGACTTTTTCATATCTCAAATATTAAAAGGTTAGATTGATTCCCAGGTTGAAACTCTTGTTAATCGGGTAATTATACCCCCATAAATAATCGCCTCTCGACTCTGGATCTAATATATTTTTCAGATCGCGTTCTTTGGTGAAAGTGAATATGTTAAAGGCATTTGCGTATATCCGGATGGAACTGACTCCTTTCAACTGAGTCCAGTTTTCAGGAAGTGTATACCCTAACTCTACGCTTTTTAACCTCAGATAATCGCCATCTTTTAACCAAAAATCGCTGGTAAATCTATTGTTCGAAGCTCCACCAAATCTTGTTGAAGGAAATTTGCCGGGAACCCATTCACTGTTCGGATCGTTTGGATCTGCCTGATGCCACCTGTCAAATTCAGCCATGTAAACGTTATTTTTACCACTTCTTAAAGGTTCCTGCCATTGCTCTCCCAAATAAAAGCGGTGTCCAACGGCTCCTTGCAACAAAATACTGCAATCGAATCCTTTCATTTTCATACTAATATCAAGACCAAAATTGTATGGAGGAATATTGTTCCCTCCACTTTGTCCTCTACCAATGGGCTGAACATCATTATCGTCAATAATTCCGTCGCCTGAGAGGTCTTCATATTTTAAGTCACCGGGCAATAAACTTTTGTTTCCCTGATTATCCTGGATCGGGGAAGATTGTATCTCTTCAAATGACTCAAATTGTCCAATACATTTATACCCCCACCATATATCGCTGTAGCGGTCTTGTCCGTTTTGTCTCCAGTTCAAATAGCTGTTGTTTGAAGGAGATCTTTCTATATATTCATTTTTAGACTGAGAGTAAGTAAGGTTGGCACTAACGCTATACCAAAAGTCTCCGATTTTATTTTGAGTTCCTAAAACCAATTCAAATCCGGAGGTTTGGTCGCTATTCAGGTTTTCCTGTGGCAATCCTACGCCAATTGTTGAAGGTAAACTCAAATTTCTATAGCCCAATAAACCATCTCTGTCCCTCCTGAAAAGATCGAACTCTACGTTAAGTTGATTGTTCCACAGAACACTTTCGAAACCAATGTTTTTCATTTTCGAAGTATACCAGGTTATGTACGGATTGATTGCGCCCCTGAAACCAATACCAGATGTTGGATCGCTTCCTCCGATGATATAACTGCTACTCGGATAATTGTAGCCTGTAACCCATGGATAAGAATCTGCGGCTTGATCGTCCCCCAGTTTACCATAAGAAAACCGGACTTTCAATTCATCAATAAATGTCAAGTTATCTTTAATGAAGTTTTCTTCCGACATCCGCCAGCCTGCAGAAATTGAAGGAAAGAATCCCCACCTGCTGTCAGGTGCAAATTTCGACGAGCCATCGTACCTAAAACTTGCGTTAACCAGGTATTTCGATTTATAATCGTATCCGACTTTACCAACCAAACCTCTATTTGCAAGGTTGTACTCACTGGCATCTACATTTTGTGATAAATCGATATTGCCCGCAGTAAGCTGGTCTATTGGAAGATTTATAAATCTTCCTCCCCATAGTCGTTTAAACTGTGTTTTTTGTTGTTCAAAAAGTAAAAGGGCACTGATGTTGTGATCTTTAAACCTATTCTTATATTCCAGAGACAACTGTTGAAGCGGCTTTATTGTCTTGGAAAAATCTTCCGTTACATTAGACTTACCTAAAGCAGTCGCAGGTACATAAGCATCATCATACTCATCGTAGTAATATGTTTGAATAGGTTTGCTAAATTGTTTTGAATCAAAACTATTAATATCATAGGCCAGCAAGCCTTTCACTTTTAATCCTTTTACAAATGGAATATTGTAGGTTACACTAACATTTGTATACAACTGATCATTATACGAAGATTGATATCCCTTCCACTTTTCGTAAGTATCGCCAATTACGTTACCGATGGGTTGGTTTGGACCAATGGCGTTAAGATATTCCGGGTTATTATTCGCATACAACGAATATATTGGTTCCATCATATAAGCAGCCTTAAAAGCCCCCCACATAGAACCAAATCCTGGAGCATGTTTATTATCGTGTATACCACTTATAAGTACTTCGGCACTTAAATCCTTAGCAATTTGTGCAGTTATGTTCGAGCGTAAATTGTATTTCTTGTACCAAAGGTCGCCAGATTCAAACAGCCCTTGCTGGTCTAAATATGAACCTCCGATATAGTACTGGATTTTTTCAGATCCTCCATTAATCCCAATTTTATACGATTGTTGCGGTGCACTCTCCTTTAATAATGCATCTACCCAATCTTGATTTGGATATGCGGGATCGTTACCTAAATAATATTTCGATATTTCTTCCTGTGAATATCTCGGGCTTTGACCCGCATTCACCAAAGCTTCATTTATTAATTCAGCATATTGCCCCGCATTACATACATCAGCGAAATTTGCAATTTTATCCCAACCGTAGCTCGCGTCCAATGTTACTTTCGTTTTTCCGCTAATACCTTTTTTCGTTGTAATTAATACAACTCCATTTGCAGCTCTTACGCCATAAATTGCTGCCGATGCATCTTTCAAAACTGATATACTCTCAATTTCATTCGGATCTATTTTCTGAAAATCGTCTCTTGGAACACCATCCACAACAACCAGAGGACTACCTAATCCTCTAATATCCATTACAGTTTCGTAACTTCCTGGCTCGCTACTCTGCTGTTTTATCCGAACTCCAGGCAAACGCCCCTGCATTGAATTTCTCAAATCGGTATTTTTTACAACCTGCAAATCATCACCTTTAACCGAACTAACAGAACCTGTTACTTCAACTCTGCGCTGTGTTCCGTATCCGACAGCAACTACCTCTTCAATTCCTATTGCGTCCTCCTCCATAACAATATTTATTGATACGCTTCCGGCTACTTCTACCTCCTGTGTTTTCATTCCAACAAACGAAAACACCAAAGTTGCATTGGCAGAAATATTAGCGATAGAGTATTCTCCATCAGTATTAGTAACGGTTCCATGTGTTGTTCCTTTAACAACAACCGTCACCCCTGGAAGCGATTGACCTTTAGAATCGATAACTTTTCCCGAAACGGCTTTTTGTTGTTCAATGTCAGATTTATCTGTTGTTGTAAGTAATACCTGACGGTCGTTGATGCTATATGTTATCCCGGTATCCTCGAAAAGTTGATCAAGGATATTTCTTATGGGTTGGTTTTCGCAATCAACAGTTTTTCGTTGATTGACATTGATTCTTGAAGCATCAAACATAAAATAGAATTCGGATTGCCTTTCTATTTCTTCCAAAATGTTGACGATTGCTTCGTTTTCAGCATTTAGGTTTAACCGTTTGTTTTGCGCATAAGTATCAAGTGCAAAGGTTTGGGTTATTGAAATCAAAATTAATAATGTAACAATCCTCATTTTTTTAAAAAATTTGGATTTCCAGATTTTACATACCCCGGAAATCAATCCATAATGATTTTTTTTCATAAATTTGTTTTGATTTGGATTATTTAATAATTCAAGTTGGTTTTGCCTCTGGAGTTGGTTACTGCGAGGCAATAATAAAGCAAGAGGGAGATGTTAGCAGCATCTCCTTTTTAGTTCATAGTTTAAGTTCATATCATAAGCTCAGATTTTTAAGTTATACAATTGATTATTTTTTTGAAATGATTATTTCGGGTTTAGCTTCTTCTTCGTAATTATGTATTAATTTACATTTGACATCGCAAACGATTTCTATATACCTGAAAATTTCCTCGTAGCTTTCGTTTTGAATTGTTCCTGAGAAAATAGAGTTATATACTTCTGCATCGGTAACCTCAATATTGATGTTATACCATCGTCTTAGCTTTTCAACTACATTTTTCATTGATTCGTTACGGAAGATAAGCTTTCCATCTTTCCAGGATGAATATATGGCAGCATCCACATAATTCAGTGTTAATGCGTTATCGGTAATATTATAGGTTGCTTGTTCTCCCGGCTGCATGGTATAATTAAAAGACTCGAAGTTATTGTGTGCCAATTCCACTTTGCCAGATTCAAGCACAACAGCAATCTCACCGTTTTCAGGATATGCATCTACATCAAATTTTGTACCCAGTACTTTTACTATTAGACCATTCGCTTGTACTAAAAAAGGGCTATCTTCATTGTGGTAGACCTGAAAGAAAGCCTGTCCGTTAAGGGAAACTTTTCGATGTTCAGAAAAATCGCTGGGATAAGAAAGTGTCGTGCCTGAATTTAACCAAACTATTGAACTATCGGGTAAAACGACTCTAGATCGTTGTCCATTTTCGGTAATAAAAGAAGTGTATGATAACTTTTTTTGGGGGGCAGTATGACTGATTTGCTGTTTGTTTGTATAATAAATTGTGGTGAGGCTGATTAGAAAAACAATTATGGCTGCATATTTAAAGACTAACTTAAGAGTCGAATTCAATTTCCTTTTTTTACCTGAAATTTTATCCTGAATCTTCAGGTATGCATTTTCAATTTCATAATCGTTCAATTTTCTGGTTGAAGAGAGAAAGGCCCAGGAAATTTTCACTTTTTTGAATATTTCCTTATTTTCCTTTTTATCGTGGATGTCGGCAATGACCTTTTTCTTTTTTTCAGGGGACAAATTTCCTGTAACCAACTTTAATATGTCTTCAAAATTTTCCATGTATATTATAAATAAACCATGAAACAGCATTTACCCCCAGTATTGCTTCAACTTTTTTTTTGTATTTTTTTGTGTCTGGAATAAGGTACTGAAAATTAAAGAACAAACAGATAGGCTACTAACGGCAAATAATCTTTCAAAGCAATTTTAAATGTTTTAATTCCTTTCGAGATATGTTTTTCTACTGTTTTTATGGAAATATCGAGTTCTTCCGCGATTTCACGGTTTTTCATTTCCTGAAACCTGCTAAGCTCGAAAACTTTCCTACATTGGGGTGGCAAACTCGCTAAAGTCTCTTGTATTATTTGTTCAATATCCATGAACGCATATACAGAAGTATCAACAGTTGACAACGTTTCTACATTTAAATCCAACTCACCAACATCCATTGCATTAGAAAACAACTTTTGGCTGTACTTTTTTTCCCGCAACTTTTTCAGGGCATTGTTCTTGGCTACAGTAAAAAGGTATGAAGTAAGATTTGAATCGTCTTTTAATTGGTTGCGCTTGTTCCACAATGTAACAAGAGTATCCTGGACAATATTTTCAGCGACATCTTTTAAAGGAACAAACTCCAAAACGAAATAATACAACTTTGGATAAAAGTTGTTATAAATAACTTTGAAAGCAGCTTCATCGTCATTTCTTAACTTTCCTACAAGTTGTTGTTCGTTTTTGTTCATAAGTTCTTGTAAGCTGGAACAAAATTAAAAAAATAAATATAACATCGTAAAATCGAGATTACCTGAACCAATAAACGAATAATTATCAACCTGCTTTAGATTGTATTATCCCCCGTTTTACTGACACTATAAATCAAACCTTTAATAGTTTTTCAGAATTTATATCTTGCTAAAAATAATATCCCATTCAAAAAAATTGCACTAAAAATTTAAGAGACCATATCCAAACAAACCATTACCATCCATTTACAAGATTGCTTTCAATTTCTTCATATCCTCCGATATTTTCTTGTCCACAATTCTGGCATAAATCTGGGTTGTTTTAATCGAAGTATGCCCCAGCATCCTGGAGACGGTTTCAATTGGCACCCCGTTGGTTAGCGTGACCGAAGTGGCAAATGTGTGCCTTGAAACATGCATTGTCAAAGTTTTATCGACCCCGCAAATAACTGCCAGCTCTTTCAAATATTCGTTCATCTTTTGGTTGGAATTTACAGGGAGCAATTTTCCGGTAATCTCGCACACCGGATGTTGTTCGTATTTTTTAAGGAGCTCTTTGGCCTGGGGTAATAAGGGAATGCGGCAACGGATATCGGTTTTATTTCGGTCAATTACGATCCACTCATCCCCGTCATCACCCCGTTGAATGTGTTCCCGGCCAAGTTTCTTTAGCTCTGCATAGCCGAGCCCGGTATAACAGGCAAACACAAATATATCCCGCACCTGCCCCAGTCGCTGGGTACTTATTTCCTTGTCTTTTATCTTGCCCAGTTCCTGCAATGTGAGGAAATCTCTGTGTGATTCGTTCCTGACAACCTTAAACCGTTCGTAAGGGTTGGTGGTAATGTAATTCAGGGCAATCGCCATGTTCAATACCTTCTTTAAATGCTTATGGTAGGTTACTGCAGTATTCGGTTTTACCCGGAATTTCTGTTTTAAATAAACATCCATTGCATTAATAAAGCCGTAGTCAACTGATGAAACAGGAAATTCCTGCCGCTTAAACTGGAAGCTAATAAATCCTTTTATACGTTCCCTGCTCGTTTTATAATGTTTCAAAGTCCCCTGAGAATAATCAACCCCGACCCGCGCTTCTATATCTCTTATTACAGAATCAAAAATCGATATCAGACCAACCTTTTTCCTGGGGGACAAAAGTTTTTCTTTCAGATCAAAAACAGTGAAATACTCTTCGGTTGATTCCAGAAAATTGAAGGCATCCTGAACTTTTGTAGTGACTTTCCCCAAACGGCTTTTTACGACCATAGCTTCCTCGGTCTTTCCCCTGGGTTCCTGTCGGCCCCTGCTCCATAAATCCGGTAAAATAAAAATGCCGGTTGACAGTTCAAACCGTTCTCCATCAAGCGTACACCGCAAATAAACAGGGCATTTGTTGTCTTCCCGCGCCTTTGACTTTTTCAACTGAAAATTAATTGTTACTCTCATTTTAATTAACATTTTTTGTTCGACAAAAAATGGTCTCGTTCCCTTTTCAAAATTACCCTTTATAGGGCAATTTGAAAACATCAAAACAGACCAAAACAACTCAATTTAAATGTTAATTATCAACGAGTTAAACCACAATCGAGACCTAACTTTTTGCTTCATTTTGCATAGGTCTCGATTTAGACCCTTTTAATTTGATTTTCAGTGCATCTCCCGGTGTTTCCCGAAAATAAAAAAGCGCTTAAAATCAACAATTTAAGCGCTTTTAGTGTTTTTTGACTTTTTGATTGGTGACTCAGCTGGGGCTCGAACCCAGGACCCCATCCTTAAAAGGGATGTGCTCTACCTGCTGAGCTACTGAGTCATCCTTGATGTGCTTTTGTTTTTCAAAAGCGGTTGCAAAAATAGTCCTTTATTCTAAAATCACAAGAATTATTTTATTCTTTTCTCATTTTTTTTACAATTCGTACTCTGGATTTTAAAATGGGAATAATTGTCATGAAAAATCCGATTAGAAACAATATCGGAAAATCATTTTCCGAACCCCGGTCTGCAACTTGTCCAAATCCTGTGCCCATTCCAAAAGCGCCAATTAGTATAAGGATCAAATCCGCAATTTTAAACCGGTATTCCATGCTCTTACTTTGTAAAAGATTATCTGTTAAAATTAAGGAATAATCGTGAATCATTTGGGAAAAATTCTCCGAATAGCAAACATTTTATACTTTCGCAAGGGCAGATAAAAACAAAATCTTTTTGTTTTTGCTGCGTTATAATGCAAAAATTAGCACATGAATATTCAAATGGTTGATCTGTATGGTCAATATCTGAAGATTAAAGATGAGATTGACCGGGCCATGCAACAAGTGATTGCATCGTCGGTTTTTGTGAAAGGCGGCAAGGTTCTCGATTTCGAAGAAAACCTTTGCAAATACCAGAATGTAAACCATGTTGTCACTTGCGGAAATGGTACGGATGCCTTACAGATGGCTTTTATGGCGTTGGGGTTACAGCCTGGAGATGAGGTAATGACCACTCCGTTTACCTTTGTTTCCACGCTTGAAGTGCTGGTCTTACTGAAACTCAAGCCGGTTTTAGTGGATATTGATCCGGAGACATTTAACATTTGTCCGGAAAAACTGAACGAAAAAATTACGTCTAAAACGCGGGCAATCGTGCCTGTTCATCTGTATGGGCAGTGTGCCCCCATGGAAGAAATCATGGCAATTGCCCGTCGGTACGGTTTGTTTGTCATTGAAGACATGTGCCAGGCATTGGGTTCTGACTATATTTTTTCAGATAAATCCCATGTAAAAGCCGGAACCATTGGCGATATTTCCTGCAACTCGTTTTTCCCGACGAAAAACCTGGGTGCGTTTGGCGATGGAGGCGCGGTGTTCACTAACGACGAAAAACTGGCTACTGCCATCCGTTCCATTGCCAATCACGGGATGGGCCAAAAATATCATTACCGGCAAATCGGCGTCAATTCACGGTTAGATGCGTTACAGGCTGCCATTCTCGATGTGAAGTTGAAATATCTTGATCAGTACATTGCCGCACGGCAGCAAGCTGCGTCTTTTTATGACCAGGCGTTAAACCATCTGTCAGGGATAACGGTTCCGGGAAGGGTTTCGTACAGTACGCACAGTTTTCATCAGTATACAATCAAGGTGAAAACCAGACGTGACCAGCTTCAGGAATATTTAAAACAGTCAGGCATCCCGTCAATGGTTTATTACCCGGTGCCGCTTCACCTTCAGGAAGCTTATCTGTTCATAGGACACCAAAAAGGCGATTTCCCGGTTGCGGAAGAATGTTCGCAACAAGTGTTATCTTTGCCCATGCACACTGAATTGTCGCAAGAGCAGTTGGAATACATCACCAGCCGGATCATTGAATTTTACCAATAATGGGAAAAGAATATTTTGCACACGAAACTACCGTAATAGACGAAGGCTGTTCCATTGGGGCAGGTACAAAAATCTGGCATTTCAGCCATGTTATGCCCGGATGTAGTATCGGAGAAAACTGTAATATTGGGCAGAATGTGGTGATCTCGCCCGGAGTAGCCATTGGTAATGGCGTAAAAATTCAGAACAACGTGTCGGTATATACCGGGGTGATATGCGAAGACAATGTTTTTCTGGGCCCTTCGATGGTGTTTACCAATGTAATAAACCCGAGGAGCGCGATTGTCCGGAAAAATGAATATCAGAAGACACTGGTTAAAAAAGGGGCCACTATTGGAGCCAATGCGACCATTGTGTGTGGCATTACTATTGGCGAATATGCCTTCGTGGGCGCCGGCGCCGTGGTTACCAAAAATATCCCGCCATTTGCGCTGGTCGCGGGAAACCCGGCGAGACAAACCGGCTGGATGAGTGAATATGGGCACAAACTGAAATTCGATGCACAGGGGATGGCTGTGTGCCCGGAAAGCAATCAGAAATATTTTCTGAAAGACGGAATAGTTATCCAAATAGAAGATTAGGGACATGAGAAAGATACGTTTTGCAGTAGTCGGGATGGGACATATCGGGAAACGGCATGCCGAGATGATCCGCCGGGAGCCCGATGCCGAACTGGTTGCCGTTGCCGATATTCGTGGTAAAGAGGAATATGGGATATCGGAAATCTCAGAACCTTTTTACCGTTCACTCGACGAACTACTGGCAAACGAAAAAAACTTTGATGTGCTGAATATCTGCACCCCAAATGGGTTACATGCCCCGATGGCTATTCAGGCGCTGGAAAATAACCTGCATGTGGTAATTGAGAAACCGATGGCTTTGAGCAAACACGATGCGGAAGAGATTATCCACAAGTCGCTGGAAAAAGAAAAACATGTTTTCTGCGTGATGCAAAACCGTTATTCCCCACCTTCAGTTTGGTTAAAAAGTGTTATTGACCAGAAATTGTTGGGCAACATATACCAGGTGCAGGTCAACTGTT
Source organism: Prolixibacteraceae bacterium (assembly GCA_034003625.1). GTDB lineage: Bacteria > Bacteroidota > Bacteroidia > Bacteroidales > Prolixibacteraceae > GWE2-42-39. The sequence goes on along the minus strand of JAVEYG010000017.1, from coordinate 59,906 downwards.
ATTGGAACCGCGATGTCCGTTATTATACCGGTGAAAGCTGGCATGGTAACGCACAACTCGATGGTGGTACGCTGTTCACCCAGTTTTCGCATTTCATTGATATCATGTACTGGCTGTTTGGCGATATCCACCGTATTGCCGGGCGTTTTAACGATTTCAACCATCAAAACCTGACCGATTTTGAGGATTCGGGAATTGTCACTTTCGATTTTGTAAAGGGAGGAACCGGTTGCCTGAATTATTCGACCTCGTTGTTTGCCGAAAATCTTGAAAGCAGTATGATCATTGTGGCTGAAAAAGGCACCGTAAAAGTGGCCGGGCAATACATGAACGAGGTCGCCTACTGCAACATCGAAAATTATACGATGCCCGGATTAGAGCCGGGAGCGCCGCCCAACGATTACGGTGCCTACAAAGGCTCGGCACAAAACCATCATTTTGTGATCCGCAATGTGGTGGAGACACTGAACAACCATTCATCCATCAGTACCAATGCACTTGAAGGCATGAAAGTGGTGGACATTATTGAACGGATTTATACAGAACGCGACAGGCAATGGAAAAAATAATTCCGAAACAGGTTTATCACTGGCACGCTGTGTATACCAAATCGAGGGCCGAGAAAAAAGCAAAGGCTGAACTGAGCGAACAAGGCATTGAGGTTTTTCTGCCCCTGCAGCGAAAACTCCGTCAGTGGAGCGACCGCAAAAAGTGGGTCGAGGTGCCGCTTATTTCCGGCTACCTGTTTGTGTATATCAGCCGGAAGGAGTACGATAAGGTACTCTGGTCGAATTATGTGGTGACTTACGTCCGTTTTCAGGGTACGGCAGCCATCATTCCCGACCAACAGATTGAATACCTGAAAATGATGCTGAAGCAGGATGTACACGAGGTGTCGGTGACCACCGAACAACTGGAACCGGGCCGGGAAATTGAGGTGATGGCTGGTCCGATGATTGGCATGAGAGCGGTTTTGGTACGTATTCACGGGAAAAACAAGGTGGCTGTCCAGATCGAACAAATGGGATTCGCGGCGTTGGTGGAACTTCCGCTGAACGATATACGGGCGGTTTAAATTTTTTTTTTTTGTACAGGATACTTTTTTAGCCGGAAAATTTACATTACCAGTGTATGTTTGGTACAGAAAAATGAAGTGGCATTATATCAGGCAGGATGTGAAAAAACAAGCAAAACTGATCAATGGATGAAAAATATCTGATAGCGGGTTTACGGAATAAAGACAAGATCGTATTCGACTTTATTTTCACTTACTATTATTCCGGTTTGTGTACCTATTCGTTGAAATTTATTCAGGAAAAGGATACCGTTGAAGATATTGTCCAGGATTTTTTTGTTTCCCTCTGGTTGAAAAGCAGTCAGTTAGTAATTTCCGGTTCTGTCAGGTCATATCTTTTTACTTCTGTCAGGAACCGATGTCTCGATTATTTGAAGCACAGCAGGGTAAAGGAGAAATATGGCCGGGAGGCGCTCCGGTCGGGAACTCTGCCCGATGAAAATAATTTCGACTTGTATGTTGAAACGGAACTCCGCGAAGCCATATCCGCCGGACTGGAGAAACTTCCGCCCCGCTGCCGCGAGATTTTTGAAATGAGCCGCTTCAAAGGAATGAAAAATCAGGAAATTGCAGAAAAATTAAATATTTCGAAACGCACTGTCGAGTTACAGATCAGCCTGTCCCTGAAAACATTGCGGTTCGAGTTGAAAGACTTTTTACCTGTCTGGATGTTGATTTGGCTTCTTCGCTGAAAAAAATCTGCTTTCTGTATATGTGTTTTTGGGGTACCGGTCGTCATTGTAATGTACCGGTGCGGACAACCGTTGCATAAATACACATGGGTATGGAAAAAATACAAAATCAGATAGAAGATTTATTCCCTGGTTATTTTTCAGGAGAAATTAGTGAAAAGGAGCGGCAGGCGATTGATGACTGGAAAAACCTGTCAGCCGAAAACCAAAAGGCATTTCACGAGATGGCAGCGGTATGGGAATCAGGCGCCATACTCCGACAAATGGAGCAGTTTAATTCGCAGGAGGCTTTGTCGCAGGTGAACAGTCGCTTGAATATGAAACCCAAAACTTCTTTGCTTTGGCCAAAACTGCAACGAATTGCAGCCATTCTGTTGCTCCCGCTGCTGGTTTATTCAGGTTATCTCACGATTACCCGCTTTGGTGGGCAGAAAAACGGCCATGCAGAAGCAGCCTGGCAGGAAGTGAAAACAGGGACAGGAATGGTCTCGGAACTGGTATTGCCCGATGGTACGCATGTGTGGCTCAATGCTGAAAGCCGGCTCAGCTACCCGCTTAATTTTGACGGCACAAGGGAGGTAAACCTTTCGGGAGAGGCCTTCTTCGATGTACCGGAAGATACTGAACTTCCGTTTGTGGTAATTACCGGGACAATTAATGTCGAAGTTTTCGGAACTTCCTTTAATGTAACGAACTATCCGGACGAGGATATGACCGGAGTAGTACTGAAAACAGGGAAAGTAGGGCTGTTCAGTGGAGAATACCGTAATAAAAAAGAGCTTGGTGCCTTATTGCCAAATCAGCAGGCCCTGTTTAAACGTTCCTCAAAAAAATTGTTTGTAAATGATGTCTCGATGGAAAAATATACGGCATGGAAAGATGGAGTTTTGATGTTTGCCGACGATCCGATGGATGAAGTAGCCAGAAAGCTAAGCCGTTGGTTCAATGTAGAGTTTGTACTGGAGAGCGATGAACTGAAAGGATATGTGTACAAGGCCACTTTCAGGGATGAAACCCTCCCTCAGATACTCGGGTTACTAACGATTTCGGCACCGATAGAGTATAAAATAATTCCACGCGGCATATTACCTGATGGAAGTTATTCAAAAGAAAAAGTGATTCTAAAAAAGAAAGGATTTTAAATAAGCTAAAAAACAAAGGAAGGTGTTTGCCCCACCTCCCTTTGGACTGAGAATCCCGCCTGAGAAACGGGAAACAATAGATTTAATTAACGTATGTAAAACTAAATCCGTAACAAAACTATGGAAAAAAAACTGTGTTTTAACTGGCGAAAGTCTGAAAAATACTTTCTCCGCAAGATTTTACTGACTATGAGACTAATGATGCTATTAATTCTAACGACTTTCGGACAGCTTACCGCTTCCCAAGGTTATTCGCAAACTACCCTTCTGAACCTGAACATGAAAGGCGTTGCAGTGGAAGATGTGCTCAACCGGATTGAAGAAACAACGGATTTCTATTTTTTGTACAATAAGAAGATTATTGACGTGGAAAGAAAAGTCGATGTGAATATCGAAAACAAGAATGTTGCCGAGGTACTCAATCTGTTGTTCAGCGGGTCGAATGTTACTTATACCATTGTCGACCGCCAGATCGTATTATCAGGGAACGATGCAGTGCAACAGCAGAAGAGTGTTTCCGGAAAAGTGACTGACCAGGGAAAACAGCCTCTCCCTGGCGTGACCGTCATTGTGAAAGGGACCACCAACGGAACGATTACTGACACGAACGGCAATTTCTCGCTCACAAATGTTCCGGGTGATGCCACACTTGTTTTTTCGTTTGTAGGAATGAGGGTACAAGAGTTTTCAGTGGCCGGAAAAACTACAGTCAATGTGACGATGCAGGAAGAAACAATCGGGATTGATGAGGTGGTAGCCGTAGGATATGGCACCCAGCGGAAAGTGACCTCCACAGCAGCTGTTTCGGCCATAAAAGGGGAAGATTTGACCGGTTCGCCTGTTGCAAATATTAACAACAGTATGGTCGGACGGTTATCCGGCGTATTGTCTTATCAGAACAGCGGACAACCGGGGAACGATGCCGCCACATTACGAATCCGCGGCGTTGGTACAACCGGCAATGCAAATGCTTTGATTGTGATCGATGGTATCCCTCAAAGCAATGCAAGCATATCTCATCTGAACCCCGATGAAGTGGAATCACTGACAGTGCTGAAAGATGCCGCCGCTGTGGCCCCGTATGGAATCGGTGGTGCAAACGGCGTTATCCTGATAACCACCAAGAGGGGACAGGAAGGAAAGTTGTCGATGAAGTACGATGGGTATTACGGTTTTCAACAACCCACGGTAATGCCCGAATTCCTCGATGCGCATGATTTTGCAACCCAGTGGAACATTGCGAACCAGAACATCGGTAATGCCCCGACTTATACTGAAGAACAACTGCAAAAGTTTAAAGACCGGAGCGACCCCAATCATTATCCGAATACCGATTGGGTACACGAAGTCATGAATTTTCGGGCTCCGATTACGAAACATACGTTGTCCTTTACCGGAGGTTCGTCAAAAGTGCGGTTCTACAGTAGTTTAGGATATTTGTACCAGGAAGGGGTCGTTTCAGAAATCAATTACGACCGGTACAACCTCATGCTGAATGTGGATGCCGATGTGACCAATACCACCTCATTGTCGTTGGACATCAGTGGAAACCGGCGAAATGATAAAAATCCGGCAGGGGCCGGTGGCGATGGGTTGTTTACCGATATGACGACCATTCCTCCTATCTTTCCGATTGAATTTAGCAATGGCCTGCCGGCCCACCGGATTAAACCCTCTATTTATGAAAGCGGGTACAATAACGAACGGAGCAGCACGCTGAATGTAAGATTACAGGGAGTACAGAAAGTGCCGTTTATTCCCGGATTAACATTGAAGGGCGTATTTGGGTATGGAACAGGATATAGCTTTGGCAAAACCTGGAGCATCCCGTTCTATTTTTATAAGCTCAATGCCCAGGAAGAGTTCGTCACCGAGCGTGGGGGACCTGAAAAACCCAGCTTATCCGAATCGTTTTCAGAAAACCATCAACGGATTGTCCAGGGGATCGTAACTTACGAACGTGTTTTTGGAGAACACGACATCAAACTGCTGGGGGTTTACGAAGGTAAAAATGGGTTATCAAACGATTTTTCGGCTTCACGCGTGAACTACGACCTTTATTTTGATGAACTTTCAATGGGGAGCGGCGATAAAAATAATTTCGACAATAGCGGGAGTTCAGGCCGTTCCGCTCAAATGGGCTGGGTTTACCGGGCCGATTATTCATATTCCGATAAATATTTGCTCCAGCTTTCCGGACGATACGACGGGCACTATTACTTTGCACCGGGAAAACGGTTTGCATTTTTCCCCTCGGTATCGGTTGCATGGAGACTTTCCGAAGAAAATTTCATTAAAAATAAATTTGCATGGATCGATAACCTGAAACTTCGCGCATCGTACGGAGAGTCGGGAAACCTTGCAGGAGGCGCCTTCCAGTACCTGGCTTCCTACCAAACCCGGAACAGTTATGTGTTTGGTGGATCAAATCCGGTGCAGGCACTCGGTATTTACGAGAGCGCCCAGGCCAATTCAAACATCACCTGGGAAACAGCAAAAAAAGCAGACATTGGTTTGGATGCCACCCTCTTTAAAGGTCAGATCGATTTGAGTATCGACGTATTTAAGGAAAAGAGGTCGAACATGTTGTTGAACCCTCAGGCTGTTGTTTCGATGGAATACGGTATTGGCCTGTCGCAGGTAAATGCTGGTATAATGGAAAACGGAGGTTTTGATTTTACTATTACCCATCGGCAAAAGTTTGCAAACGACCTGCGGTTGAACTCAACCTTTAACATTTCGTACGCCCAAAACAAATTGATTGAGACATTTGAGTCAGAATCAACTTATAACAACCCAAACAGGAGAAGGACCGGAAGGCCGTTGAATACCCGGTTTGGCTTACAATCGCTGGGTTTGTACCAGTTAGATGATTTTGATGAAAACGGAGCATTGAAAGCCGGGTTGCCGGTTCCTTCCTATGGAGCTATTAAGCCAGGGGATATCAAGTATGCCGATTTAGCGGGAGCCCCCGACGCCGATGGAAATATTACCGGCCCTGATGGTATTATCAACGTACATGATGAAACAGTGATCGGTGACCCCTTATTTCCACAACTGATTTTCGGGCTTAACTCAAACATTACATGGAAGGCTTTTGACCTGTCAATGCTGTGGCAGGGAGCAGGCCGGTCAAGTGTGCTCCTTCAGAGTGAAATGACCGTCCCGTTTTTCAACAATGGCAAGATGTTCAAAGATCAACTTGATTACTGGACTCCCGAAAACCCGGATGCACAGTTTACCCGTTTAACTCCTACTCAAATTACCAACAATACGCAAACATCTTCTTTCTGGATCAGGAACGGATCATATTTGCGCCTGAAAAATATTGAACTGGGATATACATTGCCTTCGTCGGTATTGAAAGTGATAGGGCTGAAATCGGTGCGGGTTTATGTATCGGGCCAAAATGTCCTGACCTTCAGTCATGTGAAATTCCTCGATCCGGAGTTGACCAATGGCCGCGCCCGGTATTACTTCCAGCAGAAAGTGCATGCTTTTGGGATAAATGTAATGTTTTAACATCATAAACTAAACGAAATATGAAATCAACCATATTCTTATTCATTATACTCCTGTTTTTCGTCTCCTGCGAAAACTTAGAAATCACACCTTCAAACAGGTTGTCGGACGAAACAGTTTTTTCGAACCCGATCAATGCCGATATGTTTCTTTGCGACATTTACAATGACCTGAATGCAGGGCCATATACCAGCCAGGGGAATGATCTTCCAAGTGGGATCAGTAACGACCCGTGCGAGAATTTTACCGATAACACATGTTACGGCCCAACGGCGGGAAACCCTTCTTTTTCACTGTTTAATAGCAGCAGTTACAATCCGGCCAATACCCTCTTCAATAACCAGTGGAGGCACATGTACCGCAGTATCCGGAAATGTAACCTGTTTATCGAGAAAGTGACGGCTTCAACATTTGACGAAGACACTAAAACCGGTTTGCTTGCCCAGGCCCGGTTTCTGAGAGCCTATTATTATAAGTCGCTCATTGAACTATACGGAGGAGTCCCGATTATTACCAAAGTATTGCGTAACGATGTGGAAGGGGAAGATATTTTTTATCCGAGAAACAGTTATGAAGAATGTGTCGGATTTATCCAGACCGAATGTACAGCCGCTGCCGGGGATTTGCCTCAGACTGTTTCCGGCGCCAATTTGGGGCGGGCTACCAAAGGCGCTGCACTGGCGCTAAAAGGTTCGATGGAACTGTATGCGGGCAAATGGGCAGAAGCAGCAGCAACCAACAAGCAGATCATGGATATGAACGTTTACAAGTTATTCCCCGATTATGGCGATTTATTTTATGCTGCCAATGAAAATAACCAGGAAGTAATTTTTGACATCCAGTTTGCTCCTGAAGTAAAAAGAAAAAGGATCAACCAGTTTTGGGGCGCTGTAATGGTTCAGAAAGGAGCGGGCTGGGGATCATGCTGCCCGACCCAGAACCTGATTGATTGTTATGAATTCAAAGATGGTTTGACCGAAGCGGAAGGATCGTCGCTGTTTAATCCCGACAATCCGTATCAAAATCGCGACAACCGGTTCTACGAATCAATTATTTATGATGGGTCTACCTGGCGGGGCGAGAAAATTTACACACGTTTGGGGATCGCCAACAATGCAAATGAAATTAATGTCACCAATAAATCAGGTAATGCGGGGCGCACCGGTTATTTCATTAAAAAGTTACAGGATTCAACGATCTATTCAACCAACAGTATGCTGGACGGAACTAACTTCATCGTTTTCCGGTATGCCGAAATTTTGCTGAATTATGCTGAGGCAAAAAATGAAACAAGTGGTCCCGATCAAACCGTTTACGACGCAGTCAACCAGGTACGCAAACGTGCCGGCCAGCCTGATTTGCCCACAGGTCTGACCAAAGAACAAATGAGGTCGAAAATACGAAACGAAAGGCGCGTGGAGCTGGCATTTGAACAAAAATATTTCTTTGATATTATCCGTTGGAAGACGGCGGAACAGATTTTCAGCATACCTGTCACGGGGATGAAAATATCAACAAAGAACGGGAATTTAGTATATGAAAAAATTCCTATTCGTACGGTAATATTCAGTCCTTCAAAGAATTATTTACAGCCGATCCCACAATCGGTAATGGACGTGAACCCGGAACTGGTTCAAAATCCGGGCTATTGATAATTTGACTATTGGGCTAAAGTCCGCATGATATGTGGCTTTCGCTAAAGCAAACGGGCTTTAGCCCAATTCTGGAAATTTTACCCATTTAAAAACACAGTGATGAATACAGGACAAACCGTACACATGACAGGGATACCCCGAACAGGGATATATGCCATCATGGGAAGGTATTGTTATTACTGGGTTGACACAAATACCCGGATTGAGTTTGGCTTTCATTTCAGGACCCTTGGGCTGAGTTATTATCTTCAGCGAAAAACCCGGCGTGGATGGAAGCGGGTTGCATGGACCTACCATTCCTTGCATACCGGGTTTGGAAGCATCAGGCAGTACCTTTTGTGGTGCGGGGAAGAGAAGAAATAAGCCAGTGTCATGTCAGGCGTACGTTGTCACCCTGAACGTAGTGAAGGGTCTCACGCTTTGCGCTATTCACAACAGATGCTTCACTACGTTCAGCATGACAGAATAATGTTGGCACAACACTATCCGGTTTTACCGGACAAAAAACAAACAAAAAGCAAATAAATTATGACAGGAAGGTTAAGAAAAAGATTTTTAGAGGCAACGAAAATTCCGGGATGGGCACAGGAAGTGTACCTGGCGCTTATTTTTTTATGCTTCCCCCTGATCAGTATCCAGGGTTTTTCGCAGGAACCGGGAAATGTTCTGCCTGCCTGGGTGGAAGGGGAGATGGAAATCCATCACATCAACACGGGTAAAGGAGAATCGGTGTTTTGTGTTTTTCCTGATGGTACCACGCTGCTGATTGATGCGGGCGATGCGGGACCTCGTTCCGATGCCCAGTTAAGCCGGGAGTTTCCCGATGAGACAGGCCGTCCGGGTGAACGGATTGCCCGGTATATTAACAAACGTCTGCCAAACACAGCCCATAAGGCGATTGATTACGTGTTGCTGACCCATTTTCACACCGATCATCTGGGTTGCCCCACTGACAACTCGCCCCAGACGGCAAAGGGCGGCGGCTACTTGTTGAGCGGCCTTACTGATGTGGGCGAATCGCTGAAATTCAGTAAATTAGTTGACCGCGACTGGCCTTCATATCAATACCCGGTGCCGCAGGCGGGGCTTGTTTTCAACAACTACCGGAAATTTATTGAATGGAAATCAGCCAATGAAGGGATGCAAATGGAACGCTTCCAACCCGGTTCCAACCGTCAGTTTGTACTGTTGCACCAACCTGAAAAATATAAAGAATTTGAGGTCAGGAATATTATCTCGAATGGTGAATTGTGGACAGGAAATAACGAAGAAACCCAAAAACTCTTTCCTGAAGGAAGAAAGATTCATGAAAACCTGGTAAGTGCGGGAATCCGGATCAGCTACGGGAAATTCGATTACTTTAACGGAGGGGACATTAACGGGCGTATTGCGCTGAAAGCCGATCCCTGGTTAGACGTGGAAACACCAGTCAGCCAGGTATTGGGCGAAGTTGAGGTATGCGAAGCCAACCACCATGCCTGGATTGATGCCATGAACGAAACTTTCCTGGACAATGTAAAGCCGCAGGTGATTGTCATCCAGACATGGCACCATTCACACCTGAACCTCACGGGGTTGAACAGCATGTCAAATAAAAAGCTGAACCCCGGGCTCAGGCACATTATCCCGACCAACATTCCCGATGTAACAAAAGCGTATATCGAAGAAGGCCAGGTAAAAAAGCTAACCGGCAACGGAGGACATGTTGTTATAAAGGTAGATGCAGGCGGGGCCACATACCGGGTATTTTTGCTCAACGACAAAGATGAACAGTTCACAATAAAATCGGCACACGGACCTTACGGGTGCCGATAGAAAATTAAAAGAATGGTTTTAAAAGATATGCTCCCTGTTCATCTTATCAGAGGTCCAAACAATTATTTGATCAGCTCAACGCTCCGTTTTACAAACTTGTCGAGTGCTTCGCCTTTTAGCATCCCGTACGACAACAGGGCCAGGTCGACTAATTGTTTGGCCAGCTGATTTTCCCTGCCAAATGCTTTCAAACGTTTTTGCTTTTCTTCTTCGGCTTCTGCAATGTGTTTTCTCAGGTCTTCCAGTTTTTCTTTGTCGGCCTGCGGAATTTCCTCGTCTTTCTTGCCTTCTTCGGCTTTCTCCAGTTTTTCACGTTCAATTTTCTGGTTGGCCAGCGTGTCGTTGATGGCTTTTAATTCATCGCCGATATTTTTGTCTTTTTCAACAAACACTTTTTTTACTAACGGGTGTGCAGTGTTCACTACTATGTTCAGGCTTTCCGGAAGGTCGGCATAAAAATCGATACCCCCCTGGAAACGGCCCATGTCTTTCATGCGGCGCATGAACTCGTTACGGGTAATGACGATCGGACTGCCGTTTTCGCCCATGTCCTTAAAATCAACCAGGTAGTTGGTCTCTTTCGAGTCGGGGCAAACAGCTTGGAAAATCGGGCTTAATTCCTCTTTCTCGTCCCAGCTGAGTTCGTCTTTTGCATCTTCTTTCCGGATCAGGTTATCGATAATGTCGGAATCAACGCGGACAAATCGTTTGTCCGGATTGTCCTGCTCTAACCGGTTGAGCAGCGGCGTGGCCAGCACGTCGTCGATCAGCAGTACATCGTAGCCTTTGTTTTTGGCTGCCTGGATAAACGAGTACTGTTCCTCGGCATTGCTGGCATACAGGTAAACCAATTTGTTGTCTTTATCCGTTTGGTTTTCCTTAACCAGTGTTTCATATTCTGCGAAGGTGAAATATTTTCCGTCGGTATTTTTGAAAAGGAAGAAATCTTTGGCTTTTTCCTTAAATTTATCTTCGGTAAGCATTCCGTACTCAATGAAAATTTTCAGGTAGTCCCATTTTTTCTCGAATTCTCCGCGGTTGTCCTTGAAAATTTCTTTCAGGCGGTCGGCCACTTTTTTAGTGATGTGACTGCTGATTTTTTTTACGTTCGAATCGCTTTGCAGGTATGAGCGCGACACGTTCAACGGGATATCCGGAGAATCGATTACCCCGTGCAACAAGGTCAGGAATTCGGGGACAATGCCTTCTACCGAATCGGTTACAAACACTTGGTTGCAATATAACTGGATTTTGTTCTTCTGGACTTCAATCGTGTTTTTCAGTTTCGGAAAATACAAGATACCGGTCAGGTTGAACGGATAATCAACATTCAGGTGGATATTGAACAGCGGTTCTTCGGAATAAGGATATAATTTTTTGTAAAAATCAGCATAATCTTCTTCTTTCAGGTCGACCGGTTTTTTGGTCCATGCCGGGGTCGTTTCATTGATCTGGTTGTCTTCGTCGGTATCTGTTTCTTTACCATCTTTCCAGGTCGTTTTTTTGCCAAAGGTTACCGGAACAGGAAGAAATTTGCAGTATTTGTTCAGTATGTCGGAAAGGCGTTGTTTTTCAAGAAACTCAGTCGAGTCGTCATTGATGTGCATAATGATGTCGGTTCCCACTTCGGCGCGTTCGGCCTCTTCAATGTGGTATTCCGGGCTTCCGTCGCAGGTCCAGCGGACGGCCTGCGCCCCGTCGCGGTACGAACGGGAAACGATTTCCACCTTTTCGGAGACCATGAACGACGAGTAAAAGCCCAGCCCGAAATGGCCGATAATGGCATTGGCATCGTTCTTATATTTGTCGAGAAATTCTTCGGCGCCAGAGAAGGCGATCTGGTTGATGTACTTTTCAATTTCTTCGGCAGTCATCCCGATCCCGCTGTCGGATACCGTGATGGTCTTTGCTTTTTTGTTTAACGATACACAGACTTTGGCGTTTTCCATATTGCCGCTGTATTCGCCCCTCGCAGCGAGGGTCTTCAGTTTCTGTGTCGCATCGACGGCATTTGAAACAATTTCACGTAAAAAAATGTCGTGATCAGAGTATAAAAATTTTTTAATGATCGGGAATAAATTGTCACTGCTTACGCCAATCTTTCCTTTTTGCATGGTACTTATTTTTTTGTTTGACATTCAATTTTTAACGGACAGGCTTTTTCAAAGGATGTGCCATGGATGTAAAATGACTTTTTGTCATTTCATGGATCTTTTTAATACGACAGGAGTGCCGGTTTCATGAACTCACCTTTCCTGGGTTGGAAACAATGAAAGTTACAACCGGAAGGACAGGGAGATATCAAGTTACTCCGGCTCCGGGAGTAACATGTTCCCGGAACAGGAACAGTTTGTTCCCGCATCACAGGGTAAGGATCTCCCGGTGATGGAAATTCAACGACTGCCTCTTCTCATGCACTGCTACAAAAAATACCGCATGAAATCTCGGGAGCAATTCCTTTTGCATGGGCATATCCTTTATCTTTCGCAAGATGGATTGGGAAGGTGGGAAAATTGACATTTGTTTGAATTTATTTTCCACAGTACTTTATTTTTACAAATCGAAAATACAGGGAAAGATGGACAAATTGAAAAAGCATTTTAGTAATTTCAGGAAAAACATCATTGGGGTTGACCAGAGCTTTGAATCGCCCTACGGCTTTCAGAAAATAATGTACGCCGACTGGATTGCCAGTGGACGGTTGTATGCGCCTGTTGAAAAAACTATTTCTGAAGTCTTCGGGCCTTTTGTCGGAAATACACATACCGATACCAGTGAAACCGGGGCCCGGATGACCCATGCGTATCATCTTGCACATCGTATCATCAAACAGCATGTGAATGCCGGAGAAAATGATGTGATTATTGCCTCCGGATCGGGGATGACCAACGTGATCAACAAATTTCAGCGGATATTGGGTTTGAAATACTGTGGAAAAATTTCGCGCTCGAAGTGCATTGCCGAACGCGAGCGCCCGGTAGTCTTTATTACCCACATGGAACACCACTCGAACCACACCAGCTGGTACGAAACCAGCGCCGATGTGGTGATTGTTGATCCGGATGAAAATTTGCTGGTTGCCCCGGGGAACCTCCGTAAAAAATTAGAAGAATACAACGAACGGCCTTTTAAGATTGGCTCGTTCACTGCCTGTTCCAATGTTACCGGTATTCGCACCCCATATTACGAATTGGCCAGAATAATGCACGAATATGGCGGAGTTGTTTTCATCGACTTCGCGGCTTCGGCGCCTTACGATGCCATCGACATGCACCCTGCTGACCCAATGATGAAACTGGATGCCGTGATGTTCTCACCCCACAAATTTCTGGGAGACCCCGGCTCTTCGGGGGTGCTGATCTTCGACAAATCAATGTACCATAACCCCGTCCCCGATCATCCGGGTGGCGGCACGGTCGACTGGACCAATCCGTGGGGGCAATACAAATACGTGGAAAATATTGAAGCCAGGGAAGACGGAGGAACACCCGGATTTCTGCAGGCGATCCGCACTGCCTTGTGTTTTGTGCTGAAAGACCAAATGGGCATCGGAAATATCCGACGGCGGGAAGAAGAACTGTTGAAAATTGCTTTTGCCGGGCTCGACAGCATTCCCGGGGTAAATATTCTTGCCGATAAACAGAGGGAAAGGCTGGGCGTGATCTCCTTTTATGTGTCCGGAATTCATTACAACCTGCTGGTGAAGCTGCTGAACGACCGCTTTGGCATTCAGGTCCGGGGCGGATGCGCCTGCGCCGGTACTTACGGACATTTTCTGCTCGAAGTAAGCCACGAGTTGTCGGACGAAATTACCCGCAAGATCAATACCGGGGATCTGTCGCTGAAACCAGGATGGGTGCGTTGGTCGCTGCACCCCACTACTACCGACGGCGAGGTGTACTTTTTTATCCGGTCGCTGCGTCACATAGTGGAGAATATCGATCTCTATACGAACGATTATCAGTATTTTCCGAAAGAGAATAGTTACCGGCACAAGCAGGAAACGGATTATTTGGAACAGCTAAAGAGTTGGTTTAAAGTATAAATTGTTGAATTATCAAAAACAGCGGGGCCATTATTTGATTCTAATTTTAAACAAATTCCGGAGCAAATCCTGTCTGGCGTGTAAGGGTAGGATTTTTCCTTGTGTCAAACGATATTTTTTCGTTTATATTTGTTCTTATAAAAAGGTTTTCCGGATAATTGTCCAATTTATTATTCATATCGAAATGAACGAATACATTCAACTTCTCCAGAAACTGATTTCAACACAGTCGTTTAGTGGGGAAGAAGAAAATGCTGCCCGGGTAATACAGGATTTTCTGGAAACGAAAGGTATTATTTTTCAGAAAAAAGGAAATAATACGTGGGCAAGGAATAAATTCTGGAAACAGGAATTGCCGGTTGTTCTTTTAAATTCGCATATCGATACGGTGAAACCGGCAAGGGGATATGCAAGAGACCCGTTCCTTCCTTCCATCGAGGATGGAAAATTGTACGGGCTTGGAAGTAACGATGCCGGAGGGGCCCTGGTGAGCCTGTTGGCTGTCTTTGTTCATTTTTATGAAAATGAAGGGCTTCCTTTTAACCTTGTTTTTGCGGCCTCCGCCGAAGAAGAAATGTCGGGGGTTAACGGAATTGAAAGTATTTTGCCGGAATTGGGGGCCGTTGACCTGGCCATTGTCGGCGAACCAACCCTGATGCAGATGGCCATTGCCGAAAAAGGACTGATGGTGCTCGATTGTACCGCGTATGGCAAATCGGGCCATGCCGCGCGAAATGAAGGGATTAATGCTATTTACAAGGCCATCGCCGATATTGAGATATTGCGGAATTACAAATTTGAAAAATCATCGGATTTACTGGGCGAGGTAAAAATGACCGTGAGCATGATCAATGCCGGCACACAACACAATGTGGTGCCCGACCACTGTTCGTTTGTAGTGGATGTACGGACCAATGAACATTATTCAAACGAAAGAGCCTGCCAAATCATTCGTGAACTGATCGGGTCGGAAGTAAAACCGCGTTCGTTTCGTTTAAATTCATCCGGGATACCAGTCTCGCACCCGGTTGTACAACGCGGCCTCTCCATGGGGCTGAGCTGTTATGGCTCGCCAACCACTTCCGATCAGGCCGTAATGCCGTACCTTTCCATTAAGATAGGGCCGGGCGACAGCGCCCGTTCGCATACAGCCGATGAGTTTATTTATATCCGGGAAATTGAAGAGGCTTTCGGTATCTATACCAAATTATTGGAAGGGCTTCGGTTGAATTGACCCGGTTTTTTGGAAACGGTAGCCCCGAAGTTCAACGGAACATATTGGGATTCGGATTTTTTCATTAGATTTATCTCGGAAAGTCTACAAATCAAGCCTGTCTGATAAAATCGTCAGGGGGTTCGGGAGGGATCGGAATGAAGCCATATAAACTGAACAGAGGTTGGAGCGAAGAAATTATAATTGTCGACGATGCTGCCGACAGTTTGAAACTTTTGTCCAATATACTGGAGACGGCAGGTTATGCGGTCCGTACCGCCGAACATGGAAACCTGGCCCTGAGCAGTATCAAAATGAAGAAACCTTCGCTTGTTTTGCTTGATGTGATGATGCCTGAAATGGATGGTTTTGAGGTGTGCCGCCGGTTAAAAGCCGATGAAAACACCCGCGATATTCCGGTCATTTTCATTAGTGCACTGGACGATGAGCGGTCCAAAATAACAGGTTTTCAGGTTGGAGGGGTTGATTATATTTCCAAACCGATCAGGCGGGAAGAAGTGCTGGCACGAATTGGCGTCCATATCCGGTTATTACGCCTGCAACTTCAGTTGGAAAAGAGAAACCGGGAATTACAGGAAGAAATTGGAAAACGGCGGCAAAGTGAGCATATCTTGCTTGAAAGCGAAGAAAAGTATAAAAACCTGTTCAACAGTATCCGCGATGCCATTCTTGTTGCTGATACCACCCGCAAAATAATCCAATGCAATCCTGCATTTTCCGATCTGTTCGGTTATTTGCCTGAAGAAATCATTGGACAGTCGGCACTGATCATCTATAAAAATGAGGATGAGTTTGAAGAAACGGACAGAACGATAAGTGAGAATATAGATAATCCGAACTTTCTGTTCCCGGTTTACTATAAAAAGAAAAATGGCCACGTTTTTTCAGGCGAAACGAATGTTTTCTTTTTACTGGACAACCACAACGAGGTCATCGGGTTTATTGGAGTGATACGGGATATCACCGAACGGAAAAAACTGGAACAGGATCAATTCCGCTTACTGCACATTATCGAGAAGAGCCTCAATGAAATATACATTTTCGATTCGGAAACACTGAAATTTGAATATGCCAACCGGGGGGCGCTGAAAAATCTCGGGTACGCATCCGATGAAATAAAGAAACTGGGACCGCTTGATATTAGACCCGGATACACCGAAGAATCCTTCATGAAGGCAGTTGAACCGTTGGTACTTGGGAAAGAAAACAAAATTGTTTTTGAAACCGTCCACCGTCGCAAAGATGGCACGGATTACCCGGTTGAAGTACACCTTCAGTTGCACCGGCAAAAGGGGAAAAATTTATTTCTTGCCGTAATAAACGACATTACCCTGCGTAAACAAACGGAAAAAGCGCTGGCTGAAAGCGAGGATATGTTCCGGAAACTGGCGGTATCTACTCCCGTTGCCATTTGTATTTACCAGGACGACCGTTGGGTGTATGTCAATCCTGCAGGAGAGCGGCTGAGCGGCTACACGCTGGAAGAATACGGGGAGATGGGTTTCTGGGAATTTGTGGCCCCGGAATACCAGGAATTGATAAAAGCCAGGGCAAAAGAACGCCTGGCAGGCATCGAAAACAGCGAAGGGTTTGAATTCCGGATCATCAGGAAAGACGGGCAAGCCCGTTGGGTATACCTGAAAGGAAGTTTAATTGCATACAAAGGAAAACCTGCGGGGCTTATTTCGGTAATCGATATCACCGAGAAAAAACAAATGGAGGACCGGCTCCGTCAAAACGAAGAATTTTACCGGAGCATGTTCGAGAAAAACCTTGCCGTGATGTTGCTCATTGACCCGCAGGATGGGGCAATTATTGACGCCAATGAAGCTGCTTCAGGATTTTATGGCTGGACACACGACCAACTGGTCCGGATGAAAATATCACAAATCAATACCCTGAGTTATGAGGAATTGGTGGTTGAGATGAGAAATGCTGTTTCCAGTCAGCGTAATTTCTTTCAGTTTACACATCGGATTGCCGATGGGACAGTAAAAGATGTGGAAGTGTATTCATCGAAAATTTTCAGGGAAGGAAAAGACCTGCTGCTTTCAATTATACACGATGTGTCGGAACGAAAAAAAGCAGAAGCAGGCTTACTTGAAGCCAATCAGAAGATGGACGCATTTTTCAACCAGTCGCTGGATGGTTTCTTCTTTATGATGCTTGACGAGCCTGTTGAATGGAATGAAGATGCCGATAAAGAAAAACTTTTGGAATACGCCTTTTCGCACCAACGGATGACAAGGGTCAACGATGCCCTTCTGGCACAGTATCGCGCTACCCGTAACCAATTAACAGGAATGGCGTTCCGGGACCTTTTCGCCCATGATCCAGAGCAGGGAAAGAACGAATTGAGAAAACTTTTCGACCAGGGGAAACTGCACACGGAAACGGAAGAACGAAACCTGAAAGGCGAACAGGTCATCATTGAAGGCGACTATACCTGTCTGTACGATCCGGAAGGCCGTATTACCGGCCATTTTGGGATACAGCGTGACATCACCGAAAATAAAAAAATAGCCGAAGTACTGAAAGAAAGCGAAAACAAATACCGGTATTTGTTTGAAAACAACCCTGCCCCGATGTGGATCTACGACCTGGAAACCCTTTCGTTTCTTGAAGTAAATGAAGCGGCTGTCAACCACTATGGATATTCGCGCCGGGAATTTCTGAACATGACCATTAAAGACATACGCCCCGAGGAAGATGTCGATTTGTTGATGGAAAACGTAAAGTCCGGAAATTTCAGTTTCAGCCGGTCGGGTTCCTGGCGGCACCTGAAAAAGAACGGTGAAATACTATCTGTCGAAATTGCGTCACATTCGTTGGACTTTGAAGGAAAGAAAGCCCGCTTAGTCATTTCCACCGATATTACAGAGCAGATCAACACCCAGTTGGAACTGCAACGGGAAAAGCAACTCCTGCGAACCCTGATTGATAACCTTCCGGTCAGCATCTATGTGAAAAATACGGAAGGCCGGAAGATTGTGTCCAATCTTACAAATGTCGAGAATATGGGCTACAAAACGGAAGCCGAGGTACTGGGAAAAACAGATATGGAACTTTATGGGGGAGAGATAGGTATTCGCGGGTATGCCGACGATATGACGGTAATTAAAACCGGAAAGCCAATCCTGAATAAAGAAGAATATTTTTTTGGTACCAACGGAAGTTACCGCTGGAATCTGACCTCCAAGATTCCGCTTTTCAATCAGTATGGAAAAGTTTCCGGACTGGTCGGGATTGGGCGCGATATTACGGAACAAAAAGAGGCCATCGGAACGATACAGAAACTTTCGAAAGGCATTGAGCAAAACCCTTCGTCAATTATAATCACCAATATTCAAGGCGATATCGAATATGTAAACCCGAAGTTTACAGAAGTTACAGGATATTCTCCCGACGAAGCGATCGGGAAAAGTCCGTGTATCCTCAAATCGGGAGAAACGCCTCCCGAAAAGTATAAAGAACTGTGGGCCACGATTTCTCAGGGCGGCGTCTGGCGGGGCGAGTTGTGCAACCGGAAAAAAAACGGGGAATTGTACTGGGAATGGGCCACGATTACTTCTATAAAAAATGATAAAGGGGAAACCACAAATTATATTGCCATCAAGGAAGACATCAGTCTTCGTAAACAAATGGAAGCCGACCTTGTTGAGGCCAAGGAAAAAGCAGAACAGAGCGACCGTTTAAAGTCGGCCTTCCTTGCCAATATGAGCCATGAAATACGGACCCCGATGAACAGCATCATCGGCTTCTCGGAACTTTTGTCGGATCCCTCTTTCGATGAAAAACAAAAGGACGAATTTGTTCGCCATATTGTTGGCAGCGGCAATAACCTGCTGAATATCATCAATGATATTATGGACATTTCGAAAATTGAATCGGGAGAAATCGCCATACGGGAAGTACCGCTTCATGTCGAAGACTTTATTGAAGAAGTCAGGAGCAGGTTCGAGATCAGGGTCAGGGAAAAAGGCCTGGAGTTCAGCCTTGACCAGTTGGAAAAGAATAAAAATATTTACATTCTGGCTGATCCGGACCGTTTGTCGCAGGTGTTCAACAATTTAGTTTCCAATGCCCTGAAGTTTACGGAAGAAGGGAGCATCCGGCTCGGGTACGGGCTGTCTGAAGGGCATGTACAGTTTTATGTAAGAGATAGCGGCATCGGTATTCCCGAAGAATACCATTCAGCCATTTTTGAACGGTTCAGGCAGGTTGAAACATCGTATACCCGTAAACATGGAGAGAACGGTCTGGGGCTTGCCATCTCGAAAAACCTGGTCGAGATCATGGGAGGTAAAATATGGGTTACGGGCAATTCCGACGGGCACCGGGAAGAAAAAGGGAGCACTTTTTATTTTACGGTTCCTGTTGTTCGATCAGGTCATTAAGTGTAAATAGGGAAAAGGTATAAGCCCGTTACAGATAAATACACAAATTATGACTGTAAACTATGCGTCCGGCTATCTTGAAAATTTGCTGAAAGGCAACCGTGCCGGCTGTTCGGCTATTGCTAAAGAGTATCTTACGAAGAATCCTTCGGTGAAAGATTTATACGAAGAGGTTTTTAGGGTGGCTTTGTACGAAGTAGGCAAAGGTTCTGTGTTTACGTTCTGGTTTCCGAAAATTAAAAACTGACAGGTTGTCAAATCCCTTACAAACAGGTGCGGACCGTAAAGGAAAATCAGGACATGTCCCCCTGAAGCCAGGTAAAAAAAGCCACATTTCAAAATTTTGTTATATCTTGTATGAGGAATCTTATTGTTGTCGGTTTTTCACGGCATGAATATCCGGGATATTGATGAAGTTGCAGCATCTGATTTAGGATTATCCATAACGAAAACGGAACAGCAGGGAGGAAAATATGGACAGGAAGTCACAAATCGGGAACTTACAGGCACGGATTGATAACCTGACCCGCGAAAATCATTTTCTTCATGAATTGGAACAAACCAGCGAACAACTCCGTCAATCGGACGAACGCGCCCGTTTTATCATTGATGTGGCCTGCACAGGTACCTGGAAGTGGAACGTACAACCCGGTGAAACGATTTTCAATGAGAACTGGGTACCAATGACCGGGTATATACGCTTGGCGAACGAATGCCTGTCCCGATACAGATGTGGGATGAAGTACATGACAAATAAGAAGCAGGGAAAATGAGAAAATTATTGCATAAGATAAGATTAATACTGGCACATCCCCGTGAAGAAGAAATATTTGAAACCAGGATATTCAGCGTTATCAACCTTCTGAGCGCTTTTTCCTGCGTCATTGCTTTTGTCGTGTTCAACTATATCAATACGGGCGGCCAGTTTGCAACCAACCTGATCCTTGTCTTTTTCGGGTTGCTTTTTGCTTTTTTCTTTTATTTATCGTTTTTCAAGGGCATTGCCGGACCTCTTGTACTGCCTTTTCAACTGATCGTTGCTTTCGGGTTGGTGTCGAACTGGTTCTTTTTTGAGGGCATTGAAGGCTCAATGTCCCTGTTTTTTTTCCCGGCCATGTTGTTGCTGATATACAGCGATCCCAGGAAAAGATATTGGCGTATCCTGGGCGGGTTTGTTTTCCTTTCTACCGCATTGACTGTGATCTATTATTTCCATCCTGAGTGGACCATCCCTTTCCCTGACAAAGAATCCAGGATTATCGACTTGTCGGTCAGCCTTGTACTTTCCCTTTCTCTGATGGGCTATATATCCATTGTATTGAAAAAGAATTTTGACCGCGAACGCCTGCTCACCCAACAACAGAACATGGAGCTGAAAACATCCGAAGCGCGTTTCAGGGACATTGCAATGAGCAGTGGCGACTGGATATGGGAAGTGGACAAAAACGGTATTTATACTTACTGTTCCGAAAAAGTGGAAGAAATACTGGGGTATACCCCATCGAAAATGATCGGTAAAACACCATTTGATTTTATGCCCGAAAATGAAGCTGAAAAAGTGAGAAACACCTTCGAGCAGATTGTCAGCGAAAAGAAGGCATTCCGGAACTTGGAAAACTGGAACCTCACCCAATCCGGACAACTCATTTGTGTGCTCACCAGCGGCGTACCGGTTTTCGACGATCAGGGGGAATTGTCAGGCTACCGGGGTGCCGATACCGATATTACCCGTCGCAAACAAGCCGAAGAAGCAATAAAAGAAAGTGAAGCCCGCCTGCGCGAACTGAATGCCACCAAGGACAAGTTTTTCTCTATTATCTCGCACGACCTGCGCAGCCCGTTTGCCTCTATCATTGGTCTGGCAGGCCTGATGACCGAAAAGGAAAACAATTTTTCTCCCGATGACTATTCCAAATTTGCCAGGTCCATTGAAAAAACTGCCGGGGCGACATATCGTCTGCTCGAAAACCTGCTCGAATGGTCGCAACTTCAACGGGGAGGCATTTCCTTCAAGCCTGAAAATATAGATATAAAAGGATTCTTTGCAAGTTATGATGAATCGACACTCGAAATGGCCCGCAAAAAATCAATCGAGCTGAATTTTGACTATCCTCCAAACATGCAAATCACCGCCGACCGGAATATGTTACATTCGATATTACGCAACCTGGTCATCAATGCGATAAAATTTACTAAGCGGGGAGGAGCAGTCAGTGTGAAAGTCTGGGAAAAAGATGACGGGAAAATCCTGTTCTCGGTACAGGACACCGGAATCGGGATGGACAAAGAACAGATCGATAAACTGTTTTGTATCGATACAAATGTCAACAGGCCGGGTACCGACGGGGAGCCCAGCGCCGGCTTAGGGCTTATCCTTTGTAAGGAATTTATAGAAAAGCATAACGGCAGGATATGGGTTGAGAGCGAAGAAGGAAAAGGGAGCACGTTTTATTTTACGTTGCCCGGCAACACGACAAGTCATTAAAGCCCCGTAAGTGCATAACGGGCCCGGCATCCCGTTTCAAAATTTAGCCGGGAATTCTTTTTTTTTCAGATGTGGAAGCAACGGATCAGTCGATACCTGCATCATAGATGACATTAGAATAACCCGGATGCCCGGAATCAGGCCTGTTCTGGTCTCCCATTAAAAACAGTAAAACAATGAGAAGAAAAAATGTATTGATTGGATTGTCGCTGATTGCCTTGTTTAGTACATCAGCCTGTGAAAAAGATGAAATTAGTGATGGAACAGTAACTGTTACTGAAACATTTGAGACGGGGGCAAATGGTTGGGAAGCAGTTTTTGGTTCCTACCCCGAAGGCGAGGAAGAATTTTATGAACTGGCTGCGGGGGTCAAAGCCCTTCCTGTGCCGCTCGATCAAACCAAAAAATCATACATGCTTTCGGGTAACAACCACAGCGATGCTTTGCGCATGTTCCTTGCAAAGCAAATTGGCGGTTTTACCCCGGGCGCTGCTTATGAATTAGACATTAAACTGAAACTGGCGTCAAAATATCCACAGGAAAGTAGTGGCATTGGTGGAAGTCCCGGCGGCGCTGTTCACCTGGTTGCTTATGCTTCGGCCAACGGCTACGAAAAAAAGTATACCGGAAGCACCGAAGAACCCGGTTATTTTGAAATAGAAATCAAAAAGGACACCTTCGACAACAAAGCACAGTCGGAAGCCGAACTGGGAACTGTCGGAATTGAAGGAGACGAGTTTGAGTACGAACTGATCGAACGGACCAACGACGAATCCATGATTTGCAAAGCCGATACACAAGGTAAAATCTGGGTTGTGCTTGGAACCTGGTCTGGTTTTGAGGGGATTACTACCCTCTATTACGATGAAATCGAATTAAAATTCTACAGCAAACCGTGATTAAATTTAGGGAAAAATATACCTGTTTTGAAACTACCTGTTTGTTAATATTATTTAATGCCTTTTCCCCATTCATACTTTATTTCTATTTTTGAACATTCTTTAACCGTGAAAATTGAAACAGGCGTTAAAAAATATTGGCAACATTGTACTAATGATGGTTTTACTGGTTTCAACAACCGGGCTGACCATCTATAAATTGCATTGCAGTTGCCTGCAACACGAGTACATCTCGGTACTTGTTGAACCCGAGAATTGTCATTCAGGAGCTGAATCTTATTGTTGTTCCGATGCCGGTCAGTGTACCCATGCCAACTCTCATCATGATAATCAGGCAGGTGCCGGTTGTGATACGCAGGAAGCCTTTTTTGTGAAACTCAGCGCCCATTTCTTAACGGGAAGTGCATCCGTAACCGTATCGCCTGTTCAGTTTGAAATTTTCAATGTTTTATTTCCGGAAACAGTAAAACTTCAAAACCCGGAATCAGAAAAAATACCGGTTACGGCGCTTAACAGTCCGCCGCCCTTGGTTATTCCCGGGCAGAAAATGGTCACGCTTTTCCATCAGTTTAAATTCGGCACATATCCTCTTTTTGCATAATGCAGAGTGAGGTATTGAAGTTGAATTTAAACAAAGCACAATGAAATTATACATATCAGTGATGTTCCTGCTTTTTCTACCGGGGACAATATTTGCACAATCAGTCAGCGGGACTGTTTATGAACTGCACGAAGGACACAAACATCCTTTGCCAGGAGTGAATATATTTTGGGCCGGGACCGATCACGGGACGGCGTCTGATGCCAACGGCCATTTTGAAATAGAAAACGACCATCATCACCATGCGCTGGTTTTTTCTTTTGTGGGGTACAAAACCGACACGGTACATGTGGAGAACGGTAAGAATATAGAAGTCGTTTTGAGTGAAAACCGCGAGTTAGGAGAAGTAACGGTGGTTGAAAAAAACCGGGGAAACTACATCTCACAGATCGACCCGATTTATACCCAGAAGATCAATGGGCACGAATTGCACAAAGCAGCCTGCTGCAACCTGTCGGAGAGTTTCGAGACCAATGCTTCGGTCGATGTATCGTACAACGATGCGGTGACCGGCGCCAAACAGATAAAACTTTTAGGATTGTCGGGACTGTACACCAGCCTGCAAACCGAAAATTACCCGAACCTGCGCGGTCTGGCCACCAATTACGGGCTCACATACATTCCCGGCCCGTGGATGGAATCCATACAGGTGTCGAAAGGTGCTTCTTCGGTAATTAATGGTTATGAGTCAATTACGGGACAGATCAATGTGGAATACAAAAAGCCCGACAGCGACGAACTGCTGCACCTGAATCTGTTTGCCGGCGACGACAGCAGATTAGAATTCAATGCCAACAGTGGGATCAAACTTTCCGATCATCTTAGTACCGGAATATTTTTCCATGCTGAAGATAATTCCAAAGAAATAGACCATAACCACGATGGATTTCTCGATCATCCGCTGACCGAACAGTACCATTTCATCAACCGGTGGCAATATGCGCCGGGAACCGGCTACCATGCACTCGGCGGGATCAACCTGCTGACCGAAGAACGATTAGGTGGACAGCTGGGCTATAAAAAAGGGGGCGCACAAAACCCGGGTTTGCCGTATGGTACATCCATTGATAACCAACGGGCCGAATTCTCATTCAAAAATGGCTATGCCTGGGATGAACACCGGATGCGGAGCGCCGCTCTTATATCAAATGCCGTCCTTCACCGCACGGAATCCGTTTTCGGTAAAAACAGATACAATGCCGATGAGACAAATTTATATGCCAACCTGATTTTCTCGTCATTATTTGCTCCTGGTTCCGAACTTCAATATATTGCCGGGCTGAGTTATTATTATGACAAAATTAACCAGGCATTTAATGCAGCCGACTTTTCAAATATTGAGTCGGTGCCCGGACTTTTTGTTGAATGGACATATAAAAAAGGAGAGCTTTACACTGTGATGGCGGGTGTCAGGGCCGATTTCCATAATCTTTTCGGAACTTTTTACACACCGCGGTTTCATTTTCGCTATGCGCCATCCGAACACCTCATTCTGCGCGCTTCTGCTGGAAAAGGTTACCGCACGGCCAACCTGATAGCCGAAAACAATTACCTGCTTTCCTCCTCGCGCAGTTTTAATTTCAACGATGAACTGATGCAGGAGAATGCCTGGAATTTCGGGGCCAGCGCTGTTCAAACCGTTCATCTTTTTAATCGGGAGCTTTCGATTGGCGCTGAATTTTACCGCACCAGTTTTACCGATCAACTGGTGGTCGACATGGAAAATTCGGCAACCGAAATATTGTTTTATCCGCTCAACGGGAAATCGTATGCCAACAGTTACCAGGTTGACCTGAGTTATCAGCCTGTTGATGGGTTGGATATAACCCTGGCCTACCGGGGCAATGAGGTGAAACAAACCATCGGCGGGGAATTATTGGAAAAACCGCTGACCAGCCGTTACAAAGGGTTAGTGACCCTGAATTATACCACTCCGAACAAAGGCTGGATGTTCGATTATACCCTTCAGTTGAATGGGGGGGGACGGATTCCGCAAACACCGGGTGCACCGGAGGCCTACGATCCGGGAAATGAATTCCCGTCGTTTACCGTGATGAACGCACAGGTGACCAAATATTTCAAACGCTGGAGCATTTACGCCGGGGCTGAGAATCTGACCAATTTTACAATGAACCACCCGGTGATTGGCGCTGAAGACCCGTATGGCCCCTGGTTCGATGCCACGAAAGTATGGGGGCCGGTATTGGGCCGTAAGATATATGCCGGCATCCGCTTTACCCTGAACCGGCCAGCAAATGATCATGACCATGACCACGATGGCCATCATCATTAATGAACAGAGCGGCTGTCCAAAGAGCCTGGAGTGACGCGATTCGCGGGCTTTAGAACTTTTTGGACAGCTTTTTCCCTAAACCACATTTACTTCCCGCTCCAGTTCCACACCGAATTTTTCGGACACCGATCGTTTTATTTTTTCAGAAAGATCGAATAGTTGCAGGCCACTGGCATTGCCATAGTTTACCAGTACCAGCGCTTGTTTTTCGTGTACTCCGGCATCCCCGTCGCGGAACCCTTTCCAGCCACACTGTTCAATCAGCCAGCCGGCAGCGAGTTTTATTTTTCCATCTGTCGAAGGATAAACCGGTATGGTTCCGAATCGTGATTTTAGTTGTTCCGCAAGGCCGGCATCAACCACCGGATTCTTGAAGAAACTGCCTGCATTGCCGTTCACTTTCGGATCGGGAAGTTTCGATTCACGGATATGGATCACTGCTTTGCGGATGGTGCGAACATTCACTGCTCCCATTCTTTCGGTTTCACGTTTCAGGTCTCCGTATCCCAATTTGTACTCCGGAAATTTTTCCAACCTGAGAACCACGCCCGTAACAATAAAACGGTTTTTCAGTTCGTGCTTAAAAATACTGTCGCGATAAGCAAAACGACAGTCGTGAGCAGGGATTGAATAATCTTCCATGGTTTTCAGGTCAAAGCCGTTTACCGTTTCAATTACATCTTTTACTTCCACGCCATAGGCCCCGATATTTTGAACCGGTGCTGCCCCTACTTTCCCGGGTATCAGCGACAGGTTTTCTATCCCGCCCCAGCCGTAAAAAACCGAATACTCAACCAGTTCATCCCACTCAACCCCGGCTCCTGCTTCAATCCAGACCTGGTTGCGGTCTTCGTTTACTAACCGGATGCCGGGAATGTTGACATGAAAAACCGTTCCCGGAAAATCATTTAGGAACAGTAAATTACTGCCGCCACCTAAAATCAGGACAGGTTCATTTTCACGGTTTTCCTGCAAAGTCAGAAACCTGGTAAGGTCGTTCAATTCGGTAAATTCGAAAAAATACCGGGCACGAACGTCAATACCAAACGTGTTGTAGTCTTTAAGCGAAAAATTTTTTTGAAAACGGATCATGACTGAAATTTGTCCAAAGATAATCAGCAGCTATTAAAAACCAATTGAATATCCGGGGCTAAAAGATAAAATCAGGCTGTTAGCCGATTGCTGTTTTCCCTGTTCCCTGGCAGTTGTTATTTTTGAAAAGTAAAAATACCATATCCTTTTTTCAAAATGAAACCATTGAAATAGGTACATTTACAAACAAAAAAACGAATATTTTGAAACGAATAGCGATCAGCGTAATAAACGACCTGGTAACCGACAATCGGGTACATAAGGTGGCTGTCACGCTTCAGGAGATGGGGCACGAGGTAACCCTGATTGGCCGTCTGTTGCCGGAAAGCCTTCCTGTCAGCCGTACCTACAATACGCGCCGGATGTACCTTTTTTTCAGAAAGGGACCTTTGTTTTACGTTGAATACAACCTCCGTCTGTTTTTTGTGCTGCTCTTTTCCAAATTCGATATTTTTGTTTCGAACGACCTCGACACGCTGCTTCCCAATTTTTTGGTTTCGAGGCTCACCGGTAACCCTTTGTATTACGACAGCCATGAATATTTTACCGAAGTGCCAGAACTGGTTCATCGCCACAAGGTGCGCCGGGCGTGGGAAAGATTGGAGAAAGAGCTGCTTCCGAGAATAAGAAATGCGTACACCGTTTGCCAGTCGATTGCCGAAGCCTACCGTTACAAATACGGGACCTGTTTTCATGTAATACGGAATGTCCCTGACCGGATGGTCCCCTTTGAAATTCCGGATGATAAAAAATTGGACTTTGGCGGGAAAAAGATCATTTTGTACCAGGGGGCGCTGAACATTGGAAGGGGACTGGAGCAGATGGTCCGCGCCATGCAGCAGATTGACAATGCGGTGTTGGTTGTGGTCGGTGCTGGCGATATGGCTGCTCAACTGAGGACCCTTACCGAAGAATTACACCTTCGGGACAAAGTGAAATTTTTAGGACGGATATCGTTCAGCGAAGTGAAATACATTACCGTGCAGGCCGATCTGGGTCTTTCAATAGAAGAAGATCTGGGCCTAAACTATAAATATGCCCTTCCGAACAAGCTGTTCGATTACATTCAGGCAGAAATCCCGGTGCTGGTGTCAAACCTTCCGGAAATGAAAAAAATCGTTGAAGATTACCGGGTAGGGGCCATCCTCGAAAGTCATCAACCCTCCCAAATAGCCCGGCAGATCGAGGCTATTTTAAACAACCGGGAGCAAATCGCCGGATGGAAGGAAAATCTGAAAAGGGCTGCTGCTGAACTTTGCTGGGAAAAAGAGAAAGAAACGCTGAAAACAATTTACGAAGGATTACGGTTTTAATATGGTGGGATAAGGTACAGAAAAAGAATGTATTAGTTTTCTGATGAAAGAAGTTGTTTGAGATTCTATGAAAAGACCGGTGCCGGTTTTTTTTACATTCCGCCTGTCATCTTGTAATAAAAAAATATCTTTGACGTTTGATCAGTAAACGCGGTAATTTCAGCATGAATTTCAACTATATTTTCGTATTCATTTTCTTGTTCCCTCTTTTTTCGAAGGCGCAGCTTGGCGGTGAAAATACCTACGAATTTCTGAACCTCACCAATTCGGCACGTATGGCTGCATTAGGCGGGAACCAAGTTGCGCTGGCCGATGAAACAGACCTGAATGTTGCTGTTAATAATCCGGCGCTGCTCACCGAAGAAATGAAAAACCGAATAGTCGTCAACTATGTAGATTACATCAGCGATGTAAATTACGGTTATGTGGCGTATGTGTTGCCGGTAGGGCTTCCGGGCAACCTGGCCGTGGGGATGCATTATATCAATTACGGGACGTTTATCGAAGCGTTACCCAATGGAACCGTGACCGAGAATACGTTTCAGGCTGCCGAATACGCGCTCAATATTCTTTGGTCGTACCGGTTTGAAAGATTTTCGGCGGGTATCAACCTAAAGCCGGTGTGGTCGTCGTTTGAGAGCTACCAGTCGGCAGGTATTGCAGCCGACCTTGGTGCTGCCTGGCAAAGTAAAGACGGGCTGACTACCATCGGGCTGGCCGTGAAAAATTTTGGTACACAAATTACTACCTATTATGATAATGGCGAGCGCGAACCACTCCCGTTCGATGTGCAGATAGGCTATTGTCAGCGGCTGGCCCATGCGCCGGTACGCATTGCCGCTACCCTGCAACACCTTCAGAAATGGACGCTGGCACAACCCGATTCAGAAGACGACGATGGACAGACAGCTGCAACTCTTGAAGAAGACGGGTTGGGCAAAAAACTTCTTCGCCATTTGGTTTTGGGGCTTGAGTTGCTCCCGTCCGAAAATTTTACGCTTCGTCTGGGATATAATTATCAGCGGCGGCAGGAACTGAAATACGATGAAAAAATGTCGACGGTTGGTTTCTCTTTCGGGCTTGGGTTTCGGGTTTCACGTTTTGAACTGAATTACGGGCTGGCACGTTATCACCTGGGCGGGGCTTCCAATCACTTGTCGCTGGCGATCAATATGGGCGATTATTACAGAAAAAAATAAAAATCCCGGATATTCATCATTCAAATCCGAAAGTTAAACACTTCTGCACCCGAAGTTTTGCGAAACTCTGATAAAATCCGGGAAACCTTACCCGATTTCCTTTATATTTGCTTGCTGAAAAGAAGATGCAATGGAAAAACCAACCCGTATCATTATCGCCATCGACGGGCATTCCGGTTGCGGAAAGAGCACGGTTGCCAAAGAACTGGCAAAAAAATTAGGATATATTTATATTGACACCGGCGCCATGTACCGCGCTGTTACCCTGTTTGCCCTGCGCAACGGGCTGGCTGCCGGTAAAAAAGTAGACGAAGCCGGGCTGATTTCCCGATTGGATGAGATCAGCATTGAGTTTCGTTTTAACCCTGAAACGGGGCAGAATGAAACATTCCTGAACGGGGAGAATGTAGAACAGGAAATCCGCCAGTTGCCGGTGGCCAATCATGTAAGCCCGGTGGCGACGGTCAAACAGGTGCGGGCTGCCATGGTGAAACTTCAGCAAAAAATGGGCGGGAACAAAGGGATTGTGATGGATGGCCGCGATATTGGCACCGTGGTTTTCCCCGATGCCGAACTGAAAATATTTATGACCGCTTTGCCGGAAGTGCGCGCCAAACGCCGCTACGACGAGCTGATAGAGAAAGGACAGGCGGTCGATTTCAACGAAATACTGCAAAATGTACAGGAGCGCGACCGCATCGACTCGTCGCGCGAGGCCAGCCCCCTGAAACAGGCCGCTGATGCACTTTTGTTAGATAACAGCCACTTGTCGCGTGAAGAACAATTCCGGTGGGTCCTTGAAGAAGCCGAAAAGCGGATTGGAAAATGAAGGTGGTTATTGATCAGAAATCGGGCTTTTGTTTTGGCGTGGTCAATGCAGTGAAAATGGCGGAAGACACCTTGTCGGACGGCGGTAAATTGTATTGTCTGGGCGATATTGTGCACAATGGCATGGAAGTGGAACGCCTCGCAAAACTTGGATTGATCATTATTGACCATGAAACTTACCGTACCCTGTCGGATTGCCGGGTGTTGCTCCGGGCTCACGGTGAACCTCCTTCGACTTATGAATATGCCCGGGCAAACAATATTGAACTGATTGATGCGACCTGCCTGGTGGTTTTAAAACTTCAGCAACGGGTAAAAAAAGCTGCCGAAGAAATGGAAAAAGCAGACGGTCAGGTGATTATTTTCGGGAAAAAGGGCCATGCCGAAGTCAACGGGCTGAGCGGGCAAACCGGCGGACGGGCCATTGTGGTAGAAGAACCCGGCGACCTTGCAAAAATTGATCCGGGGAAACCGGCAGTATTGTTCTCGCAAACCACCAAATCGATAGAGAAATTTCAACAACTACGGGAAAATCTTCGGGATTATTCAATCAATAGCAATGTGAAAACGCATGATACAATATGCCGGCAGGTTGCCAACCGTGTCCCCCGCATGAAAGAATTTGCCGCGCAGTACGATGTCATTGTTTTTGTGGGGGGAAAGAAAAGCTCGAATGCCCGTGTCCTGTACGAAACCTGTTTGCAAACCAACCCACGCAGTTATTTTGTTTCTTCACCGGAAGAATTGGATTTTAGCTGGTTCAGAAATGCCGGATCGGTGGGTATTTGCGGGGCTACCTCCACGCCGCAGTGGCTGATGGAACAGATCAGGGAAATATTGGTAAGCCATTAATTCTATATTAAAATTTCAGGTTTAAAAACAGGCCGGGTTTCATATCCGGGAAAGCCGTCGTTACTTTGTATTGTCGTTCAGAAATTAAAAGATATGGATGCGAAAACAAATACTGAAAACGGAAAACGCAAGAAACTACAGCGGATTGCAGTATTTACCTCAGGTGGTGATGCCCCGGGCATGAATGCGGCGATACGGGCAGTAACCCGGGCTGCATTGTCGCACGGGCTGGAGGTAGTCGGTATCCGTCACGGTTACCAGGGAATGATCGAAGACGATTTTATCCCGCTCCATTCAAACGATGTCAGCGGGATCATCAACCAGGGGGGTACCATTCTGAAAACTGCCCGGAGCATGGAATTCCATACTTCGGAAGGGCAGGAAAAAGCCTATCGGAACCTGAAAAAGCATGATATTGATGCAGTGGTGGTGATCGGCGGAGATGGCTCGTTTACCGGTGCGCTCATCTTCTCGCAGGAATACGATATTCCCTTTGTCGGCATCCCGGGAACTATCGACAACGATATGTTTGGAACTGATTACACGATTGGGTACGATACTGCCCTGAACACGGTGGTGGAAGCTGTCGATAAAATTAAAGATACGGCCAGCTCGCACGGGCGTATCTTTTTTATTGAAGTGATGGGCCGCGAAGCCGGGCTGCTGGCGCTGAACAGCGGCATTGCCGTGGGCGCCGAAGTGATCCTGATCCCCGAGTCGAAAGAACAGCACGAAGAACTGAAAAAATTTCTTGCCAAAGGGTACAAAACGAAGGAAACAAGTGGTATTGTCATTGTTGCCGAAGGCGATGAAATGGGCGGGGCCATCAAAATTGCGAAAAAGGTAACGGAAGAACATCCCGACCTGGATGTACGGGTTTCGATACTGGGGCATATCCAGAGGGGCGGAAGCCCGACTGCGAAAGACCGTGTGGCCGCTACCCGGATGGGGGTTGCCGCCGTTGACGCGCTGCTCGACGACCAGAAAAGCATTATGATTGGGCTGAAGAACGACAAAACAGTGCATGTGCCGATCAGCAAAGCGGTAAAACTTCATCACAGTATTGATGAAGATTTGATCGAAATACAGCGGGTAATTACTATTTAGCACATGAAACGACGATTATTCATGCAATGTTTTTTTGTCTAATCTGGTTTTAGGGCGATATAATGCCCGGAATACAACTATTCCGCTTTTGTCATTTTTTCAATAATTTCCCTGTGTTTAGGGAACATTTTTGTCAGTTCGCTGCGTTTGCCTATCTCAAAGTCGTCGAATTCAAATCCCGGCGCAACTGTGCAGCCAATCAGCGCAAAACCTTCCGGATTCGTCAGTAAGGCTGCAAACCAGTGATTTTGTGGAATGTGTAGCTGAAAAACTTCGTCCTGATCAGGATGGGGGCCAATCAAATACCCTGATAATTTTCCTTTCGGCGAAATAATAAACAACCGGATGGACGAGGTGCCTGTATAGAAATGCCAGGTTTCGTCAGATTTTAACCGGTGAAAAACAGAGTGGTCGTTTTTTTCGAGCAGGTAATAAATGGCAGTGGAAAAACACCTTGGTGACAAGTACCGTGCAGGCAGGCCTTTTTCCCCGATCTGTTCTACCGCCCGGTATGTTTCCCTGAACCATCCTCCTTCCGGGTGTCTCTGAAGATTGAGCCGGTCAATCCAGTATGCGGCGGTGTTCATTCTTCAAAGAGTTGGTTCAGTGCGTCAAAATAATCTTCCTGCCAGCCTTCTGCAATGTTTTCGTAGGCTTCGTCCGGGATATTGATATGTTCCACTTCCATGATGGTCCCTTTTTTGTCGCGGTGCAGTTTGATGGTCACGATTGATTTTTCTTCCTGTTCACCAAAAAACCATTCCTGAACAATCTTGCTGTCTTTTACAAATTCGAGATTGATCCCGGTGATGCTGCCATCCCATAATGAAAATTCGGTACCGGGTTTTTCCTCCATCACGGCATCTTCGCCGGTCCATATTTCCAGCATGGCCCGATTGGTCAGTGCATTGTACACATCTTCGGGAGCAGCCGCCAGTTTGAAATATTTTTTAAACGTTTTCATGTTGCGGTTGGGTTAATTGATTTGCTGCCGCTTGTAAACCCGGCGGTTGATGTTGTAGGAAAAACCAATGGTGATCAGCTCTTTTACCTGCCATCTGGGTTCGTATATCGGTTTCCCGTTAGTATCAAGTTTCCCGGTTTTAAAGGTAATGTTGTCATCATAAATGAGGTGGAGCATGAAATTCATATTGATGTAATCGTTCAGTTTCATGCTGACTAAGTTTTCCCAGTTAATATCGAATTTATCAAACGGGCTCCGGTAGTTAAAAAACATTTTGTATTTGGTTTCCCACACAATGTCTTTGTAAACTGCTTTTTTGAATTTAAGGTCGGCATTGAACCCCGGCTCCCAGAAACGGCGCTTATTGGCATCAACTCCGAATTTGGTCTGGTCGATTAGTACGGTATCGCGTACAAACACGGTTTTGGATGTAAGCGGAGAAAGGAAGAGGGAAAAGTCTTTGTTAGGTTTGTAGTCGAGACCTATTTTGATAAGGGTTTTTGCCGGCGCCATGAATGCAGAAATCGGGTTGTCGGTATCAGGGTAATTGTACCCGTTAAAAAACTGGGTTTCAAAATCAACCTCGGCGCTGTAATACCATTTTTTAAATGCGCTTATTCCAAGCCTGGAAATCAGTTCCAGCTTGTCGTCGTTTTTTTGCAGTTTTGTATCTTCATCTTCCTCGTTTATGCGCATCCAGCCGTTGCGTAGTTCGGCGCTGTTTTCCCATTTCAGTTTTTCGTCCGAATAATTGGCAAAACCTTTCAGCACTGCAAGTATTGAAAGGGAACTGTTGCCACCTTTTTTCCAGTTACTAAGCGAGGTTTGTGTGAACCCGAAGATCGTATTTCCTCCAAGGTTCCATGGAGTCAGTATATCATATCGCCTGGGTACTTTTACCAATTTATTGTCGGGAGTGAAGT
The DNA here is from genome assembly GCA_034003625.1 of Prolixibacteraceae bacterium. GTDB lineage: Bacteria > Bacteroidota > Bacteroidia > Bacteroidales > Prolixibacteraceae > GWE2-42-39. Next base: position 25,773 of record JAVEYG010000017.1, on the reverse strand, counting down.
GGTCGAATTTGATGTCGCGTTTTTGCTGTTCCCTGAAACGGGTAAAAGTAACCCCGTCATCGATCAATATTTTCATTGAGTTTCGTCCCATGTTTTCAATTTTTACGCCTAACGAATCGTTTTGCTCGTTTTTGATGAACATGCGGGTGAAATAATTTTCCCCGTTACGCATCCGTACCCGGATGGAGTCGTTGGTCAGGTTGTGCAACCACACGTCCTGAGGGGATTTGTAAGCCCGTTTTTCGAGCAGGGGCAGCAGGTACTTAACCGAATCGTTCATAGCGGTTGTCTGCGTATCGTTCCAGTCTTTTATCAGTTGCCTGTTTTTTTGTTTCAGTGAATTTTGCAACTGCTGTTGCAACGAATCGGAAAAATGGGCAAGGGACGAATTCCGGTAAGCAGTCGATACGGAGTCAATGTAATGGCGCAGGAGGGAATCGTTGTATTTTATCCGGGCTTCTTCCACCAATCGGGCCCGGAGGCTGTCGAGATGCTGGAAATGCAGATGTTTTTTACTGCCTGGTTTTACGGTATCCTTTTTCATAGAGAGGTTTCTCAGGCTGTCGGGCAAAACAAGTATTTTGCGATCGATCAGCAAGTGTGATTTTTCTTTGGGCAGAAAGCGGACTTTTTTCTCGATCCCGGAAAGCAGGTATTCGGGGACCGGAATTTTTTCGATGGGATTCTGGTCCCTGATTTCCCGGTCGAGTTGTTTCATTTTTTCACTGATTTGCCCGGCAGGCAAAAAACCGGGAATGCTCAGGGTGTCGGATACATCCTGCCAGCGCCGGAATATCAAAAGCGAATCGGTTTTATATTTTCCTATTTTGTATAGAATAGTATCAATGTTTTCATCTTCAATGAAATGGATCAATCCGTTGATTGATCTTTCCATTTCGGGATTGTTGAAGTGCCATTTCCCCTGCCGGGCAATTAATTTTTTCAGAAAAGCGACCCCCTGCTGCAATGAATCCGCAGACTGTTCCATCTGATTTGTGTGGCCGGTAAAAGGGGAGGAAAAAGTGAAATTGCAGATAACGATGAAGCCTGCTAAAATCCGTAGTTTCATATCGGGTTTTGTATGGTTTCTCAAAATAACGTAAAATAAATGTACATGTTTTGCGGTTGCATTCAAAAATTACACCAAATTATTCTCAGCCCATGTACGGAAAGGGAATTTTGCCAGGTATGAATTAAAATAGCGAGGGTCGCCCGATACTTCGCGTCCGATCCACGGGGGAAGCGTAATTTCCTGGTCTTCCGAATCCAGTTCAAGCTCGGCAAGCAACAATCCTTCATTACTCCCGTGGAAAATATCAAGTTCCCACCAAAAATCTTCGTGCCGGATTTTATACCTTGTTTTTTCGACCGGGGGAAAGATTGCCAGTTTCATTATTTCCCGGGCCTCCGAAACCGGTACCGGGTATTCAAATTCGCTTCTGGAAATACTGTTCACCGGACCTTTTATAGTAAGGAATGCCTGTTCCCCTGCAATCCGGATGCGGACCGTACGGCCCGGATCATCGGTCAGATATGCCTGACACAGATACATTCCGGAAACATGGATGGCCATTTTTTCTTTAATAACCAGAAATTTTCTTTCGATCTCCAAAGGCATAACCGTGTGGTTTTAGTATTTTGGTGCAAAATTAGAATTTAAAGATGAAGTAAACAGGAAAAATACCCGGAAGCGGGAAAATATTGGGTTTCAGGTTTCCTTCGGGTTTGGTTCAGGATAGACAAATGACAATGAATAATTATGATATCACGGGAAGAAGCGTTGAGTATGTTGGCGGAGCATGTTCAGAATGAAAATATGAGAAAGCACTGTCTGGCAAGCGAGGCCATCATGAGGGCGCTGGCTGCGAGGTTGGGCGAAGATAAACGGGCCTGGGGACTTGCCGGCCTTTTACATGATATTGATGTGGAAATAACAAATGCCGATCCGCATTTGCATGGCGTGTATTGTGAAAAGATGCTGAAAGGGAAGGTCGATGACAATATTCTGGATGCGATTATGATGCACAATGAAATAGCTTCGGGGAAGGAACGTACCACTATGTTCCAGCATGCATTGGCGGCAGGTGAAACCATTACCGGACTGATTACCGCAACCGCATTGTTTTATCCTGATAAAAAAGTAAGCAGCGTGAAAGTGAAATCGGTGACGAAACGGATGAAGGAAAAGGCATTTGCTGCTTCGGTAAAACGTGAAAATATCATGGAATGTGAATTAATAGGTCTTCCTCTTGATGAATTTGCTGCGCTGAGCCTGGCAGCTATGTGTGAAATAAGCGATCAGCTGGGGCTTTAAACTGAAAAGTTAGGAAATGACCGCCGGATTTCTTTTGGCCAAACGTCTTTTGTTTGTAGACAACATAGATACGCCAGTCATCGGGCTTTGAAAAAACTGAGTAAAGAAAAAACCTATGAAGAAACTATTTCCTGTTTTTTGCCTGACCGTTGTTGTTTTTGTATTTCAGGCATGTAATACGAAAAACAGGTCGAAGGAGATCGCGCAATACGAAACGACGGAAAGTAAAGTACAGTTGAGCCCATTATTGGAAAAAAGGGTTGGAAGCTGGATTAAAGAAGGGATCAACTGTTATGGTATTATACTGGTTGATAACCCGGCAGCCGGTGTTTTTGATGGAAAAGAAGTAAAGGTGAGGGTTATTGTTATCCATAGCGATAAAATAAAAGTAAAAGTGCTCGAAGAAGTCAGGCTGGTTCCCCGGTCCGGCTGTGATAAAATAGGAATTAGCAAAGGTGAAACATGGTGGGAAGATGAAGGCGACCTGTTCCTTGCCCGGGAAGCAGCAGCCGAATATATAAAAAACCTGAAAAGTATAAGGGCCGGGCAGAAAATCTCCAAAGAGGCAAAATTTAAGGTCGATTAAATCCGGCGGTTGTGAATGGACGACAGGCAACTGATAACAAAAATACTTGAACAAAACGATCAGGCGTTCAGCCTTCTTGTTGAGAAATACAAGAAGCTTGTTTATTGCGCCATCTTTCGGCTGGTGCGCAATACTGCCGATGCAGAAGATATTTTTCAGGAGGTTTTTCTGGAAGTTTGCCGTTCGGTACACCATCTGAGCAACGAGGACGATATATCGGCTTAGTTGTTTAAAATTGCGTATCACAAAACAATCAGTTTTCTCAGGAAAAAGAACCCGCCCCGGGCCGCAGGGATAACTGATGAGAATGGCTTGTCCGAACCCGGCAGATTTTCTGTCTCATTGGTTGACTACCAAACCCCTGCCCGGAAAATGGAAGAGCAGGAGGCCGAATTTTTGTTATACGCAGCAATCGACCGTTTGCCGGAAATGCAAAAAAAAGTATTGCTGATGCACAAATTTGAGGACTACTCCCACAAAGAGATCGGCGAGATGATGCACCTGTCCGTCGTCTCTGTTGAGTCGCTTATTTACCGGGAGAAGGTCAGTTTGCGAAAATCATTGTATTCGTATTTTAAAAAACACTTTAAATAGAAGGATATGTCAACAAAACAACGTATTCTGATATGGCTCAACATTTTTTAATGGTGATCAATATCTCAGTTTTTGTAACATTCTTGCTGATGAACCATACCAGTAGGACAGAGCGTGACGAGCGGTTTAGTTCCGATAAGTTCCTGAAGGCCGAACTCGGGCTAAGCGATGAACAGTACCGGAAGATATCGGCGCTAAACAGCAATGTGTTCAGGTCGTATCAGGCATTTCTCGATTACAAATGCGAACTGAACTTCAGGCTGATTGAAGAATTGTCGTCGGAATCCCCTTCCGATTCGTTGATGGACTCGCTGGCAAAAAGAATTGGCGAAATGGAGGCCAACATGAAGAAGCAAACCATCAAACATTTTGCGAACATAAAAAGCATTTGTACCAGGGACCAAAAACTTTTGCTCGATCAGCTTCTGAAAGACATGTTCGAGGCCGGCAATCAATGTAAATACTGTAACAAAGTGAACTGTTCGAGGCGGGACCAGCTTGGTAAAAAAAAATGAAATTTCTGCACCGGATTTTTCAGCAGAAAGCGTCTATTGTATTATGAAGTGCAATCAATTCGTTGAATATATCGCATCGGGGGTCAGTTTCAGCGCCATGTCCGGGCACATCGAAAAGTGTAAAACCTGTTCCGGCAGGCTGAAACAGATCGACCAGTGTATGTCGTTGTTAGATGAGAAGGTACAGGTGCCGGAAGATCTGGCGGCAAAAATTCTCAGAAGAGTGCGGGATGTAAAATTTCCGGCGCCTCCCGCGACCGATTATTCAAAATATTTGCAACTGGCAGCTGTTGTGGCTGCGGGCATTTTCCTGGGCGTTGTTCTGGGAAGAAATGCAGACGGTGATTTTTTCCTTTCAAAAAAAGGGAAAAAGACAGGGAACTGATCGAGTACAGGGAGAGTCATCATTTGAACGAGACTGGTTCGGTTTTCAGATTTTAATAAAAAAGCAACCCGGTTGGAAAAAGGAAAAATCCTGATTTCTGACTACAAAATCGGGGGAATACCTATTTATTGGATTTTATTTCCTGAATAATTTTGTAATATTTGTTCTCGGAATAACATTGCTGAATATTATTTCTTATGGTTTTGCTGCGTGTCGGCAACGATGTCCGCAAAACAGGATTGAATTTTTGATAACCTTTTTTATGAGCAAAAAAACCAAAAAACCGAACTGGCCTCGCCCAATCATGCAATGGGGTGTTATTCTTGCGATTGTAATTATTGCCCTGATCCCAAGATTCAACGAAAGTTTTGTTCCCGATTTTGAAGCATATTGTCCGTTTGGCGGGATACAGGCATTGGGGAGTTACCTGTTGAACCAGGCATTGTCGTGCACCATGACCAGCGCCCAGATTGTGATGGGTGTTCTGCTGATGCTGGCCGTGTTTGTGTTAAGTAAATTGTTTTGTGCATATATCTGTCCGGTTGGGACAGTAAGCGAATGGTTTGGCAAACTCGGCGATAAACTAAAAATTCGGATTACGATCAAAGGGATTGCAGACAAAATTCTGCGCTCACTGAAATACATCCTTCTTTTCATCACTCTTTATTTCACTTTTCAATCGAACGAACTGTTCTGTAAAAAGTTTGATCCATATTATGCCATTGCTTCCGGATTCGATACCGATGTGGTGATATTGTATGCAGTTATTGGCATCGTTCTGGTTATTCTGGGATCGGTATTCATCCGGCTACTCTGGTGCAAGTATATTTGTCCGCTGGGAGCTGTCTCCAATATTTTTAAATTCACCGGTTTCTTTGTGGCCGTAATGGCCGTTTACCTTTTGTTACGGAAGTTGGATGTTGAAATAAGTTATATCTGGCCCCTGGCAGTTGCTTGTGTCGGGGGGTATATGATCGAAATTACCGGTTTGTTCGGAAAACTTTTTCCGCTGGTAAAAATTACCCGTCACGAAGACACCTGTACCAGTTGCCAGCTCTGCTCGCGTAAATGTCCGCAGGCCATTGATGTAGCAGGGATGAAGGTCGTGAGGGAAGCCGATTGTAACCTTTGCAGCGAATGTATCGCGGTGTGTCCCGAGAAAAATACCCTTCAGATTAACCGGCAAAAAAGTCTGCGTTGGCTGCCTCCCGTAGCAACCATTTTGTTGGTTATTACCGGCTTATTTCTTGGCGGTTTGTGGGAAGTGCCCACTATTGATGAAAAATGGTACGGCGAAGAGGAAATGGCCAATGCCCGGATATTTTCCCAATCGGGGTTAAAAAACATAAAATGTTATGGCAGTTCGATGGCCTTTGCATCGAAGATGAAGGAGGTGGACGGCGTACTTGGAGTGGCAACTTTTGTGAAACATCAACGGGTGAAAGTGTATTACGACCCTTCAAAATTGAATGATACGAAAATACAGGAATTGCTGTTTACGCCCTCCGGAATATTGTTAAGAACCCTCAAAAGAGGTATTCCCGAGGTACAGATTGTACAGGTGTGGCTGGAAAATTTCTTTGACTTACATGATTGTAATTATTTAAGCCGTTTGCTTCTCGATAAAACAGAAGCGCTTTATGTTTCTTCGGAATATGATTGCCCGGTAATGGTAAAAATATATTTTCCGGGCAATGTAAAAATCAGTGAACCCGCATTGCTGGATATTCTCGAATCGGAAACATTGAGCTATTCGGTAAACGAAAATAATTATACTGTCAAGCTGGGGTATAAAATAGCCAAAGGACCAATTTATACTACCATAAGAACAACAAAGTACATTGTCGACGTATTTGAACCATACGAAGCACAGTTCAACCATTTTGAAAAATACGACCCGCTCGTAATCAAAGTGTACGAAGTTCCTTTTGGGAGAAACAAGAGCAGCTGGAACAAATTAAGCTATCTGGTCAGCCATTTATCAAACGATGAAGGAATCATTGAATTTCGTACCTTTTTGAACGATTCGTTAGAAGAAACCGTTGCCATTTCGTACGTCGATACCATGACCAGTATACATGCTGTTTATGAAAAGTTGACCAGCGATACCCTCCGATTTACATACAGTTCGGGAAAAGACGGGAAGGTTGCCAATATGTTTGATTTTAAAACGGAAACAAGAGGGGAAAGGTAATCATGCAGGAATGGCTTTCCGAAGAGGGGGATAAAGTGAAGAGGCTGAAGGGGGAAAGTTGAAATTAAAATAAAATGTATCTGTATAAATAAAATTTACGCCTATGAAACTCTTTACATTATTATTGCTTATTTGTTTATTTCCCGTATTGACGTATGCTCAAACGTCGAACCCTGTTATTAAATGGAAAACGCAGGAGATCAGTAACGATAACAACCTGCAAAGCATGAGCGTTTACGATGATAACAGCGCCGCTATTGCCGGTTTTGGCAGGACATTTAAAAAGACCACCGACAAAGGACTCTCATGGGAAGACATTGGTTTATTAAATCCCCGATATAATTTCAACGACATGAGTATCAATGGCAATGTGGGTTATCTCGTGGGGCGCCGAACTGTTGCGGTTGACAATCCTTCAGGAGGAGAAGATGATGTGCCGGTCAATGGAGTTTTATTGAAAACCGTTGACGGCGGCGCAAGCTGGTCCCTTCTCAATTTGGCGGCAATCGGAGAGGGAACCGATACCGGTTTGAACCCCAATGCAAAAGGCTGTTATGCTTTGGACCCATACTCCATTCTGACGGTCAGCGATACAAAAGCATTTATTTTTGTGTTTTGGTACGATATTTCCACCGGTACCAGAAAATCACATTCAGCCGTATTTAAAACAGCGGACGGAGGAAGCAAATGGACAGTCATAACCCCGGATTTGGAAGGTGCTTACATTAGTTCGATAAAAATGCTTGGAACCGATATTTATATCGGTGGAAACAAAATACTGTTGAAAGCCTCAAGCGAAAACGATAACGTAACCGATCTTTTCCCTGTTTATTCTGCTGTTGCCGGAAGTACGGCTTTTGTGAATGAAATACGCTTTTACAACAACGAAATTTACGTACAGGCAACAGGTGCAACAGCTTTCTCTATAGATGGGGGGGCAACGTTTACAAAAATTACGGCCCTTACCGGCGGAAACGATATTTTTAAACTGGATAACAATGTAATCATTAACATCGGTACAGCATCTAAATCAAAAGCCACAATTGACGGGGGAACCACCTGGAACGATTGTAAATACCCGGCTACTGGGTTTGAAATATCGGGGGTTTTCAACGATACTCTTTATACTTTAGCTGCTGCGACTATTTATAAAATTGCTGTTAACGACCTGAAAACAGCTAATTACAAGTGGGTAGCCCAAAAAATCATTGACGGGACCAGCGTACTTCAGAAGATTCATTTTGTTGATACAGACAAGATTTTGTTGATCGGTAACGGGCAAATTGCCAAAAAAAGCACGGATAAAGGCATTACCTGGACCGATGCCACATTGCCCGAATTGTTCGTTTATGGAGGAGAATATGATTTTCGGAGCGTAAGTTCTTCGGGCAATGCCGGGTATTTAAGTTCACGTCGCTTGTTACTGATCGATTATCCTTCGGGAATCGATTATTATCTTAGCGGATTGGTATACAAAACGGGAGATGCCTGGAAAACATGGACCTTGCTGAACAACAAAAATGTGGGTAAGGATACGCCCGCCGACGCCTCGAAATATCCGACCATGGCGGGTTGTTACGGAATGGACAACTACACTATTGAATGTGTGGATGCCCAAACTGCATACATGTATGCCGGCTGGACCGATACAGTAACAGTCCCGAAAACAGAGACCAAACATTCGCGGGTGTTTAAAACCACCGATGGCGGCGATTCGTGGACAGCCATAACCGATGATTTTGGCAGTTCCATCGTGATGTCCATTAAATTTTCGGGCGAAACCGGGTACATCGCAGGAAACAAAATTCTCCTGAAAACGACCGACGGAGGGAAAACATTTACTGATTTATACCCTAAAATTAAAGAACTTGCCACCGGTAATCCGGTAGTCAGTTCGGTGGCAATGCTTACTGTCGATGAAGTGTATTTCCCCACTTCAAACAATCAGGGTATATTCTCAACGAAAGACGGTGGGGTCACCTTTACCAAACTAAGCGGGGCCACCACTGGCCTCGATTTTGTCGTGCTGGATAAAAACTCGTTTATGGCGGTTGGAGTAGCATCCGCGACAAAATTTACCAACGATGGCGGAGCTACATGGAAAGACAGCAGTGTCGGGTCAACCATTACTATTTATGCCGCAGGGAAAGTTTTGAATGATTCACTTTATGTACTTGCCAAATCAAATGTGTATAAAATAGCAGTCAGCGACCTGGATATTAAAACCTTCGCAGGCCCGGAGATAAACATAGAGAATAATCTCAAAGTATATTACGGGCCATCGGAACTTGAGCTTGTTTCGGATAGCAGGACGATTGACCGTTGCATGGTATACAGCGCTGCGGGAAGCCTGGTTGCCATAACCGAACCGGGATCCAAAACGTGCAGGTTCACATACAACGATTTTTCGTCGGGGGTCTACATTATTGCAGCTTTCGTTGAAGGGAAAAGATACACGCAAAAAGTAGTTATAAAATAAGTCCAGAAAGAGGTTGTCCAAAAAATTAAAATTTTAAAACGGCAATATTTCCTCTATGTGCAAAAGAATTGTTATTTCCTTGTTCCTGTTTGTTTTTTCTGTAACTGTGTTTGCGCAGTTTTCTGGATTGGTAAAAGGGAAAGTGGTCAGCAAGAAAACGGGTGAACCGGTTGGTTTTGCCACCATTCATGTGAAGGAGACAGATAGCTGGGCTACTTCGGATGAAAACGGACGGTTTATTTTCAACGCGGCAAGCCTGTCTTATTTTACTGTCGAAATACAATGCCTGGGATTTGAAACTTGTTCCTTCGTTTTTCAATACATGGATTTTCAGGATAAAGAACTTGATATTCAGTTGGTCCCGGTTTCATTCGACATGGTGGAAGTAACCGTGCTTGCGAAAAAAGGAAGCGGGATCACTACCTCTTCAACAATTGGGAATGCCGCCATTGAACATGTACAGCCTACCAGCCTGGCCGATGTGATGCAACTGTTACCGGGAAATATTTCATCGAACCCTGATTTAAGTTCGGCACAGAAAATCTCGATCCGTGAAATCGGTATCAACGACAACAGCGCCATGGGAACTGCTATTTGGATCGATGGTGCCCCGGTTTCAAATGATGCGAACCTGCAAACCTTCTCCACTGCAAAACCGGATGACAATTTCAGCACGGTTGCCGGTAGCGGAATCGACCTGAGGCAAATCTCAACGGATCATATCGAATCGCTTGAAGTGATCAGGGGAATTCCTTCGGTAGCATACGGCGATCTTACAGCTGGTGCAGTGGTTGTTAAAACGAAGGCCGGGTACACCCCCATAGAAGTCAGGCTGAAGACCGATCCGAGAATCAAACAGGTAGCGGTAGGGAAAGGGATTAACCTGAAGCCGGCCCGCAGTTCACTCAATTTTAACTTCGATTATCTGCAATCGTTTTCCGATTTACGCAGTAAATACGAAGGGTTTAACCGTCTGACCGCAGATGTTGGTTTTTCCAAAGTATTCGACCCGCAACGGCTTCCCCTGACTTTTAATGCAAGAATGAGTTATTACGAAACGATTGATGAGAAGAAGACTGATCCGGATGCGATGGTCGCAGAGGAAAAAATGTGGTCGAAAGGCCGCGGGATACGCCTGAATACGTATGGCAAATGGTTCCCCGGGCTGAAGTGGTGTACCAACCTTGATTATTCGTCTTCAATTTCGTATACCCATCAGATGAGCAGGGAAGAGAAATACCGCACAACCGCCGGTGGCCTTCAGGTGATTTCTACATCATTGACAGAAGGCGAGAATTTTGGTATTTTCCTGCCTGCCGAGCAGTTTACGGGCTATACCATCGACGGGAAACCGGTTACCGTATCATTTCAGTTAACAGCCAGTAAGTTCTGTAATTTGTACAACGGGGCCACGAACAAGATACTTTACGGGTTTGAGTACCGGTGCAATGCCAATTACGGGGAAGGTCAGTTGTACGATATAACCAATCCCCCGTTTATCAGTAGTTACACCTCCCGCCCAAGAAAATACAAAGACATACCGGCTCTCCGGAATTATTCGGTTTACCTTGAAGACAAATTGTTTCTTATTTTGGGGAAGACATTTCTGGATATACAGGCCGGCCTGAGGATCAATAATTTTCAGATGAACGGTTTGTTCGGCAGCGAACTGGGCTTTTTCCCCGAACCTCGTATGAATGCACAGTACCGTTTTCTTTCCGGAAACAACAGTAAGATCTTTGATAAACTGGCTGTTCATTTCGGGATAGGCAAAACATATAAATCGCCATCGTTGTACTATCTGTATCCCGATAAGGCCTATTTCGACCTGAGTGCGCTGAACTATTATACAGGTAATCCGGAGTTGGACCTTTCGGTGATCGATACCCGGATTTATGAAACCCGGAACCCTGACCTGAAACCTTCAGGAAATCTGAAAATTGAAACCGGCCTGGAGTTTAAAGTCAAAACGATTTCGGGTAACATCACGTATTTCAACGAAACGCTTACCAATGGCTTCAGTTTTGCTTCTGAATATCTGTTTCTTCCCTATTATAAGTATCAAACCGACGGTGTTGTTCCGGGTACTAAGCCCGACCCCCTGGCGCTTCCAAAAACACAGGTATTGGCTGTTGACAGCTATTTTAAACCAGTTAATAACCAGGAACTCACAAAATCGGGCATTGAATTCAATGTTGATTTTGGAAGGATAAAAGCTGTTTATACTTCTTTCTCACTGGATGGCGCCTGGTTGCACACAGGGCAAATAAGCAGCACTGTGCCGGTGCAGTTTCAACCTACCAATACGGCTGTTACTTATCCGTATGTGGGCATTTATCCGGCAGGGAAAAGTAAAATCAGCGACCGGCTGAACACCAGCCTGCGCATGGTGACCCAGGTTCCCCGTTTGCGCCTCGTCCTGTCGACAACCGCCCAGATGATCTGGTACGACAAATATTATTATCCACTTTACGACGAAGTGCCTATGTACCTTGTTTATGCTGACGGAAGTACTAAAACATTTTCCACCGAAATGAGGACAGACCCGGATTACATCCGTTTTGTCAATCAACGGAGTGAAAATTATTACAAAAAAGAAATCATGCCGCCATTGCTGTTGATGAATTTTCGTCTGTCGAAAGAACTGAATGACAAGGTGAAATTCAGTTTTTATGTGAATAACTTTTTGAATTATCGTCCGATGTACCAATACAAGCAGTCGGGTGTTTTTCTCCGGAGAAACCCTGAAGTTTATTTTGGCGCAGAGCTTAAATTAATGTTATAGCGATGAGAGGCCTGTTGTTTTTTTCCCTGTTATTGTTGTCCGCTTCCTGCATTCAGGAACCCGATTACCAAGGGTATCCAGTCGATATTCTGGTTGATTTTGGAGAAAATATTCCGGAAGAAGGAAAAGCCGGGGCGAGAGTAAGCCTTTTTAACCAGTTGAAAAGTTATACCCTTGAATTGACGACCGATTGGGAAGGAAAAGTCCGGTTCCTTTCGATAGAACCTGGTTTTTACAGTATTACAGTCATCCATTCCTTTCGCGTGGGGGGAGTTATGGTTCATTATAACGGGTTAAAAGACATTGCTGTTTTTGATGCCGTATCTGCACTTATCCGGGTGGAAGGGAGCAGCACCAATGCCTTTGTAATCAGGGAATTTTATTACAGCGGGAGCCGTACCCCGGGAGGGAAAACATATCCTTCAGACCAGTATGTCGAGATTTTTAACAACACCGGCGAACTGCAATATGCCGACGGGCTCTCGGTACTGGAACACGAATCGTATGCTACCGGGGATAATTTCTGGAAAAATATAAACGATACCATCGTGGTCAAAATGGTTTGGACCATTCCCGGCAATGGGGCCCAGGTTCCGGTCGGACCGGGGAAAAGCATTGTGCTGGCTTGCGACGGGATCAACCACAAGGATGATCCCAACGGAAATCCATTGTCGCCGGTAAACCTGGGAAATGCCGATTTCGAGTTTTATGTTTATTCGGATACGAATAAAGATATTGACTCACCGACCATACCCAATCTGATTGAAGATTTGTTTGTATTTCGGGGAAATGATGTCAGTTTTCATGTGACTGGGGGCAGTGCGTTAGCGATTGCAAAAATTCCCGGAGAGACACCGGAGGAAAGGACCGCATACATCAACCGGCACTTGGTTTCCAAGGAGACGGTTTCGGGTCCGGGTACCCGTTATTATATGAAAGTTGCAACCAAATATATTCTCGACGCGGTAGAAGTTACCTGGGACGAGGCACATGCCGTCTACAAGCGCTTTCCGGTCAATCTGGATGCCGGCTACACATACATTGTCTCCGGATCCTTCTCCGGGAAATGTATCCGCCGGAAAATCAAAGAAATTGTAAACGGACGGGCCGTATACCAGGATACAAATAATTCGACTGAAGATTTTTTAAAAGATGTGGAACCAAAGCCGAAAATTTATGATAATTAATAGGATAGCCATCTTTTTCCTGTGTATTGGGTTTTGGGGAAATGTGTCCGGCCTGGCAGTGCCGAAACAATATGATTTGTATTCGTTTCGGCAGGTTGAGCTCAGCGCTCCCTGGCTCGGATCGGGTAATGCCGCAGGTTTGTCGTATATACCCGACTTATTTCCGGCTGAGTTGAAACTCGGGTTCGGTTTGAACAAGGGCGGTTTTCATTCGGTTCTTGAAGGTGGGGAAATCCAGGATTATACCCTTAGTTTCCAAAGTTTTCAGAAAATTAATAAAACATATCTTTACGGATCGCTGAATTACTGGAGAGGTTTTGAAAAAGAACTGAATTTCAGTAACCTGAACAGCCCTCTGACGAATTATCCATACTTAATGGCTGATACGATCGGGAATGATACCTGCGATCGGGAATTCATTGCCCTGAAAGGGATGGTTTCTTCTCCTTTGACAGATCGGTTGAGCTGGGGTGTAAACTTCGGTTATGAGGTTGGTGTTGCCGTGCAGGATCGCGACCCCAGATCGGAAAATAAAATACTCCGGATGAATGTTTCACCTGGTTTTATTTGGAGATCAGGTAATTATAAATTCGGGGCAAATCTGGATTATGAATATTATAATGAGGATATGGAAGTAGGGGTGGTAGAGAAAAACAAGCAGCATACAATGTTTATGATGCATGGATTGGGCAATTTTATATACCATCAGGCCGGTTCATTTTATCGTTTGTACCAGCAACATCAGATGGGGTGTGGGGTACAAGTGGATTTTGCCTCCGGAGATTTTTCCAACTTGCTGCACACCCGCTTCGACTACCTCCGGCAAAGGGTTGACGACGGACGGGCCGGGGGAAATGCCAACTGGTCGTACGTAAAGAACGATGCAAAAATAGATGGCATTAACTGGAACATTGCCGATGTGGCCACATTCGTTGAAGGAAGAAAAACTCATCAGGCAGAAGCCTCTCTGCAAATCGAAAGCCGGCTGGGAACGGAATATGTCCAACGTTTGGAAAAGGTAGGGCCAACCGATCTGGAACGCTGGATTACATACGCCGAAAACCAGAAGTACTATTCCGTATGCACGCATGCAGAATTGATTTACCGGCTGATAAACAAGAATGGGGAAGACCGGATAAGTTCACTGCTGACCGCGGGATTGAACTATACGGATTTCGGGGAAAAGTATTATTTACCTGACTTTAACCAGGATTATTCAAATCTGAAATTGTCTGCATCGTGGCTGAAACGGTTCAATGCAAAAAAGGCAAACCTTTCTGCAGAATTACGGTTTAGCTGTCAGCTGAACCTGAAAGCAGGGCAAAATCTTGATTTTTCAGACCCTTTGGTGCAAAAAATTTATGTTCCTGAATTTAACTACCGGACAAGTGATTTTTTTATTCCGGGAACCTCTCTGGCTTACGAAATTCCTGTAAAGAAAATAGTCAATATGTATTTCATTAAAACCGATTTCAACTGGTGGCATTCAACTGCAGGGAACAACCGCACGGTGTTGAATTTCACCGCAGGTATAATTTTTTAACAATTTGTATGAGCAACGTGATCGAGTGTAACAACCTGACTCATTACTACGGCAGGAAGCTGGTATACGAGAACCTGAACATTCATGTCAGGGAGGGGAGTATCTTAGGATTGCTGGGTAAAAATGGCACAGGGAAAACAACAACCATCAATATACTGAATGGTTTTCTTCAGCCCCGCAGCGGCGAATGCCTTATTTACGGTGAAAATTCACAGCATCTTTCACCGGAAACGAAAGCAAGGATCGGCTTCCTGATAGAGGGGCATATTCAGTATTCGTTTATGAATATCCATCAGATCGAAAAATTTTATTCGGGATTTTACCCTAACTGGAAACCGGCCCCATACTGGGAACTGATGTCGAAACTGAAGGTGGCGCCGAACCAGAAAATATCGGCCATGTCGTGTGGCCAACGTTCGCAGGTGGCGCTGGGCCTGATCCTGGCGCAGGATCCCGACCTGCTGATACTCGACGATTTTTCGATGGGGCTCGATCCCGGGTACCGGCGCCTGTTTATCGACTATCTGCGCGAATATGCCAGGGCCGAGAACAAAACCATTTTCACTACCTCGCATATCATTCAGGATATGGAACGTTTGATCGACGATGTACTGATTATGGACTATAACCGGGTATTGGCCCAGTGTCCCGTGAATGAGTTTATGTCCACATTTAAGCAGTTCGTTTTTGAATCAGAAACGGATATGTCGGGATTGAAGAACGAAAAATTTATAGTGAACCTCGAAAAAGTGAAAAATAAGATTGAGTTGTATACATATGAACCGGAAGGTTTTATACGGAATTTTCTTGACGGGAAGGATGTTGCTCATAAAAATTTCACCCAGGTGCAAATGGGATTGGAAGATGCGTTTATTGGTTTAACCGGAAAATATTAGGATGATGTGGAAATCAGTGATTTATAAGGAGTGGTTGAAAATACGCTGGTTCCTGGCCGGGTTTACGGCTTTAGGAATGGCCGGTGTCGGGTATATTTTCCTGAAAGTACAGTACGATATTGCTTTTATGGAAGCTAAGAATTATTGGTATGCCATTCTGTTTCAGGGATTCCAGTATTTCGGGCATGTCCGGTTTTTACCGTTGGCCGGCGGGCTGGTGATTGGTATCGCCCAGTATTTTCCTGAAACAATTAACAAACGCATTAAATTAACCTTCCATCTTCCGTTAAAAGAAAATAAGGTATTGCTGATGATGCATGCGTTCGGCGCCGGAAGTTTACTTGCAGCATACCTGTTGATTTTCGGGGCTTTTTTCGGATTGAGCCAATTATTTTTTGTTTCGGAAATGGTGATCGGGGCACTGGTCTCCGTTTTCCCCTGGTTCCTGTCCGGGTTTGCCGCTTATTTTTTAGTTGCGCTGGTTGTCCTGGAAACCATCTGGAGATACCGTATTTATTATTCGCTTACCGGAGGATTTTTTATGACGGTGTATTTGAAATCGTCGGTAACGGCAGGCTACGGACCGGCAAACCTGGTCCTGTTTGTGTTGACGGCATGTTTGAGTATTGCCCTGATTTTTCCGGCATATCGTTTTAGAAAGGGGGAAATGTAATGGAACGGACAAGCAGATATATTTTGGTGCTGGTGGCCATGGTAACAAGCGCCATTGTGTTGCCCCAGATTTACTGGATGGCTTTCGATGAGCCGGTCAATGTGCCTTTCGTCATGTACAGTTGTACCGACGACGATTTTATGATACAGTGCAAAAGCGACAGCGGCCTGGTACGTTTCGATACCCGTGGAAATAGTTATACCCGGGAAGAATACGAACAAAAACTCCCGTTGATGTATACCCGCCAGTTGCTGGTAGCATGTACTATGCCCGACACGATTAAAGGCGTTGCAATGGACATGCACGAACTGGCAAAAACAAAGTCGATGTTCAGGTATCAGCCGGAGGATATGAATGCCCCGCAACCCCGGTTGTTCCCCTTGTTTGAATCCGAATCGGGACGGGCCAGTATAGAAATGCCTGACGATTTTTTCAGGATTACCTGGCGGATGGAATTTATTGACGCCTCGACCAATAAGATAAACGAAGGAAAAAGCCGCCTGTTTTCATCGGCGCTCTACAAAAAAGGTTTTGTATTTCCGGCCAAACAGGTTGCCGGGTTGCCAACTACCCGTAAATCATGCGACGAAGGCTACCTGGTCGTCGATTCGTCGGACCAGCTTTTTCACCTGAAAATGATGGAAGGCCATCCGTATGTTGCAAAAGTAAATTTGCCGGAAAGACTGAAATTCAGGTATATCAGCTGTGTCGATTTGAAAGACAAAAAATATTACGCCTATCTTTTTTCAGAAGGCAATGAGATTTATATCCTTACACAGGATGAATATGAACTTGTGAAACTCCCGGTGGAAGGATTTGATCCCGCCTGTTGCGGGTTGCGTATTTTTGGCGATATTTTTCATTACCACGTTGCGGTACAGTCGGAAGACCGGATAACAGTTGATGTGCTGAGGTACTCGGATTACCAAAAGGTTGATACCTACGAGGAAAGTTGGATGAAACGTGCCGATCGCCCAACCGGAAAGATTGCCGCGGCTATTTTTCCCATCCAGATAAAAATGAGCGACAGGAACAGCAAGTATACAAATTTTTATATTGAATTACCGGACGGATTTCTCTGGATAATCGTCAACCTGATCTTTGTTGTAGTTCATTTATTGCTCCTGATCAGAAAAAAAGTGAACCCGTTCAGACATATTTCTGATCTTGGGGTGGTTACCTTTACCGGCATTTTCGGATTTATTGCTGTAAACTTCTTCCAAAATAAGTTCTTCGATTAAAAATCCGGCTACCGTAGCGGAAACAGGTATCGGTACACGGTTTGAAAAAATAAACTGAAGGAAGAGTTGCGATTGAACGTGTTGAAGTAATGTATAGTGGGGAAAATGGCGTAAGAATCACGCTGTATCATTAAGATTGAGAATGGGGGGACTCGGAATTTGATTCCAAAATCAAAGAAGCTGTACTTTTTTAGTGCAGCTTTTTTCATGGATGCCGACCATATCTCAAAGTGGAATTTATCACCGCACTAAACGTCAGAAGTACCATAATATTGTTTCCACGAACTTTTCAGAAGAAAAACTCTTTTTCCAAAATTTTAATCCTTTTTTACCAGTTCTTTGGTTGACAGCAATCCGCAGGCAGCATAAATATCCTGTCCGCGGCTGGCGCGAATGGTGGTGAGGATGCCTTTTTCGTTCAGCAAATCTTTAAAATCATGCAGCGTTTGTTCATCTGTTCCTTCGAGCGGGGTGCCCGGTATCGGGTGGAAACGGATCAGGTTGACACGGCATTTCAACTGGTTGAGCAGGCGGGCGAGTTCCCTCACGTGGCGGATCGTATCGTTCAATCCTTTAAATACAATGTATTCAAAAGAAATACGGCGTTGGCGGCCAAAATCCCAGCTTCGTATCTCGTTCACCACTTCCTGGATGGAATAAACCATTTGTACGGGCATCAACCTGCGGCGTTCGTCGTCGAAGGGGGTATGAAGGCTCACCGCCAGGTGCGCCTCACTGGTTTCCAAAAACTTCAGCATGGCCGGCACAATGCCAACGGTGGACACGGTGATGCGGCGGGGGCTCATGGCGTATCCCCAATCAGAGGTTAGTATCTGAAGGCTTTTTAAAACCTCGTCCAGATTATCGAACGGCTCGCCCATACCCATGTATACAATGTTGCTCACCTCACGAAATTCGTCAATGCTGCGGATTTGGTTAATGATCTCGCCGGCAGTTAGTTGTCCCTGAAACCCTTGTTTTCCTGTCATGCAGAATAGGCAGCCCATTTTGCAGCCCACTTGCGACGACACACAAACCGTTTTCCGGTCGCGGTCAGGTATCATTGCCGTTTCAATGAATTTCCCATGCAGGGTGGGGAACAGGTACTTCTTGGTGCCGTCGGCACTTTCCTGGACTTTGGTAAACGGGAGCAGCCCCACTTCGTAATTTTCGGCCAGGACTTCCCGGTTCTTCTTCGACAGGTTGGTCATCCCGTCAATCGAAGCAAGTTCTTTTTTGTACAACCATTCGGCTATTTGTTTTCCTGTAAATTTCGGGAAACCAAGCGAAAGGCTCAGTTCTGTCAGTTCGTTCAGCGTTTTTCCAAAAAGCGGGTCCTTCATTTTCTTCAAAATAAATTCAGCAACAAAAATACGAAACTATGGCTTTGGAAGCCTTACTTCGGAAAAGTTTGTAGAGACGACAATGCAGGCCAAAAGAAAAATCTCCATTCAGAAATAAATCTCAGCTACAATGTTTTCGTAGGGAACGCCCTGCTCAATCAGCAAGTCGCGCAACTCGACCACCATCAGTGCTTTTCCACATAAGAAATACCGGCTTACGGATGGAAGGTTTTCCATTTGTTTCAGGTAATCGGTCACACGGCCATGAAAAATACCGCAGCGTTGTTCCTGTGAACAACAGCGTACGTAATTTTTTCCCAATGCCCATTCGAGTTCGTCTTCAAAATAAAACTGGTTCAAATGGCGCACCCCGTGAACGAGGATTTTGCCTTCTGCATGGCCAGAGCGAAACATACTGTAGAACGGGGCGATACCGGTTCCGGTGGCAATCCAGAACGCTGGTTTGTCGTCGCTGGTAAAACTTCCGTAGGCCTTGCTCACCCATATTGTATCGCCGGGGGCATAGGCCGATAGTTTCGGGGTCAGTTCTCCCCCTTTCTTAATATTGAAAAGTACCCTCATTTCCGGCTCGTGGTTACCGCTGCACAAGCTGTAAATACGGACATGACCGTTTTCGTTCAATGCAATTTTCACTACCTGTCCGGGCAAAAACTCACTATTCCGTTTCCACGAAATGACATGTACTCCGGGCGATATTTCCCGGTTACCGGTAAGTTTAACAGGATGAAGTTCGTTTGTCGGGGGCCTGTATTCTTTGGCTTTTGGCATTTGATATTTCTGCAGGTTCCATTAAAAACACAAAATCAGCCTGAAAGTTTAGAAAATTTTTCCAGGCAAAAAAAGCTTTCCGGACACAACACTGTTCCATTTTTTTGTACGGCGTCCGTCATCTGTTTGCATCGAGTACCAGCGACGAAGCGCCCAGAATGGCCGTATTCTGAACATCCGAAACGTCAATGATCAGGTTTTCAGAAAGCCTTTTGAAAGGGAAGTCACGAAGGGCCGATCCCATTCCTTCACGGAACAAATGATACGACCGGGCTACCGAGCCGCCCAGAATGATTGCTTCGGGGGCCAGTGCAAACAGGATGTTACAAATGGCTTTGCCTAAATGATGCCCAAATTCAGTAAACAGGGCAAGCGATTCTGCATCGCCAGCCTGTGCTTTTTGCGCCACTTCAGCCCCGCTCAGTCCTTTGTCTTTAAAAAACTGGCCACTGCAATAAGCTTCCGTATTGTTGTCGAGGTAATACAGGTTGCCAAACTCGCCGGCGCCGCTGTATTTTCCGGAGTACAAATGCCCGTTGATGATAATTCCGGCTCCCAGTCCGGTGCCAATAGCCAGGCCCACAAAGTTATTAAACGACTTGCCTTTGCCGAAATGCTTTTCGCCTACGGCAAAACAGTTGGCATCGTTGTTTACAAAAACAGGTTTGTCAAAATGTTGTTGCAGAAGTTCTTTCAACGGAACCTCGGTCCACGATGGAATATTGGTCACATCGATCACTAAGTTTCGTTCGTGGTCTACAAGACCAGGGACACCAATTCCTATTCCGGCGATTTCGGGGTGAAACACTTTTTCGATGGTGCGGGAAATGGCATCAACCACCACCTGTTTTTCGGCATCGAAGGGGGTCGGACAAGAATACTGTTTTACCAGTTTCCCGCCTTCGATAAGCCCTGCGCTGATTTTCGTGCCACCTACATCCACTCCAATTATTTTCATATCTGTTTGATTTCAATAAAACACCACCGCAAAATACAAATAAAAATCATCTCTAAAACCATACCGGCAAGCGCCGGCAGGAAATACATTTTTAGTCCGATTTCCAATAGAATTATTTTTCATAGCACAAAAAGGGACCTTGTAGGTGACGCGATTTTTAATCGCGATTAAAAATCGCGTCACCCGGTTTATTCTGCGTAACTATATCATTATGAATTTACATTTAGTTGTCAATCCGACGCCGGTTATCGACTAAAATTTATAATTTCGCACTTCGTTAATTGTAGTTATTGGAATGTCCGGGAAATATTATTTCCTTTCAGTATAACAACTGATTAGCAAAAACAAATCGAGAGTAAACCGTAACCATTAATAGAAAAACACCGTGAGATTAATTATTCAGGAAAACCATCAAAAGGCCTCTCTTTGGACGGCCAATTACATTGCCCGGAAAATTCAGCTGGCAAATCCAACCGAAGCCAATCCGTTCGTTTTAGGATTGCCTACCGGTTCGTCGCCTTTATTCGTGTATAAAGAGTTGATTGCTCTTTACAACGCCGGTAAAGTTTCGTTCAAGGACGTGATCACCTTCAATATGGACGAGTATGTGGGGATTCCCCAAAACCATCCGCAAAGTTATTACACGTTTATGTGGGAAAATTTCTTCAACCATGTGGACATTCAGCAGAAGAATGTAAATATTTTGAACGGAAATGCGCGTGATCTGAAAGAAGAAAGCCGCCGTTATGAAGAAAAAATAAAACAGGCCGGAGGAATTGATCTGTTTCTTGGCGGGATCGGCCCTGACGGGCATCTTGCTTTCAACGAGCCGGGATCGTCGCTGTCGTCGCGCACACGGGAAATGGCGCTGACCTACGATACGATTGTTGCCAATTCGCGATTTTTCGACAACGACTATGATAAAGTTCCCAAAAGCGCCCTTACGGTCGGTATTGCCACTGTGCTTGAAGCAAAAGAAGTTTTGATTGTGGTGAACGGATTGTCGAAAGCACGGGCAATGAGGCATGCGGTGGAAGAAGGGGTCAACCACATGTGGACCATCAGCGCGTTGCAAATGCATCCAAAGGGGATGATTGTTTGTGACGACTTCGCAACCTATGAGCTGAAAGTGGGAACCGTAAAATATTTCAGGTCAATAGAAGAAAAAAACCTCGATCCGGAAACAATTTTCAATTCCGATCTGGTCTGGTAATTTACAGGGGCTTATAAAAAAATAAAAACGGGACTTCAGAAAAAAGTTCCGTTTTTATTTTTACAAAAAATGGGTGACATGCGGGTTTTATAAAAACACTCCTTCTACCGATTTTTCTAATTCGTCGGCCAGTTTCAGAAACTCTTCCACGCTCATGTCGCGATAGTAAATCAGCCCGTGAGTAGCCCGGATAAGTGGTTTCGGATGTTGGTAGAAAAAGTCTTTTCCCAGCAATAGTTGAATTTGTTTCAACTGTTCCACCCATACGCGCTGTGTCAGGGCGCTGAATTTGCCGTCGAGCTGGTAGCTTGGGAAGGAGGCATTTACCTGGGTCAGGTAACAATCGGTAAACGACTTGTCGAGAATGGCTAAGGCATTGAGTGAAACCGGGGTAATTACATTCACCTCAGCCGGGTGATAGCGGAACCAGACGTTTCGGTAACCAATGATGCGGAGACGGGAAAGGTCGGCTTCTTTGCTCCATTCTCGTACTGTGGCAGCCATTACCTGCAATACTTTGTAGTGTGTGTCGGGGCCGCTTCCTTCGGGGTCGAGCGCCAAACTGACCGATGTGGGCTTATATTTGCGAAAATCCTCCAGTACACGAGCGATATCCTGGCTGTAATCAGGAGCTTCGGAAAACGATCCCGACTGATAAAAACCCAATCGCAAATGATGTACATTTTTCACACGGACACCGTAATGGGCCCACACCAATTCTTCCTCAAACTCACGGATCATCCCTTTCAGTTTCTGAATTTTTGGAGGATTTTTACCCCCGTCGTAGAAGGTTTTCAGTTCGGCAATCAGGTTGTCGATAGTTGCCGTCAGCATCGATTGGTTTTTCAATTCCCAAATTTCGACCATTGCACGCACTAAGCGGTGGCAAACGCCCCGGCGTTTTTCATCTTCGTTGCCGGCAGCCACATTATCGAGATAGTGGTACACATCTTTGTCCCACTTGTATTTATATCCTTCATCAAAAAAGTTGGGATACGTCACCATTAACATATTTCCTTCCTGGAGCAGTTTCCGGGTATCTTCCAACAGCCCGGCCAGAAATGAATTGGTAACGGCGGTAAACCCGGAGGTCATCACGGCAAAATGAGATTCATTCGAAATGTCGCGCAACTGTCGGTTGATGACGGGCATAATTCCCAACATGATGTCGTCGTGGTGGGGCCCGGAATGATAATACGTCTGGTTGGTTTCTTTTGCCATCCCCCGCTCAATTTTTTCCGTAATTGAAGTTATTACTGAAGCGACAGTATTTTCGTTTAAACCCGGGATCATGCTGCAATACTTGTCTGCTTTCAGGTCGTCGGGTTCGAGTTTAGGCCCAAATTTGTTGATCCGTGCACAGAGGTCGATCACGGCCCGTTCTGTTTTTTCGTGGGTCCAGTCGCCTGTTTTATAGTATTTGTCAACCGTATCGGTCAGTTTAACGGCAGCACCGTTGGTCAGGTAAAAACGTGCATTTTTAAGCCGTTGCAGGGCCGTTGCAGGGTACAAATTGCCCGGTTCATTTTCGATGGCGGCCTTCACAATGTCGGCATTCGACTCGCCGGCTGCATAAATAATGGCAACAGCATCGGGATTGTAGGTAATGGTTTCCATCCCGATAGTAATTACCAGCCGTTTGCGCGACACCTCAATCCCGCCGAGATCGGCAGCAGTGATTGCCTGCGTTTCAAAATTGGTGGCGGTCAGCCTGGTCGATGAAAAAAGATCGGTGCCGCGTGTGTTAAAGGCAATGTGCCCGTCGGGGCCGATACCCCCGAGATAAAAACCAATGCCTCCTTTTTCCCTTATCTGGTTTTCGTACCGGGTACACCAGTCGTCGATTTTAAAAATTGATTTTTGCTGAAGTGCTTCCGTTTGGTTTTTGGCTTCGCGGTACCGCAATGAAAGGTCGATGTTGTAATCGGGAAAAACTTCTGAAAAGTGTTTCTCGTCGGCCAATTTTATTTCGTCGGAATTAATCAGCAATGCTTTGTTTTTATTGAAGCCAAAACCGTCAATGTAGGAACTGATAACGCTGTTATAAAAGCTGTTGTGCTGCGACGAAGGGATTGGAAAAAATTCGTTGATCTGTACAAATTGCAGATTCCTGAAATCAGGTTTTTTCGTTTTTCCAAGTCCGTATTTTTCACGGATTGCCACAGCTTTTGGGTTGTCCCAGTTTTCAAGCAGGTACCGGGTAAAATGGCTGAAATAATTTTGTGTCTTTCCGGTTGCCAGACTGATGGTCCCGTCAGGGTTTTCAGAAACCCATTCAAAAAAACGGAGCGAAGCAAGTAAGCCCAGTTTTGGAAAATTCCGGACTGTAATATATGGAAGTTTGGTTGTCTCTGTAACAATTCCTGCTTCTTCCAAAAAGATCTTTTCTACTTCGGAAAATTGGATGTTGTTCATGATCATGAAAATTGAATTTATAAATACGGTTATTTCGTTTCTATTTTCCCCATTACTTTTTCCATTAACATGGCCGTGACCCCGCGTACTCCGGCATATTTGTCGAGTTCCGAAATCCGGATTTTCACTTCTTTGCTCAGATCGGGATTGCAGTAAATGTTAATAGCCTGCTGGATAGGAGTCAGGATGTATTGCCCGGCATTCGACACGCGCCCGCTTAGCACGATCAGTTCCGGGTTGAAAATCTGGATCAGGAAAGCAATGCTCTTACCAAGCCACTCGCCAACGCCGGTAAGGATCGTTATGGAGTACTGATCGCCTGCATTTGCTGCTTCCACTACGGTTTTTGGTTCAATTTTATCAAGGTCTTCGTTCACCAGCCGGGTGAGCATCGACGATTTGCCGGCGCGGATCCCTTCTCTGGCCATGCGTGCAATGGCCGTTCCTGAAGCAATAGTTTCGAGGCAGCCTTTTTTTCCGCAACCACATAGGATATCGTTTTCAATCATCGGAAGGTGTCCGAATTCGCCGGCCAGGCTGTTTTTCCCCCGGTACAATTTGCCGTTCAGTACCATTCCCAACCCGATCCCCCAGTCGAGTTCAAGAACCAGTACGTTTTTCCTGTCGCGGGCCGAGCCAAACTTCAATTCGGCATAAGTACGGGCTTTGGCATCGTTTTCAATAACAACCGGCAATGCAAGTTTTTCCTGAAAAACTTCGAGCAACGGCCTGGATGTTTTCAGGTGAGTGAAATTAACGCCCAGTTCATAATTCACCAATCCGGGGATTTCGATGCCTGCCCCAACAATTTTATGATGGTCGATCTTTTGCCGTTCGATCAGTGCATTGGTGCGGGCCACAATCTGGTCGATGATCCCCACTCCTTCCGAAATGTTGATATTCACGATTTCCGGTTCGCAGATGGCTTCGTTCCTGCCGTCGAAAATAAAAATTGTGGTGCGGTATAAATTAATGGTAATTCCCACGGTGTAGAGGGCATCCTTCTTCAGGCCGTACAAAACAGGACGTCGTCCGCCGCTTGAGTCAGCCTGGCCTATCTCTTCTACAATGCTTTCGCTTTTCAGTTCATTCAACAAACTGATTATTTTTGGGGTACTCAAACCCATCTGACTGTTAATATCAGGATTGGTCAGCGCCTTGTTCAAATAAAGAAGTTTTGTAATTTTTTGTTTCTGAAGAACCTTTTTAAGTTCTACAGTATTTAATTCACTGACATGTTTTTTCCGGATAGGACCAATCATCATGCTGAAATTTTAGTTTACAATACAAAGCTATCGTAAATTTTTTATATTCCACTTAATACTTTTGTTATTTTTTTATAAAGTATTTATCTCTTTTTAAATTTGCCCTACCGGAAATTCAATTATAAAAAGTGCAAATAATAGACTAAATTTGCGCGACATGTAAAAACCTGTGTTTTTGTGTTTATATTTAAATTTTCAGACCTCCGGGAGAAAACTGGCCTGTGTTTCGTAACAACGAGATACCTGTTGGTGCCCGGCATAAAATAAAAATGAAATGAAACCCACATGACAAAAAAAAGACCCCCAAGAGAATGAAAATTGGGAGCGGTGCGAACGATACCATTTCAAAAGAGGATTTGTAATTTAGTTATGGCATAAGCCAAATAACTAAAAGACAA
>JAVEYG010000016.1:0-96253 GCA_034003625.1 Prolixibacteraceae bacterium | reverse complement strand
TACTCTTTTCTTTTTAAAATCAACACTGAAATAACGACAGTGTTGTGCATGTTGTTCTTCATTGAAAATTCCATCTCTTTGCATCGTGTTAACCTTTTTTTAGGTCAACGTATTTCAGGCGCGGACATTATCCGGACAATTGGTAAACTCAATATCGGGAGCTGTCGCTGAGCTAGTAGTAAAACTCGTTGTTGTGCCGTAGCTGGTCCCGGCCGAGTTAATGGCATAGGCATTATAATAATAAGTTGTTCCAGCCGACAGGGAACCAATTGATTCGCTGAAAATCCCTGTTCCGGAGCCATTGGTATCTTTAGTTGCCCCCTCCGCAATTGTCGGCGTTGAATCAGTAGTTGAATACACCACGCCCCGCTCGCTTACCGCAGCGCCGCCATCGGCGGTTACATTGCCACCCAGGGTAGCCGAGGTGGCAGAAATGGAAGTAGCAGCTGTGGTGGTAACGGTGGGGGCAGAACCCCCGGCAGTTACTTCAACTGGAAAGTCTTTTATTTCCCCGTACCCAACATAACAGCTGTAATCGCCATTGCCTTCATCTCCATCCAACATGACCCGCAACCATGTTGTCCCAACAACGGCATCCATTGGAACCGTAATTTCAATAGTCATTGTTTGAGGGTGGGATGCCCCTTGTCCTAACAAATAACTTTCTCCTGTATCGGGAGTTGGTATCCCCGACCTGATCCCACAATCACCATCACGGTTCCAATCTATATATGCTGCGATATATTGAAATGAAAAATCAGCTCCCGCCGCATTCACGGTAACCGAAAGGGTATATTTTTGTCCACGCTGGACGCTCCCAATTTCCGAAGTATATCGTGTTATCCACCCATCTTTGACCCTGTTATGATTTATTCCGGCAAACGTAATATTTGTGAACCAATCATTCCAAGCATAAATTCCCCCGATAGGCTCCCCCAGTGTTCCTTCTGCATTACAATACAAGTTTACGGGATACTGTGCGGATACCTCTTTGTAAGAAAAAAGCATTAGAACGATAAGAATCATTGTATAGCTCCATTTTTTCAGATAGAAGTTTTTCATGTTATATTGATTTAAGTTATTTTTTAGAATAAACTCATTAAAACCTATTGACAATATACAAGGGCCACACATTAGAAATCTGCCGGTTACCTTATCGAATTCACAGGATTTGTCTTTTTGAGGAACCGTAATTCCGTCTATATCTCATTTGCATGTAATTTTTATTTTCTCTGAACCTCCTAAGCTCCTCACGTATTACCTATTCTCGATTTCATCATTACAAACGATGAAACCACTTTTGCATATTTCGGGAGAAATAAAGCCGGCGCGAATGGTTTCAGGATAACGCCGTACTAAAAATAATACTTTCTTTTTGGCCATAAGTACAAAATGTTCAAAAAAATACTGAAGAATTAAAAAAATTAGCTTCTTACACCTGACAGGTTTTAGAAACCTGTCAGGTGTAAGAGATCATTTAACGAACCGCCACTTTTACAGTACGATGGCCACTCTGCTCTTCAATCTGAATAAAATATACGCCGGGCGCCAGCCCTGAAGCGGGAATATTGTTGCAATTGCCCTGCTGCAGGCGGTACGTCCCGAGCAAACATCCGGCGATGTTAAACAAATGCGCCCGGGGCGAAACGCCTAATTCGCCAATAATCCGGATTTGTCCGTCTGCCTGATAAACTTTCAGGCTGCTTGCGTCTTTATTTTCCAATAAAGCAACCCCGGTGGTAGAATGGTCGATATGGACATAAAACCTGCCGATGCCCGTTTTTCCGGCGGCAACCGCCACCCGGTAAGTTGCCCCGCCGGTCAGATCGGTAAAAGTGTTTGCTGTTTTGTCTTCCAGTGTTACGGAGTGAAGGTTGAATCTCCCCAAAGGCTTAATACGAAAGGTTATTTCTCCGCCCGTTTTATTTTCCACCCCTAACGGGACCACCAGCGATTTATACGTTTCGGGCAGGCACTGAACCGCAAAATCCACCCCGTTGTCTTCTGCCAGGCGGGTGTATATCTCCAGGCCGGAGGATCCGCGTAACAAGCCTGCATCGTAAGCCACATCCAAGCCGACAGTCATTTTTTCATTGAAAATCAAAACTGTAGAAGTTGTTGTTTTTTCAGAAGAAGCAAGCAGTTCGAAGCCGGGCCAGGGTGCCGGGGCCGACTTCAGGATGGCGCTATTTGAATGTACCTGCATATCGCTATTAAAAACAACCGAAGTACCGGCTTCCTTTGCTTTCACGAAGAACCCCTGTCCGGCCTGTAACACATTCTGGTCCAGCTCGCGGCTGCCGTACGCACCCTGGACATTTCCCTTTATTTTGTAGGTTTTGGAGTTATCGTCCCACACATAAACGCAGGCATAGCTGGCATCTAAACTGCCATTGTTATGGGCAATGAAATTTTCGGTAGCTGGAGAGGCAGAATTTATGGCAATTGCGGAAGGATAAGGATTGCCAATGCAGTTCCATCCTTCGCCTTCTTTCGTCAGGGTTACGGTTTTAGTCCCGCCGGAAAGTGTTCCGGAGTAGGTCACTGTCCCGTTGCTACTGCGGCGCAGGCAGTATCCCCTCCCCACCCCTAAATTACCGGTTGTGCCCGAAGTGAAATAGCTGTTCCAGCTATTGGTGGTTTCGTTGTAATCCATCATGCCATAGTTGCTGCCATTCGCAGGTATTGCATTGGCTGCGGCCTGAACAAAAGTGCTGATATTGCCCCCTTCGGCAATTGGAGCAACCACGTACCAGACATTGCCAGTCATGTAACATTCGGCAGAAGTTGTCCCGACGACATTTATGGTTCCATTGTTGATTAATGATGCCGTGGCGCTTGCATCCGATTTTAAAGCAAGGTCGCCGGTAAGGGAAACCGTTTGTCCCGATGCAACGGAAACCGATGCACTGCTGTTGATCGTCATGTTTTCAGCGGTTACCGAATTATCGACCGTAATTTCGGAACTACTGCTTATCAACAGGTTACCGTAAGTAGCAGGCGAAGCAGGCAATGAAAAAGCAACGTCGCCATCATATTCCACCGTAGAACCGCTATTCAGGGTAACAACACCTGTTGGATAATTTGCGTCGGCCAGGCGCATTTTACCGGTTGACCCGATTGAAGCAGCTCCCAACGACCGGGTGGATGTCGACGTTCCCCCCAGGTCAACAATCCCGTTTACGGTAGTGGTTGCATTTGACAAATCGAACATACTCCCTACCAGTCCGTTTATTGCCCCGCCTTCATCCACCGTAATATTGACCGTGCCATAAGATGTTGAATTGGCCTGCAACGTTGAATACAAATTGAGAACACCCCCATTATACACATGAAGGTTTGTCGTATTTGAAGTTAGCGCATTCATATTCAGTACCGATCCATTATTCATTTCCAATGTGCCATAAATATTCAGGGTGTATCCCCTTCCTCTGGTTGTACTGCTGGTATTTCCTGAAATATGAGATACCGAAGAAAATGTAAGTTTTTTCCCTGAATTGATTGTAAAGGTTGTACCTTCTTCAGAATTGGCATACATCGCCACTCCTTCGTAATGAAAACTGACATCGATATCGAAAATAAAAGTGGTATTGGCATTTTCAGGATAAAGCCTGTTCAGGTGACAGGTCCCGCTTCCGGTTAGGGTCAGTGTTTGGGGCGAAGTTCCGGATGCCTGTATCGAAGCGGCATCGGATTCACCGCCAAAAGTCCCGTCAATGCGAACGGTGGAACCATAAATATTAAAATATTTGGATGATGACGCCCCTGAATTTCCCCACAGTTTAGCTCCAGGTTCAATGGTCAGGTTTTTACAGTTCTTTCCGCTCAAAGTGGTATAAACGGTATGCCCGCTCCTGATCCACACATTGGTTGTTTCGTCCGGAACAGAGGTTGCAGTTATTGCCCCGTCCCAGGTACCAGCTGCGGTGCAGACAATCCAGATAGTCCCATCAGTTCCCCAGTTACCGGAAGCGGATGAACCGTAATCGCCAACGTTCTGTGCAAAAATAAAATCTGGAATTATAACACTAAACAATACAATTACTTGCAATAGTCTTTTTGATTTTCTTGTTTTCATTTGGGGATAGATTATTAATATTTTATTGCATTTAAACCTTGGTCATTGCTCCTTTTATTATTTCTTCGTTCGCACGTTACCCGTATTCTTTGTAAAATGTATCAATGCGATAATTCCGGTTCATTTCTGAAATATTTTCAACAATAACCCAAAAACATACAAATCCACATTCATCAGCCCGGTGTCCTGTCAACCATCAAATAACGGTTTGTCATTCTGATCGTAACAAAGGACCTGCAACTTCATCGTGTGAAACAAGTCCCCTCCGCTACGTTCAGGGTGACAAAATAATGTTGACATGGCACCAGAAACTGTTTACCATACCGGAGGAGATGCAGGCGACGAAGCAACTGCCTTATCCGGTTTACTGATCAGTAACATCATGGTCGCCGCCGAGAGGGCAACATATCCGGCTTTCCGGATTGCCTCCTTTCGGTCGATAAGCGGGGTATTTCCTTCTTCGTATTGTGGTTTATTATAATCGGATTCCATATCGTTATTTTTATTGTTCATTTTTTGTTTTGGCAATTTTTCACACCTGACAGGTTTTAAAAACCTGCCAGATACATCAAAGTCATTAATGCACAACTACCTTCACATTGCATCGGTTCTTCCCTTCAACAATACGGAGCAGGTAAATACCCGGAGCCAGCCCCGCCGTGGAAATACTGTTCCTGCGCCCTTCTCTTAAATCATAAATTCCTTTGACCTGCCCGTTCATATTGAATAGTTCTGCTTTGCCCGATGAAGTAATTTCGCCTTCAATCCAGATTGCACCGGATTCTGCGTATGCTTTTATTTTCTCCTTTGCAGGCCACAATGCCGTGCCGGTAGTTGAATAACTGGTATGGATATAGAACCGGCCTGTCCCTTTTGCCCCTTCGTCCACCGAGGCTTTATAGGTTGCGCCGTTTTTCAGGTCAGTAAATATTTGCGCGGTTTTGTCTTCCAGTATCACATGGCAGTTTGCAGAAAGCCCAACTGTCTCGGCGCTAAACGTAAGTTCGCCGCCGGTTGTGCAATCGGCCCCCAAAGCGATGACCAGCGAATGGTAGTTTTCAGGCAAACACTGAATGGCAAAATCGACCCCGTTGTCGTCAACCAGCTGCGAATAGATTTCCAAACCTGAAGTGCCGCGCAGCAACCCGGCATCGAAAGTAACATCGAGCCCGGTGGTCATTTCTTTATTAAAGGCGATTATCGTTGACGCAAGGGCTTTTTCGGTTTGAGCTGTCAGGCGAAAGCCTGGCCATGATTTTGGGGCCGATTTCAATGCCGTGCCTGTTTGGTGCGACTGCATGGCAGCCGTAAACGAAATATTCGTGGCATCGGTTTTTGCCTTTACAAAGAAACCCTGGCCCGGCGCAATATAATCCTGGTCGAGCCTTGTTTTTCCGGAAAGGGTAAAACCTGAATTACTGATGATTTTGTAACAGTTTTGCCCCGAATACGAGCTCTCTTCGTCCCATATATACACACAGGCATAACTTTCGTCGAGAATGCTGCTGTTTTTTGTAATGAAGTTTTCGGTTGAAGCAGCAGAGGTGTTCATACCAATAGCCGATGGGTATGGGTTCCCGATGCAGTTCCAGCCGTTATCGCCGGTGCGGCTGACGCTTACATTTTTGCTCCCGGCAGTGAGTGTACCAGAGAATACCAGGTTGCCATCCGACGACACACGGGCCGAATAACCTTTCCCGGCATCCATCGTGCCTGTTCCGGTTGTATAATAAGAGTTCCAACTATTGCTTGTCGTATTGTAATCCATCATTCCCCGGTTTGAACCATTGGTGGGGATGCCGGTGTTTGCGGTCAGGAAATCAGCCACATTCTGCCCCGATGCAGTGGGCGAAACAAGGTGCCACTTGCCGACAGTCATGTAACGCTGGCAAGTTATAGTTCCTGAAGGCGTCCCGCTCACAATTAGTGAACCGGTACCGGAACCTGACGACTGGATGGTCAGGCTGGCTCCCGAATTTACCGTCAGGTTTTTACAATCGGCTGATGTGGTTGCACCAATTACCGGGTAATTACTCAATCCGGAAGGAATGGTTACATCGGTTGAAGAAGTTGGCACACTGCTACCCGCCCAGTTGTCGGCAGTCGCCCAGTCGGTACTGGTTGCCCCTGTCCAGGTGCCCCCGGTAAGTGTTGTAAAACTGGATGCCGTACCATAACTGGTACCTGCCGAGTTGGTTGCATAAGCATTGTAGTAATATATTTGCCCTGCTGAAAGCGAACCTATCGTTTCGCTAAATATTCCCGTTCCCGAACCATTGGTATCTTTGGTAGCCCCCTCATCAATAGTTGGGGTTGAATCAGTAGTCGAATAAACCACACCACGTTCGGTAACTGTTGCGCCGCCACCTTCAGTAACATTACCGCCCAAAGTGGCAGAATTAACAGAAACAGAAGAAGCAGAGGCAGTGGTAACAGTAGGAACTGATACTGAATATATCGAAATTGAAATAGTTCCATTAGCAGAGTCCCATTTTCTCATCAGATCAGGAGAAGTTAGTGTTTCAAAAACTTCATCATTCTTGGGATAACCTATATTGTCATACGCATAATTAGTAAATGACAAAACATCTCCTTCATCATCTAAGATATGATTAATATTCCAATAATTATCATTACCAAATGCTGCACACTTGTCTGAAAAAATATAATATCCTCCATCCAACCGTTTCCAGTAATAGTGGTTAAAATATCCCCAGGGAGTTTGTCTCTCATAAATACCATTTGCAGCAGAAGTTCCAGAAACTTGAACAAATTGAGGAGTCTCAGAAAAAAGGTTTTCTGAGAACAGTAAAATACAGAATGTTAATATTATCGGATGCTTCCACTTCATCAAACAAATAATTCTCATATTTTATTTTTTATTTTTTACCATCACACACACAAATACGGATTTCGCCAACCGGAAGAGCATTGGTGGTGAATATCCTCAAAAACAGCATGGTTGTAGTCCATTGCATTTCCCTGTTCAACTACCAGACAGGAATTTTTTAAGGGCTGCAACAAAAATTTTTCAATTTGAACAGGCGATTTTTCACTTTTATTATCAAGACAGAAACTCCGTTTACCACGGGGGCCTTCTATCTGGTACGTTTTCAAAAAGCGTATTGCTTTTTCTATATCGCCCTTTTGCAAGTCGGGCATAACGGGCAAAAAAGCCAAACCGGCTTCATAGCCCATTACCGCAAAAACGGTTGCTTTTCGTCCGATCATGCCTTCAAATTTTTGCTTGAACAATTTGTTGGCATCAGCAGGCGCCTGGTAATTCCATCCTGTGGCCGAGTAAAACGTCAGACCGAGATTATTCATCCGTGAAAATATCGCATCGGAAGCCATGTGGGGCGATACAACCAAAGGGATTTTCTTATATAATCCAAAGTTCTTCCATGAATTGAAGAATTCGAGTGCCTCGTTGCCACAAAAAAGGACATGAAGGTAATCGATCTTACTTTTTTCAATTTTTTCAAAAAAAGAAGGAAGCACCGGGGTGATACTTTGTATTTCAGGATTATATGGAACGACATGCATGTCAATCTCCTCGGCGCCTGCCTGCATGGCCCCCTGCCAAAACGAACTGTGCAGATGGTATCCGGCATCGTAAACCGACATAAGGATAGCCCCTTTCCCTCCAAAATGTTTTTGCGCCCAGTTTCCCAGCGCATATTCCAATTGCCAGAACTGAAAACTATTGAAAAACAAGATTGTTGGGAGACTATTCAATGGAGGAAGGTATTCGCCCATATCAAAAAAGAAGCAAAGCGTATTGCGTTGTTTTATCAACGGAATAATCTCTGGCAACGACTGATAACTGATAATTCCTGAAATCACATCTACATTGTGAAAAACAGTCAGTTTATTTATTGCTGCTTTTATCGGTTCACTATTCCCCTGATTGACAAATTCCGGATAAAACTGAACCTTCTTTCTGTGAGTTTCCGGTAATGCCGCATAAAACCCGTCAATTATATCGCGCGACATGTTGGGGTGTATGGATGAATACGGAAAAAGGAATCCAATTTTTATTGTCTGTCCCATTTTATTTTCTGAAAAATAAGGGTGTCCGCAAAGTCTAAAAAAGTGCCATTCCAAATTTGTTTCGGGATATCATTTTTCTAATAATCGCCCCTCCATAAGAATTCAAAAAAACTCTGTTTCTTACTTATCAGCTTTGGGGACACCCTTAGTAATTTTATTGACGCGAAGGATAGATGCCGTTTGTTACGATACAGGCATTGAGGACACAATACGGGGGCATATAACTGATTGGCAACCCGTTACCGGTAATTCCAATATCCACAGTCCCCCCCACGGTATTTCCGCCAACATTTAAAGCAACATCTGGCGCTGTACCGTTGTAAAGGGCCCCTGCTGATACTGCCCCGATACAATTTGCCCTTGATGAAGGCCCGACCCCTGTACCTGGTGTAGTGTTCGCTTTTACTGTCGTAGTTGCATTGGTGAGGTTTAGCTGTGCCGAATGGTTATGGGGAGGCAAATTGCTTTGTGCGATTGAAATTGAAGCGCTTCCTCCGTACCTTCCAAACACAAATGAATTTCCTTGCCCGACAACGACCTTCCCTCTCAGGTCGGGCAGATTAAAGTTATTGACAGCATCGCCACCAAACGCCACTCCCAGAAGAGAATACAATGCAGCGTTCTGAGAAATACTCATCGATTGCCCACTACATTGAGCATAATACATCGGAATGTAAGAAAATGCAAAAAAACTGATTTTTGCCATGTACTCGTCCATAGTTTTAATTTTTTAAATTAATAATTGAGTTTCACTCCTGACAGGTTTTAGAAACCTGTCAGGAGTATAATATTTACATCGAATTTGCGGCTTAGTACCCTGTTCATACCAAAATTCGGCCACAGAGGCCGGATGCGCCTTCAGATCGATAAACCGAACCGGAAGATTGAGGCTGGAATCATTTTCCCCGAGAACCTCATCTGCATACACCCGGATAGTCGTAAACAATTTTAGTTCTGTGAACACTCCTATATTACCGGGGATAAAAAGGGTTTTCTTAAAATACTTGTTTATCAGGTTTTCTTTGTTTACAACGAAGATATTTCCGAGCGGAATACGGGCAAACGGCAGTTTCTCTCCTTCATAATAAAAAAACCGGTCGTGTTCCATTTTCGGGTTGGTCAATGCAGCGTCGATGCTGATTTCTTCAGGAATAAAAATTGAACAGCTGCCCATCTGCGGAATCAGGTTCTGCATCACAGCTACCTGAGGTTCGTTCTTCAAACACGATTGCATCGTTTCGGAAATAACAATGTCGTAATCGTATCCTATTTTGAACGTCGATGCATCTTCGGTATAAATATTCCCGACAAACTCGTCAAAACCAAATGCTTTAATAAGTTTTCTCAGCGAATCAAGCGAACATGGATTAATATCAAGCAGATCGGCTTGCACATCGGCAGGCGACAGTACAGAAAACAGGGGAATCACCAGGGTACCGTAAGGCCCTGTGCCCGCATACAGGATTTTTACCGGCCACTCCGGTTTTTCAGCTTTCTTGTCAAGAATAGCCTGGTAGATGCCCCGAAGAAAAACAGCAGTCCGTTTCAACTCAAGTAAACAATGTGCTGCAGCCGAGGATGAGATCGCTTTTCCCGAAGGCAAAAGAATTTCTTCCTGGGAACCGGAAATATCTATTCCTGTTATCGTGCTAAACAACTGGTACATATGATCGACCGATTGTTTCATCAGCAGAAAATCGGATTGACAGCTTAATATTTGCCGGGTATTTGCTCTTAATTGTATCAGGGATTGCTCCGGATTCATTGATTTTTGGTAATAATAAATAATGCAGATTAAAATTCGTTAATATAATTTAAAAAGTCAATATAAATTGAATTTATTTTTATCAAACATGATTATTATTTCCAATTTTTATAAATAAATCAAACACAAATCTGAATATCAATAAGATATTGATTTCATATCGTATAATTCATTAATGATGGTTATGTTTTTACAAAAAAACAGATAGCTGAATTATTATTAAAGTCTACTTGAACCATGCAGTTTTTAAGCAATATATTGCAATTTGCAACAGTATTCAACCAATACCATTAACATCCGTATTAATTATGGCTCTAACAGTATTGTTTCAGGGAATCGCGGTCTTATGCCAATCGAAGCCAATGAAGAAACAGCCCGTA
The DNA here is from genome assembly GCA_034003625.1 of Prolixibacteraceae bacterium. Taxonomy (GTDB): domain Bacteria; phylum Bacteroidota; class Bacteroidia; order Bacteroidales; family Prolixibacteraceae; genus GWE2-42-39. Next base: position 85,977 of record JAVEYG010000016.1, on the reverse strand, counting down.
AATGGCAGCGTTATTTCAAAGAAAAATGTAATGGGTACGGACTTTCAACCACGCAGATACAAAACAAAGTGGACAATTTGTAACGCCTACAAAAAACCGGCAGAAGAAAAGGCACGGTTTAAACGGAAAAAATAAATACAGGCATGTTGAAAATTATGATCCGTTGGCAAGGTTCACAATATGAACTGCCACAATGCCGGCAGTTTCGGTACGCAGCCGGCTTTCGCCCAGGCTCGTCGACTGGTATCCGTTTTGTAATGCGATACAGATCTCTTCGGATGAAAAATCACCTTCGGGCCCAATCAGCACAACGATATTCTTCGCCGGTTTGGCCCCATCCCTCAGATGCAACTTTTCCTGGCCTTCGCAATGGGCAATAAATTTATCCGCCTCCCGGCTTTTCCTGATGAAATCGCGGAATGCAGTCATTGGGTTCAATTTGGGAAGGTATGCTTTCAGCGATTGTTTCATGGCCGAAACCATGACCTTTTCCAGCCGGTCTTCCCTGATTGCTTTTCGTTCCGAATTGGCACATAACAGGGGTGTGATTTCGTGAACACCTATTTCCGTTGCCTTTTCAAGAAACCACTCGAACCGGTCGATATTTTTCGTTGGGGCAATGGCCACATGGAGACAAAACGGCTTTTTCCCGTATTCCCGTACCGACCGCACCACTTCTACCGTACAATGTTTGGGATGCGCCTCCCTGATTTCGGCTTCAAAAAATCCCCCTTTCCCGTCAACCAAAGTGATGCAGTCGTTCTCCGCAAGCCGCAAAACACGCACGCAATGTTTCGACTCATCTTCGTTCAGAATATAATTTTCTCCCGAAATGTCCGGTGTATAAAACAGGTGCATCGGTTATTACTATTTTTTGTTGCGTTTCCGTCGGGCTGCCTTCTGGATGCATTCGCGGCGGGGAATAATCACCGAAACGCCCGGATAGGCCAGTTCTTCCCTGAATATCTGCACCATTTCGGCATGGTTCTTCTTCAAGGGCACAATCACCCGGATATGGGCCGGGTCGACCCCTATCCCTTCGCAAATACCTTCAATTTTTCCGAAAGCCGACGAATCCTGTCCCCCGGTCATCGAAACCGATTCGTTGTCGGAGATCACCACGGTAATGTTGGCATTTTCATTTACCGCATCAAGTAACCCGGTAATTCCTGAATGCGAAAAAGTTGAATCGCCGATTACCGCTACGGAAGGCACTAAACCTGCATCGGCAGCTCCTTTGGCCATGGTAATCGAGGCGCCCATATCCACGCAGGAATAAATCGTTTCGTAAGGGGGCAAAGCGCCAAGCGTGTAGCAACCAATATCGGAGAACACCCGCCCTTTGCTGTAACTTTCAAGCACCTCGTTCATGGCTGCGTACACATCCTGATGGCCGCATCCCTGACATAAAGCCGGCGGACGGTTGGCAACCACTGCCGGGATATCTGAACCGCTCCATACCGGCAAACCAAGCGCCTGCGCAATCCAGTCGGGATTTAATTCGCCGTCGTGCGGCAGGATGCCATCTATACGCCCATGCACCGGCTTACCTTTTCTGAAAAAACCGGCCAACATCTCTTCCACTAACGGCGCCCCTTCTTCCAGTACAAGAATTTCGTCACATTCCTGTTCCATCCGTTTGATCCACGCGGAAGGAAGCGGATACTGCGATATTTTCAGTACCGGGAACGGGCATGTTCCCCCCTGGAAATTTTCCATCAGATAATTATAGGTAATCCCGCAGGCAATAATTCCCCGCGAATGATCAGGCCCGTCGAAGTAACTATTGTATTTTGATCCTTCTGATAATTGTTCGAGTTGTGCCTGTTTTTTTAAGAGCCCCTTATACCTTTTCCTGGCGATGGCGGGCAGTAATACGAATTGCCGGGAGTCGGAAGGCAAAGTCAATTTATTCTCAGGCAATAACTCTCTTTGCTGTACCCCTGAACGCGAATGCGCCAGGCGGGTGGTGATCCGCAACATAACCGGTAAACCCGTTACTTCGGAAAGCTGAAAGCCTTCGTAAGCCATATCGTATGCTTCCTGTTGATTGGAAGGTTCCAGAATGGGGACCATGACAAACTTTCCGTAAAAACGCGAATCCTGTTCATTTTGCGACGAGTGCATCGAAGGATCATCTGCGACAGTCAGAATAAACCCTCCGTTAATACCGGTCATAGCGGAATTGACAAACGCATCGGCAGCCACGTTCAGGCCCACGTGCTTCATGCAACTCATTGCCCGTTTTCCTGCGTAGGACATGCCTAAGGCTGCTTCGTAAGCTGTTTTTTCATTGGCCGACCACTTCCTGTGAATATTGCGTTCTTCCGCCAGTATATTTTCCTGGACATATTCGGTAATCTCGGTAGAAGGAGTCCCCGGATAGGCATATATGCCCGACATTCCTCCGTCAATGGCCCCCTGTCCGATCGCCTCAACCCCTAACAACAACTGTTTCTGCATGTTGACGATTTTTAGTCAGTATTTTTTTGAGGCTGTAATTTAGAAGGAATCGCCTTTAGAAACAAAATAAATTACCGGATTTTTAGCGGGCCGAAACCACGCAGCGGAAGCCGGTATGTTCCAGGCCGGTATCCCAACTGGTTTTCATCCGGGCAGCAACCCGGAACCCGGAACAATATTGGTCGGAACACAAAAACGAACCGCCACGCACAATGCGTTTCTTCGCATAGGGTTCCTGCGGATCGAACGATTCCTGTGGCCCTTGCGGATCGGTTACCATACCTTTGTTTGCACATTGTGCGTAATAACCGGGATGATACCAATCGGCACACCATTCCCACACATTTCCTGCCATATCATACAAGCCATAACCATTCGGGGCATACGACATTACCGGCGCTACCCGGTAAAAACGATCCTGTTCCGTATTCTTATCGGGGAAGTTGCCCTGCCAACTGTTGGCCTTCGTATCTCCTTCATTAATGGGCTGGTTGCCCCAGGGATAAATGGCCGACGGAATGCCCCCGCGAGCGGCATATTCCCACTCAGCCTCGGTAGGCAGGCGTTTACCTGCCCAATCGGCATACGCCTTTGCATCTTCCCAGGCTACATGCACCACCGGATGGTTATCCTTTCCCTCTATACTGCTTCCGGGACCTTGCGGATGGCGCCAGTCGGCACCTGCCACCCATTTCCACCAAGCCGCCACATTATCGAGTGGAACAGGGTAAGACGGAGGTGAAAACACCAAGGAAGAAGCCACCAATGCATCAGCAGGCGGAGGTGGCGTCCCGGGAGGCAACTGCTCTTTCATTTCCTCCCAGTCAGGTTTCCGCTCAGCTACCGTTACATAGCCTGTTGCATCCACAAAAGCCTGAAACAGGGCATTGGTCACCTCATGAATATCCATATAAAAAGATGAAACCGTCACCTCGTGCCGGGGAAATTCATCCGGACGCCCCCACAACGAATCACCCCCCATTACAAAACTTCCGCCCTGGATGAGAACCATCCCTTCGTGCCGGTTATCAACAGCAGATTGGACTGCAACACGAGATGAATCTCCCGGCAAAACGCCAAACCGGGAAGGCAGTCCCGACGAACAGCAAACCAAGGTATCTGAAGCTGTGTTTTCAACCTGTTTCTTTCCGAAGCGGCATCCTGTAAGCAGGAACAAAATACCCGCAACCAATATCATAAAATATCCTGATTTTTTCTTCATAATATGCAGTAAACTAAATTTACACCAGCTTGCCCGGCATTCACAGCAGGCAACTTGTCATTTTTCATATAACTTCCGTTCATATCGCTTTGTTCATCCTGTAAAAAGAATGCTTTCCAGGAAAGGGCTTGCTCTTGAAAATTCAATACCTTTACAAAAACGATTTTGTCCGGGACCCGATGGCAGTTATCCGCATTTATTATTTTTCAGGGACCGGCAACTCCAGGCGGGTTGCCGGATGGATCCGCAAAGCCGGTGAAAAGCAGGGCCTTCCCGTCGAATGCATGGATATTTCAAAAAACCAACGGCGCCACATCAATCGCCCCGAAAAGGATGTCATCATCGGATTTTGCTCGCCTACCCACGGGTTTAACCTGCCGCCCGTTATGATGCACTTCCTGCTTTTCTTTCCCCGGGGGAAAAACAAGGTTTTTATTGTGAACACCCGGGCGGGGATGAAACTGTCGAAGTTCTTTTTACCCGGACTAAGTGGCATGGCTCAATATTTTTCGGCCCTCATCCTGTTGCTGAAAGGGTACAAAGTGGTGGGCATGCGTCCGGTCGACCTGCCTTCAAACTGGATTTCGCTGCACCCCGGACTGAAAAACCGGGTAGTGGATTCGCTGCATGAACGATGGGAGCGAAAAACAGAACATTTTGCAGAGAAAATAATATCCGGCAAACGCGATTATCGGGCTTTGTACGATCTTGCGCAGGACCTTCTCGTCACACCGGTTGCTGCCCTGTATTATCTCATCGGGCGTTTTGTTATTGCCAAATCGTTCTATGCCGACAGTAGTTGCACCAACTGCGGAATCTGCATCAGGGAATGCCCGCTCCATGCTATCCGGGAAACAGACAAGCGCCCGTTCTGGACATTTCGCTGCGAAAGCTGTATGCACTGCATGAACAACTGCCCCACACGTTCTATTCAAACGGCACATGGTTATTTTATTGGCGCCATGTTTTTATCACATTCACTCATCCTCGTTTTATTCTGGAAATACATTGCCCTCTTTTTCAAGCTCCCCTCCGACCATATACTTTGGGATTTTACCGATACACTCATATCCGGGGCCATTACCATACTGACCTTCCTGGTCACCTACCGGATTTTTCATTATCTGCTTAAAGTACCGGTTTTCCGGGAAATCATCCATTACTCATCATTTACCCGATTCCATTTCTGGAGAAGGTATAAATACAGGGAACAAAAAGATTCAGAGAAACCTTCCGGTAAAATTCGTATTTTGCGCACCGTTTGAAAATTTTAACCCGTGGAACAGGATACATGTAACGTGTTTTTTAACGATGGCTACCAACTGGCGCTTTCCGAAATAAGCGGAGAAGCAGATACCGGCTCCATTTTTCGTGGCCTGGAAAAAATGAATCAAGCTGTAGACCTGCTGATTGATTCATTGCTAAATTATGCTGAAAAACAAGGGATCCGGGTTGCCTGTCATAAAGGATGTGGATGGTGTTGCCACCAGACTGTATATGCCAATTCGTATGAAATGCATTATTTAGCAGAATACATTAAATCGAATTTCACGGAAGAAGAGCAACAAAAGGCAATGGAACGGGCACAACAAAAAAATGAAAAAGTAAAATCGCTCTCCGATACGGAAGTCCTGAACTACAAATCACCCTGCCCCCTGCTTGTCGAGGGGACTTGTTCGGCCTACAAAGCCCGCCCGATGGCCTGCCGTATTTATTTATCCACCCGGCTTGAAAGCTGCATTGAATTTTTCCACCATCCTGAAAATGAAAAAAATTATCCGGCCCTGCTGGATTTTCCCCTGATGGCCGGGAGAATGATGAACGAGGGATTTATCGAAGCCTTAAAGGAAAAAGAAGTGATGACAGCGGAATTCAGACTGGAGGAAGGTTTGTCGATAACCTTAGACAAAAACTGCCCGAAACCCGGATACCTGAATGTATTTTCTGAATAATACCAGGACAAAATACGACCTTTTTTCCTGTCCATTATTAAAAACGTGAGTTACTATTTCTCAAGAGAAGCAGCCCTGAATAAGTCAGCAGTCCGTTCAATATAAGCAATTCGAAACCAAACTTATAGCCGAAAAACAGTTGTTCTGAGAAAAGAGATAAGAAATAACAAATAACGGGCGATAAAACAGCTACTGCCGGCACGTATTTTTCATTCACTTTTCGTTTATTCAGGAGCCCGAATGCAAACAGTCCGAGGAGTGGCCCGTAAGTATACCCGGCAGCAGTGAAAACGGCAACCACCACGCTTTCATCGTTCAGTAACCTGAAAATGAGGATGACGATGATTAGCAGGATAGAAAACCCGAGATGTACCCAACGACGTACCATTTTCTTTTTTCGTTCTTCATAACTTTCATACGGAAGAAAATCGATGCAAAACGAAGTGGTGAGGGCTGTCAACGCGGAATCGGCGCTCGAATAGGCAGCAGCAGTAATCCCGATCAGGAAAGCGATACCGACAAACAAACCCAGGTTATTGAGGGCCAGCATGGGGTAAAAATCATCGGTAGCCGGAGGAACAGCAATGCCCTTGGCGCCAGCAAAACTATACAGCATAACACCCAGCCCCAGAAACAGGATGACAGTACCAACAAAAAGAAAACTGAACACCAACATATTTTTCACCGATTCGCGACGGGTTTTGCAACTGAGGTTTTTTTGCATCATATCCTGGTCCATCCCCGTAATGACAATGGTCATAAACATTCCGGCAAGAAATTGTTTAAAGAAATTGTTTGGCGAACGCCAGTCCCAAAAAAAGACAGTTGAATAGTCATGTTCCGATATATTCCGGATTGCCCCGCCAGGCGACCAGTTCAATTCCGAAGATATTTCATAAATTGTGAACACAACGGCTGACAACAAAAACAATGTTTGCAGCGTATCGGTCCAAACAATCGTTTTTACCCCTCCCCGATATGTATACACCCAGACTAAGAAAATACTGGTGCACACAGTGACACTGAACGGGATGCCGAAAGAATCGAAAAACGCCAGTTGCAATACCCCTGCCACCAAATAAAGCCGGAATGCCGAACCGATAACTTTTGAAATAATAAAAAACATTGAACCGGTTTTTTGCGACCGGAAGCCGAGCCGTTCCTGTAGAAAAGAATAGATCGAAACTACGTTCATCCGGTAATATACCGGAAGAAGGACAAATGCAATAACCCAGTACCCGACAAAATTACCCAATACAAACTGCAGGTACGAAAAAGCGGAGTTACCCACTTCGCCCGGCACTGAAATAAATGTTACCCCCGATATGGTTGTCCCGATCATTCCAAAGGCTACCAGGTACCAGGGCGCCGACTTATTGGCATTAAAAAAACTCTGGTTATCGGCCTTACGGGTAGTAAGCCATGCAATGAGCATCAGCACACAGAAATACCCGGCAACAATAGTAAAAACAAGAATCGGGCTCATTATTATTTATTCAAAATCGGGGTATAACAAATATTTTTTCCGAATGGCCTTGTAAGCCTCTAATTCGTTTTTCCAGATTTCCGTGATTTCCTCCTCTGTTTTGTTTTCCCTGATCATTTTCAGAAAATCATCGGTTCCCGACAACAGGTTCAGCCAGCGTTCCGAACTGATAAAATCTTTCTCGTTACCAAACTTGTGGTACCAGCCGATGAAATATTTCAGGGTGAAAGCAGGCACGTCATTTCCTGCCCGGAAGTCGCTGCCATAACACAATTTTCCCTGTTGTATCGGGTTCGTGGCAATTCCCGGCAGGTTTTCAGGAGTAAAAGTGAAACTGCCCATCGACGGGTCGGGATAACCGATCACCTGGAACGGGAAGCCGGTGCCACGGCCAATGCTCACATGGGTTGCCTCGAAAAAACAGAGCGATGGGTACAGCCGCACCGACAGGTCGTTGGGCAAATTCGGCGACGGCGGGACGGGCAGCGAATAAGAGGTGCTGTGTGTGTAGTTCTTTACCCGTACAATCTCGATGTCACATTTTCTGCCGCCTTCAAGCCAGCCTTCACCGTTAATCATCAGGGCCAGTTCACCAACCGTGCAACCATGGACAACCGGGATAGGGAGCATGCCCACAAACGATTTGAATTCCGGCCTCAGCATCGCGCCGGCGACGTAATCACCATTAGGGTTCGGGCGGTCGAGTATCAGCAACTTCTTCCCGTTTTCGGCACAGGCCTCCATCACATAGTATAACGTGCTGATATACGTATAAAACCGACAACCTACATCCTGAATATCGAAAATGAGAATATCCATGTTTTCCATCATTTCCGGGCTTGGCTTTTTTGTCTTTCCATATAAGGAAACAATCGGAATGCCTGTTTTCTCATCAATCTGGTCGTTTATTTTTTCACCGGGAGCGGCATTTCCGCGAAAACCATGTTCCGGCGCAAAAATAGTGGCAACGTTCACCTTTTTTTCAAGAAGAAAATCAGCTAAATTCTGACTACCAATCAAAGATGTATGATTTATTACCAATCCTGTTTTTTTATCTTTCAGTAATCCTAAATATTGCTCTGGCTGATCTGAACCCGTTTTTATATCCTGACATACAGAAGGATATGAAAATGCAAAAACAATGAATAAAGTGACAAGCAAAATACGATTCATACTACAAATTTTATCTTGCTAAGATAATAATTTAAATTTACAGACAAACATTGCCGGAGTTTTCTGTTAAACTTTGTACTTTTATCCGTTTTTGAAACGAATCAAGATGAAAAAAAGATGTCTGCTTCTGATTATTTATTTAGGAATTTCCATCGCAGCAAAGCCCTTGGCACAACCCGGGTTTCTGAAATTGATGAACGATCCCTGGGTAAATTCCACACTTGCCGGAATGAGCCTCGATGAAAAAATCGGACAGTTGTTTATGGTACAGGCCTATTCTGAAAAAGCGGCAGAACACACTTCCTCGGTTTTGTCAGATATTCAGAAATACAAGGTAGGCGGGGTGATTTTCATGGAAGGGGACCCGGAAGCCCAGGCCGCCATGACCAACCGTTTTCAGAAAGAATCGAAAATCCCGGTATTGATTGCGATGGATGCAGAATGGGGGCTTGGCTTCCGGCTCGGCTCAAGCCTGAAATATCCCGTACAAATGGCGCTGGGCGCCGTTCAGGACGATTCGTTGATCTACCGCATGGGAAAAGAAATAGGGCAACAATGCCGCAGGCTGGGCGTACATATTAATTTTGCCCCGGTAGCCGACATCAACAGCAACCCTGAAAACCCGGTAATCGGGTACCGGTCGTTTGGCAGCGACAAAACCAAAGTGGCGCAAAAAGCATGGATGTACGCCAGCGGCCTTCAGGATGCGGGCGCTCTGGCCTGTGCCAAGCACTTTCCGGGCCACGGTGATACCGACAGCGACTCGCATATTACCCTTCCGGTAATTACACAAAACGAAAACTTTCTCGACAGCGTGGCAATGTTCCCGTTCCGTTTTTTATCTGAAAAAGGGATTGCTTCGGTGATGACCGCCCACTTGCAGCTTCCGGCACTTGAACCGGATCAAAGAATCCCATCTTCACTTTCCGAAAAAATAATCCAGGAAAAACTACTCGTGGAAGCAGGTTTTCAGGGATTGGTAATTACCGACGGAATGAACATGCAGGGGGTCAGCAAACAATTTGCGGCAGGCGAAGCTGCTGTGATGGCCATCAGGGCTGGGAACGACATTCTTGAAATTGTGCCCAACTTAGGGCAGGCCGTCGTAGCGGTAAAAAAGGCCATTGCCGAAGGCATACTTTCAGAAGAAATGATCGTACAGAAATGCCGGAAAATACTGGCAGCAAAAAAATGGCTCGGGTTAGACGATTATAAACCGGTCGAACTGCAGAATTTAGTCCAGGATTTGAATAAGGGTGAATACCTGGTTACGCGCCGCAAATTGTTCCAGGAATCGCTTACCGTACTGATAAACAATTCATCGGTACTTCCGCTTCAACGGTTAGACACCCTGAGAATTGCAACCCTTTCGATTGGCTCCGGCAAAGAAACTTCTTTCCAGCGGATGCTCGAAAATTATACCACGATGGACCATTTTGTCATCCCTGAAAACGCGACTGCTGCTGAAACAGCTAAAATACTGAAACAGCTGAAACCATACAACCTTCTCATTGCGGGTGTTCACGGGATGAAACTCACACCTTCAGGCAACTTTGGGTTGACCGGCACCCAATTAGAAGCAATCCGCAACTTAGACCACCAGAAAAGTATCGTATGCCTGTTTGGCAACCCGTATGCGCTCAACCGGTTGCCCAAACTGGAAAAAGCGCGGGCATTGTTAGTAACTTATCAGGAAAATATTACCACGCAGGAACTGGCTGCACAGGTGGTTTTCGGGGCCTTGGGTGCAAACGGGAAATTACCCGTAAATGTAAATTCCCGTTTCCGGTTAAACGATGGGTTCACGGTGAAAAAAAACGGCAGGCTTTCGTATTCGTTCCCTGAAAATGTGGGCATCCGGTCGGACATGCTGTACCACAAAGTTGATTCGCTGGCCTGTTTGGGACTGAAAGAAAAAGCCTACCCAGGCTGCCAGATACTGATCGCAAAAAACGGGGAAGTTATTTTTCACGAATGTTACGGATATTATACTTACGACACAATCGTACCCGTGAAGCGGGAAAGCATTTACGACTGGGCTTCGATCACGAAAATTACCAGTTCGCTGCCGGCACTGATGAAATTGTACAGCGAGAAAAAAATAGAACTCGATGTCCCTTTTTCGGACTACTGGCCCGATTTCAAAGGCTCGAACAAAGAACAAATGACCCTGCGCGAAATGCTGGCACACCAGGCAGGGATGATTCCGTTTATCCCGTTTTACAAAGGCACCCAAAAAAGTAGCGAAAATTTTCGGCAGACTGCTTTCCGGGAAAGGCCCACCAACAAATTTTCGATACGGATATCGTCAAATTTGTATGAAAACAAAAATTGTGTGAAAGACATTTACCAGGAGATCAGGGATTCGGAACTGCTGCCCAGAAAAGAATATATTTATTCTGACCTCGGTTTTATTATTTACCGGAAAGCGATTGAACGGTTGACCGGCAATGAATTCGAACAGTATCTGAAAACGAATTTTTATAAACCTTTAGGCGCCGGGAGCATCACCTACAACCCGTATAAATATTATCCAATAGGGGATATTGTCCCCACTGAAGATGACCGCTATTTCAGAAATGAACTGATACAGGGATTTGTACACGACGAAGCGGCAGCCATGCAGGGAGGGGTTTCAGGCCATGCAGGCTTGTTTGGCACAGCCAACGACTTAGCCAAACTGATGCAAATGTACATGCAATACGGCTGGTACGGTGGCCATCGGTACATCGACTCCCTGACAATAAAAGAATTTATCAGAAGGCAATACCCGGACAATAAAAACCGCCGAGCGCTGGGTTTCGACAAACCATTAATTGATAATCACAGGAATTCACTAAAAGATGCCTTTCCTGCCAATGACGCCAGCGAGAACAGTTTTGGGCACAGTGGTTTTACAGGCACATTTGCCTGGGCTGATCCCGATAACCACTTGCTTTTTATTTACTTTACAAACCGGGTCTATCCAAGCCGGAACAACTCAAAAATGTTTGATATGAATTTACGAACACAAATTCATCAGGCAATTTATGATTGCATCAGGGGAGGCCTCGGCAATCATTAAAAAATGTTAAAATGTTCCATAACAGGTTTCCTCCCCCGAAAAAGTCCATCCGATTAAACCGTGCATCAATCCTGTAATTCCCAACGATAAACAAACCCATTACCGTGTATAATTTCGACAAAAAACCGGAAGTATACCGGCAACCTGAGTATAAGCTGCCCGTTATTAAATTATTAATTTTAACTTTAAGGGACATTTTAGTTGATTTTAATTCAAACTCATAAAATTTTAATGTCATGGAAAAGAAAATCACATTCAACGAGCTTCGCAGAATCAAAGACAGTTTACCTGACGGTTCCATTCAGCAAATTGCGCAGGAATTTGGGTTGGAGGTAGAAACCGTCAGGAATTATTTTGGAGGCGCAAATTATGACAGGGGAAAATCAGTAGGGTTACACATCGAACCAGGGCCAAACGGGGGTATTGTTTTATTGGATGATTCAAAAATATTGGAGAGAGCAGAAGAAATTTTAGCTACGGTGCATTAGGGAAAACGAAAGGGAATAAAAAAATATTTAAAAACTGTTTTATTTTATAAGACAGTTTTTTTTACTTATAACCAAATACAAATATGAAAAAAGTTATTTTGTTACTTTTACTTGCGGGAGTCATTCTCCCTTGTTTTGCCCAGAAGCAATTATTTAACGGTTCCGACCTGAAGGGATGGGACATTTATATCGGCAGTGCAGTGAAAGGTTTTGAGGATTTAAAAGAAAAGGCAACCCCGGAATCAATTTATTCGCTTATGGAAATGGATGGACAGAAAGTAATCCGTATTTCAGGCGACGTATTTGCTTCACTGGCTACAAAAAAAGAATACGGGAATTACCACCTCCGTTTAGAGTTCAAATGGGGCGAAAAAGTTTACGCAAACCGTAACAGCGGATTGCTCTACCACAGTTTTGGCAATTTTGGGGCAGCTTTCGGTACCTGGATGACCAATATTGAACACCAGTTAATGCACGACCGGCTGGGCGACACTTACCTGATGAACAATACCTATTGCGAAACTGAAGTGATAAAAACCGGGGATGGTAAGTTTCAATTTAAAGAAGGCAGTACAGTTGAAAAATTTGGCGAACCTTATAATGGACGCAACATCACCAAAGCAAGCGATACAGAAAAACCTTTAGGCGAATGGAACACGGTTGACCTGTATTGCTTTGGCAGTACTTCGGTACATGTCGTGAACGGGACAGTCGTCATGATCAACAAAAACTGCAGTAAAATTGAAGACGGGAAATTAATCCCGCTAACCAAAGGAAAAATCCAGATACAGTCGGAGGGGGCTGAATTGTTTGTCCGCAAAATTGAAATTGAAAAAATAAAAGAAATTCCACAGGTTTTGTGCAAATAGAAAGTCGAGGGGGCAACCGCATGATTCTTTCATTCTTGGCACCGTTTAACGATTTTACCGGAAAAACATCCTTCCCCACGTGGCAGGGAAGGATGTTTTTTTATTTATATCCTGATTTTCCGGCGTTTCCGGTTTTTGAATGTCACAATTTCGGAATAACCGATTTCTTTTAGTAAATCCACCGCCGTTTCGTAATGACGTGCCACCTGTGAGCGTTGATGGGCATCCGACCCGAGAGTTATTTCCACATTATGCCTGTGACATATTTCAAGCAACAAACGGCCTGGTGTAAACTCCATACAGGGACGGTCAGCGCCGCCTGTATTCAGTTCAACCACAACATTATTTCTTGCCAGGACATGAATAATTTCTTCAAACAGGTCGCTCAAATCGCTTTCAGGATATACCTGAAATTTCTTAATAATATCAAGGTGCCCGATCACATCAAACAAGCCGGTGGATGCAGCTTGTTGCACCAGTCCGAAATACATTTCATATAATTGGTCGTTGCTCCATTTGCCATACAACGATTGGTCGGAATCAAAATTCCAGTCGCCAATAAAATGAACCGAACCAATCACGTAATCAAGTGGCACCGAATCGATCACTTCTTTAATTTCTGCTTCCTTTCCCGGAAAATAATCCATTTCAATGCCGTAACGAATGTTTATTTTACTCCGGAATTTATCCCTGACTTCCATGATCTGGTTGGTCATCACCGGGATATCGACGGCGCTCATGGCCCAGGTTACCGGTTTCACGCAAACATGATCGGAGAACCCAATTTCATCAAGCCCTTTTTCAATAGCCATCCATACCATTTCTTCGTGATTGTTTTTGCCATCCGACAAAACGGTATGCGTATGATAATCAACCAATCCGATCATTTTTTGCAGCAAGTATAATACAAAGCCTAAAGTTAATGAATCAAAGTTAATCGCTACGTGAAGATTCAAAAATTTAATCTGCCTTTTATCTGACATAAAAACATTAATTTTGGAGACAAAATGGAACACATTAATTTCCAAATCAACCGGAAGGCCATTATTGGAATGGTCCATGTGGCGGCCCTACCGGGAACGCCTGCAAATGTGCTGCCGGTCCGCGAGATTATCAGAAAGGCAGACGAAGAAGCAAAAATATTGGCCGACGGGGGCGTTGATGCAATCCTGATTGAGAATATGCACGATGTCCCGTACCTGAGAAACACAGTAGGGCCTGAAGTGGTTACCGCCATGACGGCAGTTGCCTGTCGCCTGCGCGAACAATGTAACCTGCCAATGGGTATCCAGATATTGGCTGCGGCAAACAAAGAAGCGCTGGCTGTGGCGCAGGCTGCCGGGCTGAATTTCATCCGGGCCGAAGGTTTTGTTTTTGCACATGTTGCGGATGAAGGGCTGATTGAAGGTTGTGCCGGGGACTTACTGCGTTACCGGAAAAAGATAGGCGCGGAGGATATAAAAATTTTTACCGACATCCGTAAGAAGCATTCGTCGCATGCAATTACCGCCGATATTTCGTTAGAAGAACAGGTGAAAACAGCTGAATATTTCCGGAGCGACGGGATTATTATCACCGGACGCTCAACAGGAGAGGAAGCTTTGGTGGAAGATGTACAAATTGCGCGGCAGGCTACTTCTCTGCCCGTTTTGATTGGTTCGGGGATCACGGCTGAAAACATAAAAGAATACTGGTCTTTTGCCAATGTATTTATTGTCGGTTCTTTTCTGAAAGAAAAAGGCAACTGGAAAAACCCGGTTTCTGCCGAACGGCTGAAACAATTGATGAACACGGTAACTTCGTTAAAGAATTCCATTTGATCCATATCTCCCGGACCAACACTACTTAATATAATCTAAAAATTGAGGCAAAAATTAAGGCAGCTTCAACAAGCTGCCTCAAAGCCATGAAAACAATTAAACAATGTTCAGAAAACAGAAAACTAGAAACAATTTATATTTTTAAAATCTCGTCATTCTTCTCTTTCAGCATATCGTCAGCCACCTTGCTATACGTATTGGTCATTTCCTGGACCTCAGCTTCAGCATCTTTTTCAATGTCTTCCGACAAGCCTCCTTTTTGTAACTTCTTCAAACTTTCATTTGCATCCTTTCGTGCACTCCGGATGCTCACTTTTGCATTTTCGCCCTCTTTGTTTACTAACCTGACCATTTCACGTCTCCGTTCTTCAGTCAGCGGAGGAATGTTGATACGGATGACCTCTCCATTATTATCGGGGTTAAACCCGAGGTTTGCAGCCATGATCGCTTTTTCGATCACCGGGATCATTTTTTTCTCCCAAGGCTGAATTGCGATGGTCCGTGCATCGGGCGTGTTCACATTGGAAACCTGTGCCAGGGGGACCATACTGCCATAATAATCAACCGTCACACTGTCTAACATTCGTGGAGAAGCTTTTCCTGCCCGGATATGTGCCAATTCTTTTTCCAAATGTGCAATGGCATGATCCATCGCTTCTTTACACACATCCAAAACTAAATCTACTTCTTCTTGCATAAACAATAAACCTCTTTCAGTAATTTCAAAGTGCTGATGGCAAATATAGAGAAAAATTTAAACAATACTAAAAAATCTAAACTTTAAAATTTCCCCAAAAATCAAAAAAATATTCAGGGATGCACAAACGTTCCTGTTTTTTCGCCCGAAAGTAACTTTTTCAGGTTTCCTTTTACATCCATATTGAATACTACAATGGGGAGTTTATTTTCTTTGCACATGGTAGTGGCTGTTAAATCCAGTATCTTCAAGCCCCGGTTATAAATTTCATCAAAAGTGATCTCGTCGAATTTGATTGCAGTAGGGTCTTTTTCCGGATCAGCCGTATAAATTCCGTCTACCCGGGTGCCCTTCAGCATCACATCGGCTTCGATTTCAATCCCACGTAACGACGATCCGGTATCGGTTGTGAAATAGGGATTTCCCGTTCCGGCTGAAAAAATGGCAACTTCTCCGCGCTCAAGCGTTTCAATGGCTTTATCCTTTGAATAAAATTCGCCAACGGGTTCCATTCTGATCGCGGTAAGCACTCTGGATTTTACACCGACCGCTGTAAGCGCCGAATTCAAAGCCAGGCTGTTGATTACAGTGGCCAGCATCCCCATTTGGTCGCCTTTTACCCGGTCGAACCCTTTGGCTGTGCCACTGAGCCCACGGAAGATGTTCCCCCCGCCAATTACAATGCCTACCTGTACGCCCATCTCAACCACTTCTTTTATTTGTGTTGCATAATCGGTCAGCCGTTGTTCGTCGATACCGTGTTGCCGGGCGCCCATCAACGATTCGCCGCTAAGTTTCAGAAGAATCCGTTTAAACCTTGCCATAATTTGAAATGTTTGCTGCAAAGGTAAAAAAATGAGTTGTCGAAGGACTGCCGGGAAGCATGAAATTTTTGCAGGCGCTGTATTTTATCTGATTGAGACAAGGACTGCCGATCGTGTCGTCATATCCCTCACAGAAACATTGATTTGCAGGTAACTTATTCAAAAAATTTACGAAAAAGAAGGTGTAGATTTTTGTTCACAAACCATAAAACATACAGTCATGGAAGATAAATTAACAACCATTGCCTTGTTACCGTATTCCAAAGCTGAAATTTTAAGGGAGTTGATGGAAGCTGAAGGAATAGAATGCTACCTCGAAAATATTAACCTGATATAGGGGGCAGTAGCCAGCGGAGTGAAGGTACGCATTGCTGAAAGCAAAGTAAAAAAGGCGTTGCCCATACTCAATAAAATATTGGGCAATGTGGAAACAATCGCCCGGCAAAATGAAAATATGATCCTTGTACCTGTCGATTTTTCTGGCTTCTCGATTAAAGCAGGCATTGCCGCATTCGACATCGCCCATAAACTGAATTCAAAATTAGTTTTGTTCCATGTAATCCCGCAACCCGAATATTATACCCTTCCTTATACCGATTTTATCAGTTACGATTCGGGACTTTTCGTCCAGTCGGAAAACAGGGAGAAAGAATCGCAGGAAAAATACAAGGTCTTTATAGATAAGCTGATTACAGAAATCGGGCAGGAAAAATGGAAAGAAGTAAATATGGAATTCATTATGAGAATGGGGCATGAAGAAGACGATATTTTAGACTATGCCGAAGAACACCCTCCAAGGCTGATCGTAATGGCCAGCAAAGGCAGGCACACCATTCACGACGACCTGATGGGTACCCTCACTGCCGATATTATTTCCCGGGCAAAGGTCCCGGTACTGGCAATCCCCGAAAAAATGAAACGTTTTCGATTTGACAGCTTGAAAAAGGTTGTTTATGCAACCAATTTTGACGAAAAAGATTTTGTGGCTGTCGACAAGCTGATGTCGCTACTTCGTCCCTTTCAGGCAAAAGTATACTGCCTGCATGTAGGCCAAAACGATGAAATTACCTGGGATATTGCCAAACTGGAAGGAATGCGTGAAGTACTGAAGAAAAGGCATGTGCACACAGAATTGGAGTGCGTCTACCTGCAAGGGAAAGATCTTCTCCGGAAATTAGATACTTATATAAAAAAACACGGGGTCGACATCCTTTCGCTGACCACTCACAAACGAAATATGATTACCCGGATTTTTAATCCGAGCATTGCAAAAGAGATGTTGTTCCATACCGAAATACCTCTTCTTGTATTTCATGCATAAAATGTAACCATATCATCTTCTTTCGCTTCTTCCGGAACTTTTCCCGACAGACAAACAGGGGCAGTTGCCCCGTTTTCCTATAATTTTTACCAGATAAAACGGGCGGCGAAAAGCATAAAAACTTTTTGTGTAAGAAAAAAATATTCTATATTTGCATCGCTGTTTTCGGGAACGGGAGCAGTAAGATCGTAGAAAAAGATGCGAGAATAGCTCAGTTGGTAGAGCACGACCTTGCCAAGGTCGGGGTCGCGGGTTCGAGTCCCGTTTCTCGCTCATGGTTCTTTAAAATCGGAGTTTCTCGTTTTTAAGTTCAGGAAAATAGTAGGATGCCCAGGTGGTGGAATGGTAGACACGTTGGACTTAAAATCCAATGATCATTATGATCGTGCGGGTTCAAGTCCCGCCCCGGGTACAAAAAAATGCGAGAATAGCTCAGTTGGTAGAGCACGACCTTGCCAAGGTCGGGGTCGCGGGTTCGAGTCCCGTTTCTCGCTCATGAAAAGCATTACAGGAAACTGTGGTGCTTTCTTGTTTAAAGGAAGTGAACGTGGAGAAAGCAGAAGGGGCGCAAGGTTTATTTCGAAAACAAGAAGAGTAAACTATTGGTTAACAAAAAAGGCCAACCATTGGTCAGCCTTTTCTATTTTTTCAAATAATCCTCACGGCATTATTCTTCTTTTTTTTCTTCTTCCGAAGATTCGTCAGCAGGAGTTTCCCCCACCACCTCTTCGTCCGGATTAACTTCTTCGGCTACACGCTCTTCAACAGGAGCAGACTGGGGCTTTTCTTTTTCAGCCACAGGGGCGCCTTCTTTTTTCCGGCCTCCACGGCGTGAACGTTTGGCTTTTGCCTTGTCTTCTTTCGCAGCCAGCATACTTTCGTTGAAGTCAACTAATTCGATAATACACATTTCGGCATTGTCGCCCAAACGGTTACCGGTTTTCAGGATACGGGTATACCCGCCCGGACGGTCGCCCACCTTTTCAGCAACATCGCGGTACAACATGGAAACGGCAGTTTTGCTTTTCAGGTAACTAAAAACCACCCTGCGCGAGTTGGTCGAATCGTCTTTTGCTTTTGTAATCAGCGGCTCCACATACATTTTAAGCGCTTTTGCTTTGGCAAGCGTTGTCGCAATCCGTTTATGGAAAATCAGAGAATTTGCCATGTTTGACAGCATCGCCTTCCGGTGAGCGCTTTTTCTTCCCAAATGGTTGATTTTCTTATTGTGTCTCATTTGTTACTAATCCTTGTCAAGTTTATACTTACTTATGTCCATTCCGAAAGTCAGGCTCATACTACCCAGCAGGTCGTCGAGTTCGGTCAACGACTTTTTACCGAAGTTACGGAATTTAAGCAGGTCGTTACGATTATAGGTAACCAGGTCGCCTAAAGTTTCCACATCGGCAGCTTTCAAACAGTTAAGGGCGCG
The DNA here is from genome assembly GCA_034003625.1 of Prolixibacteraceae bacterium. Lineage (GTDB taxonomy): Bacteria > Bacteroidota > Bacteroidia > Bacteroidales > Prolixibacteraceae > GWE2-42-39. Next base: position 67,166 of record JAVEYG010000016.1, on the reverse strand, counting down.
TACCGAAAGGTCCATGTCAACCAGTTTGGTTTTTAAAAGCTGGCGCATGTGCAATACTTCTTCATCGAATTCTTCATTGGCAAATTTTTCGTCTGAGTCCAGTGTGATTTTCTCATCGGAGAAGAGCATGAAGTGATAAATCAGGATTTTCGCAGCTTCTTTCAACGCATCTTTCGGATGGATCGAACCATCAGTTTTGATTTCGAAAACGAGTTTTTCGTAGTCGGTTTTTTGTTCTACGCGATAGTTTTCGACCGTGTACTTAACGTTTTTGATCGGCGTATAGATTGAATCGATCGGGATGATACCAAACTCAGCATCTACCGGCTTGTTTTCAGCGCTGGGCACATAACCACGTCCCTTGTTGATGGTCATTTCCATCTGCAGTTTCACGTCTGGTTCCATGCGGCAAATAATTAATTCCGGGTTCAGTACGCGGAAACCGGTCATGAATTTGTTGATATCGCCGGCAGTAAATTCTTCCTGCCCGGAAATCGAGATTGACACTTTCTCACTGTCAAAATCTTCGACTTCTTTTTTCAAGCGGATTTGCTTCAGGTTCAGGATGATTTCGGTCACATCTTCCATCACCCCCTTGATGGTAGCAAATTCGTGGTCAACACCTTCAATTTTAACAGTGGTTATTGCATAACCTTCCAAAGAGGATAAAAGGATCCTGCGTAAGGCATTACCAATGGTAATTCCATATCCTGGTTCCAATGGGCGAAATTCGAATTTCCCGAATTTATCATCCGATTCGACCATTATAACTTTGTCGGGCTTTTGAAACGCTAATATTGCCATAATAATACTGAGTAATTTATTATTTAGAATACAACTCTACGATCAGTTGTTCTTTGATGTTTTCCGGAATTTCGTCACGTTCCGGACGATTCAGGAATTTACCGGCCATCTGGCCCCCATCCCACTCCAACCATGCGTATTTGTTGTACCTGTGTGAAGTCAATGCATTGGTAATCACTTCCAACGATTTTGATTTTTCACGGACGCCAACAATGTCGCCGGGACGTAACTGGTACGAAGGTATGTTCACCACATCGCCGTTTACGGTAATGTGCCGGTGCGATACCAACTGACGGGCGCCTGCACGCGATGCAGCCAATCCTAAACGGAAGACCACATTGTCGAGGCGGGATTCCAACATTTGCAGCAATACTTCACCCGTGATACCTTTTGCAGCATGTGCTTTCTGAAAGATGTTCGAGAATTGTCTTTCCAGCACCCCGTATGTGTATTTCGCTTTTTGCTTTTCTTTCAACTGAACGCCATACTCTGATTTTTTACGACGGCGTGCAGCCAGGCCATGAAAACCGGGAGGATAGTTTTTCTTTTCAAGCGCTTTATCAGGCCCAAAAATGGGTTCTCCAAATTTCCGGGCGATTTTTGATTTTGGTCCTCTATATTTTGCCATTACTTGTTCGTTTTAGTAAAATTTATACACGTCTTCTTTTTGCCGGACGACAGCCATTGTGCGGCAACGGGGTCACGTCCACAATTTCGGTCACCAGGATACCTACCGTACTCAATGCCCTGATCGCCGATTCGCGTCCATTGCCCGGGCCTTTTACGTATACTTTTACTTTTCGCAGGCCAAGGTCATAAGCGGTCTTGGCGCATTCTTCAGATGCTACCTGTGCGGCATAAGGGGTATTCTTCTTCGATCCGCGGAACCCTTTTTTCCCGGCCGAGGACCATGAGATGACTTCACCATTGTCGTTGGTCAACGACACAATGATGTTATTAAACGAAGAATGGATATGCGCCTGTCCGGTAGCTTCAACGTTAACAACTCTTTTTCTTGTTGTTCCAGTTTTTTTTGCCATAATTCAAATCAATTATTTAGTGGCTTTTTTCTTATTAGCAACAGTTTTACGTTTGCCTTTCCGGGTACGGGCGTTGTTTTTTGTGCTTTGTCCGCGTACCGGCAAACCAATACGGTGACGGATTCCACGGTAGCAACCGATGTCCATCAACCGCTTAATGTTCATTTGAGTTTCCGAACGAAGTTCTCCCTCAACCTTATAGTTCTCACTGATCACGGTACGGATTGCCGCAAACTGATCATCGTTCCAGTCTTGTACTTTTATATCTTTGTCAACGCCTGCTTTTTCAAGAATACTTTGCGACAAGCTACGTCCGATTCCGTAGATGTAGGTCAATGCAATTTCTCCTCTTTTGTTATTCGGGATGTCGACACCAACTATACGAGCCATAAATAAATTTTTTACAAAGTTAATTAATTATCCCTGACGTTGTTTGTACTTTGGGTTCTTCTTGTTGATCACGTATAAACGTCCCTTCCTGCGTACAATTTTGCAATCAGCGCTACGTTTTTTTATGGATGTTCTTACTTTCATTGTTATTTTCTTTAGTTTTTGTACCTGAAAGTTATTCTCCCTTTGGTCAAATCGTAGGGAGACATTTCAACTTTTACTTTATCTCCAGGAAGAATTTTGATATAGTGCATACGCATTTTACCGGAAATATGGGCGGTTAAAACGTGCCCGTTTTCCAATTCTACCCTGAACATAGCATTCGACAATGCTTCGATGATGGTTCCGTCTTGTTCTATTGAAGCCTGTTTGGCCATATATACTTTTCCCTTTTTATTTGTATCAGAACAATGCTTCTACATCATTGCACCACCACCCGAACGTCCTTTAATACGGCCCGACTTCATCAGCCCGTCGTAATGGCGCATCAGCAGGTGGCTTTCAATTTGCTGTAAAGTATCCAACACAACGCCTACTAAAATCAGCAACGAGGTTCCCCCGAAAAACTGGGCAAAACTGCTGTTGACTCCTGTCATCATCGCAAAAGCGGGAAGAATGGTCACAATACCGAGGAAGATTGATCCCGGAAGGGTAATCCTCGACATGATGGTATCTAAAAATTCGACGGTCTTTTTCCCCGGTTTGACACCGGGTATAAACCCGCCGTTTTTCTTCATATCTTCGGCCATCTGCATTGGGTTGACAGTAATTGCCGTGTAAAAATACGTAAACAAAATTACCAGGACAAATTGAGTGAAGTTGTACCAAAACCCGGTGTAGTTCATAAAAGCAGCCGCGAACCCACTCATGCTTTCAGATTTGGCAAACCCGGCAATTGTCATAGGAACAAACATAATGGCCTGGGCAAAAATAATAGGCATTACCCCGGCGGCATTTACTTTTAAAGGAATATACTGGCGCACGCCGCCGTATTGTTTGTTGCCCACAATACGTTTGGCATATTGCACGGGAATACGCCGGGTTCCCTGAACCAGCATGATCGTTCCCATGAACACCACAAACAGGATAACAAACTCGATCAGGAACATGACCATTCCTCCGCCCTGTTGTTCGAGGCGGGTAATAAATTCCTGCATAATGGATTGCGGCAAACGGGCAATGATACCGATCATGATGATCAATGAAATACCATTTCCAATTCCTTTATCGGTGATACGCTCTCCGAGCCACATCACAAACATGGAACCGGCAGTCATAATGATGGTCGACGACAAGGTAAACATGGTCGGGTCCATCACAATTGCATTCGGCATGTTTATTTTGATATTGGTCAGGAAAGCAGGAGCCTGGAAAATCAAGATCAGAACAGTCAGATAACGGGTTATCTGGTTGATCTTTCTCCTTCCTGATTCACCTTCTTTTTGTAAGCGTTGGAAGTATGGGACGGCTATTCCCATCAACTGAATTACAATTGAAGCTGAAATGTAAGGCATGATCCCCAAAGCAAAGATTGAAGCATTTGCAAATGCACCTCCCGAAAACATATTGAGCAAGCCCAGCAACCCGTCGGATGTTTGCTCTTTCAGGACACCGAGCTGGGCCGGGTCGATTCCGGGTAACGATACATAAGACCCAAGACGGTAAATCAGCAATAAAAATAAGGTGATCCCCAACCGTGCCCTAAGGTCTTCAATCTTATAAATATTCTTCAGGGTTTCGATAAATTTTTTCATCAGGCTTACAATGTTTCAGTGGTTCCTTCTAATTTTTCTATCGCTTCTTTTGCAGTATTTGAAAATGCATGGGCCTTTACATTGAGTTTAACCTTGAGTTCGCCATTACCTAAAATTTTAATGCGATCTCTTTTTGATGCGAGCCCTGCATCAACCAAAACCTGGGCGTCAATGGAAGTGAGTTTTTTACTTTCGGCCAAACTTTGCAAAACAGAAAGGTTGATCGCTTTATACTCGACCCTGTTGACATTATTGAAACCAAATTTCGGCACCACGCGCTGCAAAGGCATCTGCCCACCTTCGAAACCACTCTTCCGCGAGTAGCCCGAGCGTGACTTGGCACCTTTGTGACCTCTGGTGGAAGTCCCGCCATGTCCGGAACCGGTACCGCGTCCAATACGTTTTTCGCTATGTGTGGAACCTTTTGCAGGTTTAAGATTACTTAAATCCATAGTAGATGATCTTAAATATTTTAAATTTCTTCAACTTTTACCAAGTGGCTTACTTTTCTCACCATTCCCAAAATCTGCGGAGTTACTTCTTTTTCCACAGTATGGTTCAGCTTCTTGATCCCTAAAGCTTCAATTGTTGCTTTTTGTGTTTTTGTGGAACCAATTTTACTTTTTACTTGTGTAATTTTTATCTTCGCCATAATTGTATTATCCATTAAATACTTTATCTAATGTGATACCACGGTGATCGGCCACGGTATAAGGATCTCTTAACTCCAGTAAGGCGTTCATTGTTGCTTTCACTAAGTTGTGCGGATTAGACGAACCTTTTGATTTGGCCAGGATATTATGTATCCCGACACTTTCCAAAACAGCACGCATCGCACCCCCTGCTTTTACACCGGTACCTGAAGATGCCGGTTGCAGCAATACGCGGGCTCCGCCAAATTTGGCTTCCTGCTCATGAGGGATTGTACCATTGATCACAGGCACTTTCACCAGGTTTTTCTTCGCGGCATCCACACCTTTTGCAATTGCTGTGGCTACTTCGCTTGCTTTACCAAGCCCCCAGCCTACTATCCCGTCTTCGTTTCCAACGACCACGATAGCCGAGAAACTGAATGTACGTCCCCCCTTGGTTACTTTGGTTACGCGGTTAATAGCTACCAACCGGTCTTTCAATTCGATGTCGCTGGTCCTTACTTTTTTGATATTTGCTACCATATTTATTAAAATTTAAGGCCACCTTCACGGGCAGCATCCGCTAATTGTTTAACTCTACCGTGGTACAAATAACCGTTCCGGTCGAACACTACACTCGAAATACCGGCAGCAACAGCTTTTGCAGCAATTGCTTTGCCTACGATCGCCGCAACTTCAGTTTTGTTGCCGGCTACTTCAATATCTTTAGAAAGAGAAGAAACTGCGAGTAACGTTTTTCCTGTGGCATCGTCGACCAACTGCGCATAAATTTGCTTGTTGCTCCGGAAGACGCTCAGGCGTGGCTTCTCGGCAGTTCCGGCAACAATTTTCCGGATCCTCTTTTTAATTCTATATCTTCTTTCGTGCTTTGTTAAGGCCATGATTTCTAATTTTTATTATTTGACACCAGCTGATTTACCGGCTTTGCGCCTTAATACTTCACCCTGGAATTTCACACCTTTTCCTTTGTAAGGTTCGGGCATACGGAATGAACGTATTTTTGCAGCTACCTGACCTAATAATTGCTTGTCGCAACTTTTAAGAGTTACAATTGGGTTGCTGCGTTTATCGCTCACCGCCTCCACTTTCACTTCCGGCGGAAGCGCAATATAAGTGTGGTGCGAGTAACCTAATACAAGGTCGAGTACCTGTCCCTGAACTTCGGCACGGTAACCCACACCTACCAGTTCGAGTTTTGTTTCAAAACCTTTCGATACGCCGGCAACCATGTTATTGATCAATGCCCGGTATAAGCCGTGCATCGAACGGTGATCTTTCTGATCGGTCGGACGGCTAACAGCCAGAACTCCATTTTCAACAGATACACTGATGGCAGGGTTCACCTGCTGGGTAAGTGTTCCAAGAGGGCCTTTTACTGTTACCAAGTTGCTGTCGCTTACAGTTACGGTAACACCTGCGGGTATATTTATCGGTAATTTTCCTATCCTTGACATTACTTTTCCTCCTTCGATTAATATACGTAACACAATACTTCGCCACCAACGCCTAATTCGCGGGCTTCCTTGTCGGTCATCACGCCTTTTGAAGTAGATATGATCGCGATTCCCAAACCGTTAAGGACACGGGGAATATTATCAGTATGACAATAAGTTCTCAACCCCGGTTTGCTGATCCTTTTGATCGATTTTATCGCCGGTACAGCTGACTCGGGATGATACTTCAGGGCAATTTTAATGTTCCCTTGATAGTTTGCTTCATCTTCAAACTTATAGTTCAGAATATAACCTTTATCCTTAAGAATTTTGGTAATCTCTTTTTTGATGTTTGATGCAGGAATATCGACCACACGATGTTTTGCTTTCTGTGCATTTCTGATCCGTGTCAGATAATCTGCTATTGGGTCTGTAATTTTACTCATTACTTCTAAAAATTAAAAAATTACCAACTTGCTTTTTTAACACCCGGGATCAATCCGGCCGAAGCCATTTCCCGGAAGTTGATCCTGCTTATTCCGAATTGGCGCATGTATCCTTTCGGGCGCCCGGTTAATTTGCACCTGTTGTGCAACCTGATCCGTGAAGAGTTTTTCGGTAGTGTTTGTAAGCCGACATAATCACCTTCCGCTTTAAGCATGGCTCTTTTTGCGGCATATTTTTCAACTAATTTTGCCCTTTTTACTTCACGGGCCTTCATTGATTCTTTAGCCATTTTTTAGTTCTTTTTAGCGTTTTTAAAAGGTAATCCTAACTCTTTCAATAAAGCGTATCCTTCCTCGTCGGTATTGGCAGTAGTCACAAATGTGATGTTCATGCCGTTAATCCGGTTTACTTTATCGAGTACAATTTCGGGAAAAATGATCTGTTCGGGTATACCTAAGGTATAGTTTCCCCGCCCGTCCATTTTGCCTTCAATACCACGAAAATCGCGGATACGCGGCAGCGCTACACTGATTAACCGTTCGAGGAACTCGTACATTCTCTCCTTGCGTAGTGTAACACGCACACCGATTGGCATTTTTCTCCTTAGCTTGAAGTTAGAGATGTCTTTTTTCGATTTGGTTTGGACTGCTCTCTGTCCGGCGATCATGGTCATTTCTTCGGTCGCCACTTCGATAATTTTTTTATCGGCAATAGCAGCTCCAACGCCCTGGTTAAGTACAATCTTTTCTAACTTCGGAGCCTGCATGACAGAACCATAACTGAATTCTTTTACCAATGCAGGGACGACTTCGTCCAAATATTTCTTCTTAAGTGTTGGTACGTATGCCATTACTTAATCTCCTCTCCTGATTTTTTAGAATAACGAACTAATTTCCCTTTTTCGTCGAGCTTACGACCGATGCGTGTAGCTTTTCCGGTTTTCGGATCTTTCAGCATCAGGTTCGATACGTGGATGGGCGCTTCCTTCTCAACAATACCTCCCTGCGGGTTGGCCGCATTGGGTTTGGTGTGTTTTTTAATCATATTAACGCCTTCCACTATGGCCCGGTCGGTTTTCCGTATCACTTCGAGCACCTTGCCCTGCTGGCCTTTGTAGTTGCCTGCATTGACGATCACGGTGTCACCTTTTTTGATATGTAATTTCTTTTGCATTTCTTTTCGTATTACAAATTAAAGTACCTCAGGTGCAAGTGAAATAATTTTCATGTTCTTGTCGCGCAATTCTCTTGCCACGGGGCCGAAAATACGCGTTCCGCGCATTTCGCCTGCGTTGTTCAGCAAAACTACTGCATTGTCGTCGAAACGGATATATGACCCGTCGGCACGACGTACTTCTTTTGCTGTACGGACAACAATTGCTTTCGACACTGCTCCTTTTTTTACATCACTACCAGCGATAGCGCTTTTCACGGCTACCACAATGGTATCGCCCAGTGTTGCATAACGTTTGCGGGTCCCGCCCAATACGCGGATGCAAAGCACTTCTTTTGCGCCACTGTTATCGGCTACTGTACATCTTGACTCTTGTTGTATCATGATTACTTCGCTCTTTCAATGATTTCAACTAACCTCCAACGTTTTTGCTTGCTGAGTGGCCGTGTTTCCATGATCAGCACAGTGTCGCCAATGTTGCAGGTATTATTTTCGTCGTGTGCGTAAAACTTGGTCGTTTTGTTCACGAATTTCCCGTAGATGGGATGCTTCTCTTTGCGTTTTTCAGCAACTACAATGGTATTTTGCATTTTGTTACTGACCACGACCCCGATACGCTCTTTTCTCAGATTTCTTGGTTCCATCTCACTAACTCTGTTTTTCGTTAATTTCCCTTTGACGCAGTATGGTTTTCAGTCGGGCGATATTTCTCCGTGCAACCTTGATCTGTAACGGATTATCAAGAGGTGAAATAGCATGGTTCATCTTCATGCGGATCAAGCTGTCCTTTTCGGTTTGCAACCGTTCGAGGATTTCTTTGCTGGTCAGTTCTTTAATTTCTGATGTTTTCATTACTCGTCACTTGAAGATTCAACATAATCGCGGCGGACCACAAACTTTGTAGTTATCGGTAATTTCTGAGCAGCCAGGCGCAACGCCTCTTTCGCTAATTCGAAAGGAACGCCGTCGGCCTCAATAATAATTCTACCTGGGGAAACCGGAGCCACAAATGCTTCAGGCGCACCCTTACCTTTACCCATACGAACCTCTGCGGGTTTCTTTGTAATTGGTTTATCGGGGAAAATTCGTATCCAAATTTGACCCTGACGTTGCATGTGTCGGGTTACCGCAACCCTCGCCGCTTCAATCTGGCGACCGGTAATCCAAGCCTCTTCCAACGCCTTTATACCGAAAGAACCGAATGCAATCTGGTTGCCCCGCTGGGCATTGCCTTTCATCCGGCCTTTTTGTACTCTTCTGAATTTTGTCTTTTTCGGTTGTAACATCCTTCTTTAATTGAAAGGTTTACAAATTATTTTCTTCTTTTCTTAAATCCGCCTTTATCACCCCTTCCACGGCGCTCATTAGCAGAAGCAGGAGCACCTGCCTGTTGCTTTTGACCGATATTGGGGGAAAGGTCGCGTTTGCCGTAGATTTCGCCTTTGCAAATCCACACTTTTACGCCCAGCAGACCTGTTTTGGTCAGGGCTTCGGCGAGAGCGTAATCAATGTCGGCTCTCAGTGTGTGCAGAGGGGTACGGCCATCTTTGTACATTTCCGAACGGGCCATTTCGGCGCCGTTCAAACGGCCTGAAACCATGATTTTGATCCCTTGCGCGCCCATTCTCATGGTCGATGCAATGGCCATCTTCACGGCACGGCGGTAAGCTACTTTGCCTTCGATCTGGCGGGCCACATTGCTGGCCACGATACGGGCATCAAGCTCCGGACGTTTGATTTCGAAAATATTGATCTGTACTTCTTTGTTGGTAACCTTTTTCAGCTCTTCCTTCAGCTTGTCAACTTCCTGGCCACCTTTACCAATAATAATACCTGGCCGGGAGGTGTGAACGGTAATTGTAATAAGCTTAAGGGTACGTTCAATGATAATCTTGGAAACACTTGCTTTTGCCAGACGGGCATTCAGGTATTCTCTGATTTTTGTATCCTCCACGAGCTTATCACCATAATCGTTACCACCGAACCAATTGGAATCCCATCCGTTGATAATTCCTAAACGATTGGCGATTGGATTAACTTTTTGTCCCATGTATTATTATTTAACAGTTTCGTTAACAGTTTTACTATCAATGCAAAGCGTTACATGATTCGAGCGTTTCCTGATACGGTGGGCACGGCCTTGTGGTGCCGGGCGTAAACGTTTCAGGATACGGGCTGAATCGACCGCAACGGTTTTCACATACAAATTGCTTTCCTCCAGGCGGACGCCTTCATTTTTTGCCTGCCAGTTTGCGATAGCCGACATCAATAGTTTCTCAACCTTACGGGAAGCCTCTTTCGAGGAAAATTTCAAAACATCAAGCGCTCTGTTCACTTCCATTCCGCGGACCATATCGGCAACCAGCCTCATTTTTCGCGGGGAAGTGGGGTTGTTCCTCAAAACAGCAAAATATTGTGTCTTTTTGGCTTCTTTTGCTTCGCTTGCTCTATTTCTTTTTCTTGCACCCATTTCTAATTCATTTAAATGTTAATGAGAATTCCATGCCTTAGCGTTTGTTTCCGGCATGTCCCCTGAATGTTCTTGTAGGTGCAAATTCACCGAGCTTATGTCCTACCATGTTTTCAGTAATGTAAACAGGAATGAACTTATTTCCGTTGTGTACTGCAATGGTGTGACCTACAAAGTCAGGAGAAATCACTGATGCCCGGGCCCAAGTCTTGATCACCGACTTTTTATTGGATTCATTCATCGCCAAAACTTTACGTTCCAGTTTGTATGCGATAAAAGGCCCTTTCTTTAATGAACGACTCATATACTTTTCTCAGTTTAATTATTTCTTCCTTCTTTCTACAATATATTTGCTGGAAGCCTTCTTCGGGGCGCGGGTTTTGTACCCTTTCGCCAACAAGCCTTTGCGTGAACGTGGATGCCCTCCTGAAGCGCGGCCTTCACCACCACCCATTGGATGGTCGACCGGGTTCATGGCAACACCGCGGACGCGCGGACGTCTTCCTAACCAACGCGAACGACCGGCTTTACCTGAACGTTCGAGGTTGTGCTCTGTGTTTCCAACTGTACCAATTGTAGCCCTGCAAGCGACGAGTACCATACGAGATTCTCCTGAAGGCAATTTAACGATTGCATATTTGCCTTCGCGTGAAGTAAGCTGTGCAGATGTACCTGCACTGCGTGCCATTGCACCACCCTGACGTGGCTGAAGCTCTATGTTATGAATAACAGTTCCAAGAGGAATTTCGGCAAGTGGCAGGGTGTTCCCGATTTCAGGGGCAACACCGGAACCGCTCATTACTGTTTGCCCAACCTGTAACCCGTTGGGAGCAATAATGTACCGTTTTTCACCGTCGGCATACACCAACAGTGCAATACGGGCAGTACGGTTCGGGTCGTACTGAATGGATTCAACCCTGGCAGGAATACCGTCTTTTTCGCGAACGAAATCAATTACACGGTATTTCCGCTTGTGGCCACCGCCTATATACCTCATTGTCATGCGTCCGTCGTCGTTCCGACCGCCGGTTTTGCGCATTGGCTTCAACAATGATTTTTCAGGCGTTGATGCAGTAATGGTATCAAAAGCGCCAATAATTTTGTGCCTTTGACCCGGAGTAACTGGTTTTAACTTTCTTACTGCCATTTTTATTTATTAAATATTACTGTAAAAATCAATAGTGTCTCCTTCTGCCAACGTGATGATTGCTTTTTTATAAGCAACTGTCGAGCCTTCGATGACCCCGGCCTTGGTAAAGCGCGATTTGCGCTTCCCGGCATAGATCATGGTATTCACGGCTTCAACTTTTACATTGTACATGCTTTCAACAGCTTTTTTGATCTGTATTTTTGTAGCGTCCTTGTTAACGACAAAACCAAAACGATTGAGCTTTTCACCCTGTCCTGTCATTTTTTCGGTCACTAACGGTTTTATTAAAACGTCCATTTCTTAGCCCATTAAATCGTTAACAATTCTTCCAACTTACTTACCGAGCTTTCAAAAACGATTAGTTTTTTTGCATTCAGTATCTGATAAGTATTTAAATCAGAGGCTGTTACAACAGAAACCCCCTGTAAATTTCTGGAGGACAAATATATGTTTTTATTTTCTTCCGGTAAAACGAAAAGAGACTTTTTATCATTAATTTTCAGATTATTACTGATGGTAAGCATTTCGCGTGTTTTAGGGGCTTCCAAAGAGAAATCTTCCAACACCATGATTGCGTCTTCTTTTGCTTTATAGCTCAATGCCGAGATACGGGCCAGAACTTTCACTTTTTTGTTCAGTTTGAAGCCGTAATTTCTCGGACGAGGCCCGAATATACGGCCCCCACCGCGGAATACCGGAGATTTGATGCTCCCTGCCCGGGCGCCACCGGTACCTTTCTGCTTTTTGATTTTCCGGGTACTGTATGATACTTCGCCTCTTTCTTTTGCGCTATGAGTCCCCTGGCGTTTATTTGCCATGTATTGTTTTACATCCAGATAAATCGCGTGATCGCTGGGCTCTATACCGAAAATCTGTTCGTTTAAAGTAACAGTTCTTCCGGTTTCTTGTCCTGCTTTATTTATTACTTTTATTTCCATTACTGATAAATCATTACGTAAGACCCTTTTGCACCAGGAACTGATCCTTTAACTACCAATAAATTTGATTCGGGGATTACTTTCAAAACCTTGAGGTTTTGAACCGTAGTTTTATTGCCGCCATCGCGCCCGGCCATGCGCATTCCTTTGAACACGCGGGAAGGGTATGAGGAAGCTCCGACCGAACCCGGGGCCCGCAAGCGGTTGTGCTGACCATGGGTGGCATCGTTCACACCATTGAAGTTGTGCCGTTTTACTACGCCCTGGAAGCCTTTCCCTTTACTAAGGCCGGTAATATCGACCCAGCCTTCGGGGTCGATTGTTTCCACTGTGAGAGTGTCGCCTAATTTATACTCTCCCTGAATTTCTTTAAACTCAACGATTTTACGTTTTGGTTCAGTACCGGCTTTCTGAGCATGACCAATTTCCGCTTTCACAGAATTTTTGATCTTTTTGTCATCGTAACCTAACTGAACAGCTTCGTAACCGTCGGTTTCGACCGTTTTTACCTGCGTAATGACGCATGGTCCGGCCTCTATCACAGTGCATGGAATATTTTTCCCTTCAACACTGAATACGGATGTCATTCCGATTTTTTTACCGATTAATCCTGCCATTTTTGTTTTTCTTTACAGGTTATCAAACTTTAATTTCTACTTCAACGCCACTTGGTAATTCAAGTTTCATTAAGGCGTCGATGGTTTTGGCTGTTGAGCTGTAAATGTCGATCAACCGTTTGTATGACGACAACTGAAATTGCTCGCGTGATTTTTTGTTCACGAAAGTCGAACGCAAAACAGTGAAAACCCGTTTGTGGGTAGGAAGCGGGATTGGGCCGCTAACCACTGCACCGGTAGTTTTTACCGTTTTCACGATCTTTTCAGCCGATTTGTCAACCAGGTTGTGATCGTACGATTTCAGCTTGATTCTGATCTTTTGACTCATGATGAGATTTAATTATACGTTAAAGCCTATAATAAACTTACATTTCCTTTTAATTCTTCGAGTACTTTCACGGCCAATGAACCGGGAACTTCCACATATTTTGCAAATTCCATTGATGAAGTTGCACGTCCCGATGATAAAGTACGCAGCACAGTTACATAGCCAAACAGTTCGGCAAGCGGGACCAGTGCTTTGATTACACGGGCACCTGACTTTTCTTCCATCCCTTCTACTTGCCCGCGACGGCGGTTCAGGTCGCCGATAATATCTCCCATGTATTCTTCAGGGGTTACTATCTCCACTTTCATCACCGGTTCGAGCAGTTTGGGCTTGGCCTGGCCTGCCGCTCTTCGAAAGGCCTGACGGGCACAAATTTCGAACGAGAGGGAATCGGAGTCAACGGCGTGAAACGAACCATCGAGCAGGGTCACTTTCAGGCTGTCGATGGCAAATCCGGCCAACGGTCCATTCTGCATTGCCGTTTCAAAACCTTTCTGAACCGAGGGGATGTATTCGCGCGGAATATTTCCTCCTTTTACCGCATCGACAAAATCGAGGCCTTCTTTTCCGTCTTCTCGTGGTTCAACACGAACAATGATGTCGGCGAATTTACCGCGTCCGCCAGTTTGTTTTTTGAACACTTCGCGTAATTCGACCAATTGGCTGATCGCTTCCTTGTATGCAACCTGTGGTTTACCCTGGTTACATTCCACTTTAAACTCGCGTTTCAGACGGTCAACAATAATTTCGAGATGAAGCTCGCCCATTCCACGAATGATGGTCTGGCCTGATTCTTCATCGGTATTTACTTTAAAAGTAGGGTCTTCTTCGGCCAGTTTGGCCAAACCGTTGCTCAGTTTGTCCAAATCTTTCTGGGTTTTCGGTTCAACGGCAATCCCGATTACCGGTTCCGGGAAATCGATGCTTTCCAGTACAATCGGATGTTTCAGGTCGCTCAATGTATCTCCGGTACGAATATCTTTAAACCCAACAGCGGCACAAATATCTCCCGCTTCGATGAATTCGATCGGGTTCTGTTTATTTGAATGCATCTGATACAGGCGGGAAATACGTTCTTTCTTATCGGTACGTGAATTGTAAACTGTATCGCCTGCATTGATTCGTCCGGAATAAACCCGGATAAAACACAAACGCCCTACATAGGGGTCGGTTGCTATTTTGAATGCCAGGGCCGCAAGCGGTTCGTTCACATCCGGTTTCCGCGAAATCACTTTGTCGTCTCCCGGTTCGGTGCCTTTCACATTTTCTTTATCAAGCGGGCTTGGCAGGAATGCGCAAATGGCATCCAGTAAGCGCTGTACCCCTTTGTTTTTAAACGATGACCCGCACATCATCGGGATTATAACCCCTTCGATGGTAGCGCGGCGGATTACATTCAACATCTCGTCAGCTGTAATTGAATCCGGGTCGTCGAAGAAACGTTCGAGTAGTTCGTCATCCAATTCGGCGACTGCTTCAATTAGTTTTCCGCGGTATTCGTTGGCTTGTTCAACCATATCGGCAGGAATGTCTTCCAAACGGTAAGTTGTTCCCAACACTGCGTCGTCGTACCAGCGGATTGCCTTCATTTCGATTAGATCGACAACGCCTTCAAATTTTTCTTCCGCACCGATCGGAATGGTAACAGGCATTGGGTTTGCCCCCAATTTTTCACGGACTTCGTTTACAACGTTGAAAAAATCGGCTCCCTGGCGGTCCATTTTATTAACGAACCCGATACGGGGGACTCCATATTTTTCGGCCTGGCGCCACACTGTTTCCGACTGGGCTTCCACACCGCCTACGGCACAAAACAAAGCCACAGCACCGTCGAGTATCCGCAACGAACGTTCTACCTCAACCGTAAAATCAACGTGTCCGGGGGTATCGATGATGTTGATTTTGTGCTCTTCGTCTTTGTATCTCCAGTAGGTGGTGGTCGCAGCAGACGTGATGGTAATCCCACGTTCCTGTTCCTGCTCCATCCAGTCCATTGTTGCAGCGCCATCGTGTACCTCTCCGATACGGTGCGTCACGCCCGTATAAAAGAGGATACGCTCTGTTGTCGTCGTTTTACCGGCATCGATGTGTGCCATGATGCCGATATTCCTCGTGAATTTTAAATCTTTATTTGCCATTTTTTACCAATACCTAAACTAACAAAATACCAATATTCTATATTTTAATTAAAACCTGAAATGTGCAAAAGCCCTGTTTGCTTCAGCCATGCGGTGGGTGTCTTCTTTCTTTTTGAAAGCGCCACCTTCTTCGTTGTAAGCAGACTGTATTTCGCCGGCTAACTTTTCGGCCATTGATTTACCAGACCGTTTGCCGGCAAAAAGGATAAGGTTTTTAATTGAGATTGCAATTTTTCTGTCGGGGCGGATTTCCATTGGGACCTGGAAGGTGGCACCGCCTACGCGGCGGCTTTTTACTTCTACGTTCGGAGTGATGTTTTCAAGTGCTTTTTTCCAGACATCGAGAGGAGCTACTTCCGAGTCTTTCATCCTCTTTTCAACAATATCCAAAGCATCGTAGAAGATACTGTAAGCGACGGACTTTTTACCGTCCCTCATTAAGTCGTTAACAAACCGTGTTACAAGAACGTCGTTGAACTTTGGATCGGGCAGAATGATCCTCTTTTTTGGTTTCGATTTTCTCATTATGTGTTGCTTTAGTGTTCTTTAAATTAGCTGTCGATCTGATAGGCTTCAATGAACTGTTCCGGTTCATTTACTCAACCAAACCACTAAGCCTGAACGTTATTTATTTCTGTTTAGGCCTTTTTGTACCGTATTTTGAACGGCGTTGTGTGCGGCCTTCCACACCGGCGGTATCCAACGCGCCGCGGATCAAATGGTAACGTACTCCCGGCAGGTCTTTTACCCTACCTCCGCGTACCAATACAATAGAGTGCTCCTGAAGGTTGTGGCCTTCGCCCGGAATATAGGCATTTACTTCCTTCTGGTTGGTTAAACGAACCCTGGCTACTTTACGCATAGCCGAATTCGGTTTTTTAGGAGTGGTGGTGTACACACGCACACATACCCCCCTGCGCTGCGGACAGGAATCAAGCGCCGGCGACTTGCTTTTGTCGACCTTGCTCTGCCTGCCCTTACGAACTAACTGCTGAATTGTTGGCATATAGCTGTCTTAAATTTAAAAATGTTATTAAAAATTTGGCCTGCAAAGATATTTTTTTTCCCGATAAAAACAATCTTCAACAAACCGTTTTTTGCCCATTTCTTCTGAAATGGAGTGCAAAAGTATTAATTTTCAAATACCCACAAGAAAAAAAAATGAAAAAAACATGGAAATTTCACAAAAAACGAACGGAAAGATTTTGCGATGAATCGGGAGCAAAAAGAGAACGGCTATAAATGTAATTCTACGATTGAATTGACAAGCTCATTTTCTTTCGTTTTTAATTAAATTCTCCACAAAGACATTCGGTGTAACTTTATAATAGTCTTTAAAACATTTAATAAAGTATGAGGAATTATTAAATCCGGTTTTATAGCACACTTCCTTCACCGAATAATTCATCGTTTTTAGTATTTCTACGGCTTTTTCCAATCTGATTATCCGAATAAACTCGATCGGTGAATATCCGGTAAGGGCCTTAATTTTCCGATAAACCTGGGTAGTACTTAAATTCAATAATTCGGAAAGCTGATTGACATTGAACGATGCATCCAAAAGGTTTTCTTCAATCAATTCTTTCAGTTTATTAATGAACACGTCATCTTTAGAAACTTCGGAGGACGAAATGTCAATCATAAAATTATGCTCCCTGTAATTTTTACGGATCAATTCCCGGTTCCGGATAAGGCCTTTTATTTGGCTGTCGAGTATGGATATTTCGAAAGGTTTGATTATATAAGCATCTGCGCCATAATCAAAACCCGATATTTTATACTCGGCAGTATCTTTTGCAGTAAGCAAAATTACAGGAATATGGCAGGTTTCGGTATTTTTTTTAATCCGGTCGCATACTTCAAGTCCGTCAATTACAGGCATTACAATATCACAGATAATGATATCGGGGATCGTTTCCTCTGCTACTTTTAAGCCTTCCAGTCCATCGGCTGCATCAGTTACAAAGAAGGTATCCTGAAAATATGAAACCAGAAACGACCGTAATTCTTCATTATCTTCTATAATCAAAAGCTGAAGACCCTGCTCCGAGATTTTCGGATTTTCAATCTCATTATTCATAATATGAAGATTGACTCTATCGTCAACGGTTAGCAATGATTCCTCTTTCTTAACTTTTTGAGCAATCGCATCTGGTACTGTATGTGGAAGATGAACAATAAACCTGACGCCAAAGCCGGGAACTGATTCGGCCGTTATTTCTCCATGGTGAAGTTCCACCAGGGATTTCGTGATGGCAAGTCCAATTCCTGATCCCTCGGAAGCATGGTCAATCTTGTAAAACCTTTCAAATATTTTATCCAGTTTGTCTTCAGGTATCTCCGCCCCGTCGTTATACACAATCAATTCGATCCTTTGCTCAGGAATATTGTTGGCTGTTATTATTTTTTGGTTGGAAACCGTGATTACAATATTTCCACCGGAAGGGGTAAATTTAAAAGCATTTGAGATCAAATTATAAAATACTTGTTCCATTTTTTGAGGGTCGTACCAGGAGTAGAGTGGTAAATCGGGCAGGTTAAGGGTCAGGCTGATATTTTTCTGGGTTTTCAGAAATTCAAAATTTCTTATTACTTCATTCAGCAAATGGGTGATCTCATTATATTCCGGTTCAAGGTTCAACTTGCCACTGTTCAACCTTCTAAAGTCTATGATCTGGTTGATGAGCCGTATTAATAATTTTGCATTCCGGTAGGCCAGGTTTAATTGCTTTATAACATTTGACTCTGAAAAATCCCTTTTTAACAAAAGGCTTTCAATCGGGGCTATGGTAAGGCTTAAGGGGGTTCGTAGTTCATGCGAAATATTTGTAAAAAACCGGAGTTTTGCTTCATTGAGTTCTTTCAGGTTCTCAAACTCAATCTTTTCAATTTTCAACAGGTGTTTCAGCGACTGCCGGTGCAGGATCAATACCATTATGCCTGCAATGACCAGGAGGAAGATGAAAAGGAACGTTGTTCTTGCCCACACAGTTTTCCACCAGGGTGGAAGGATGGTAATTTTCAGCTCTTTAATACTATCCGTATAAATGTTGTCAGAATTTCTTCCCCTCAGTTTTAAAACATAATTGCCATGCGGAAGATTATTAAAAGTAATCTGACCTGTGGATGCCGGGATTATATTCCAGTCTTCAAAGGTTTCATCATATCCTTCCAAAAAATATTCAGCCTGGTTTTCCTGAGGGTTTTGATAATGAATGATTGAAAACCGGATACTAAAAATATATTCCTTATGGTTCAGCGTGATGGATGTAAGCTCACTCAGCGCTTCGGGTAAAATTAGCCGGTTATTCATTTCAGCGCCTATCTCCACGTCTTTATTAAATATCTTCAATCCGGTGAAATGTATTTTGGGCGGGATGTTATTATTAACGATAAGCGATGGATCGAAGCAGGTAAAACCATTCCTACCGCCAAAATACAGGGTTCCTGTTGATGACTTAAAATAGGAGTTCAGCATAAACACATTCCCCTGAATACCATCCGACGGAGAGAAATTATTGAATATTCCTGTATGGAGGTTATAACAAGACAATCCTTTGTTCGTACTCACCCACAAATTTCCATTCCCATCGGGCAATAAACTAAACACATCTTCTCCTGCCAGCCCATTTTCAACAGTTAAATGATTGAAATTATTACTGCCAGGATCAAATATGTTTATTCCTCCCCCCTGGGTCCCAACCCATATCGTTCCGTCATGATGTTCATATACAACATTAATCTCATTGTTATTCAATACATTACCCGATCTACTTTCTGCTTTGTAATGGATAAAATCAAGTTTTGGCTTGTATTTCCCGGTAAGGTCTAATTCTTCGTATTTAACCGACAAAAGATTAAGCCCCCCTCCTTGCGTCCCGACCCAAAAGTTTCCTGATTTATCATGCAGAATTGTATTCACGGTCCGGTCGGACAAAGAGGATGATTCTTCTTCTGTAGGACTGTAATAAAAATATTTCATGTCATCCCGGTTGGATGATGTGATCAGATATAATCCATCATAACACCCCAGCCACATGTTGCTATTTTTATCCACATAAATATCCCGAATGGTGCCAACCTGACCTTCGGCTAAAAATTGCTCAAATTTCCATTTTGTTTTATGTTTTAAAGCTTTTATCAATCCGGAATTGGTCCCCATCCAAAATAAGGAGTCATTTTCTTTAACTATTCTCCAAATCAGGTTATGCTTTTCCGGGTTCATTTTGAAATGTTTAGGCATCGCAATATTTTCAAAAACATAGCCTTTCTTGTTACGATTATACTTCATTAAAATCAGGCCATCATAGTTGGTGCCGATAAGAATTTCATCGTCAGCTTCATTAAAACAAAGTATGGTATTCGTACTGAGGGAGTTTCCATCGTTGGGATCATGCCGGAATGTCTCAAATGGTTTCTGCCGGAGATTTAAGATATTCACCCCTTCCCCTCCATGCCCTATCCAAAGGTTCCCGGAAAAATCCTCATAAAGCGAAAAAATAATATTACTCAGCAATGAATTTACTTTATTTGGCTCATAGGCATACGAATTGAATTTGCCGTTATGAAGGTCAAGATATGCCAGTCCCGATTTGATGGTGCCCATCCACAATTTATTGTCACTGGTGATCAATAAATCCCGTATGTGAATGGGGCCTACAGAATTAACCCAATCTATTTCTTTGGTTTTTGTATCCAGGGAGTACAATCCTTCGGTCGTACCAATAAACACCTGATTTTCTTTATTCGAAGTAAATGCGGTCACATTGGCCGGGGAAATGCATTCATCGGTAATGATACATGAAACGGCACCTGCGGTATTTAATTTCGCTATGTAAAATTTGTTTATTCCCGTTTCTGTAGTTTGATTCAAACGGCAATTTATCCAAACCTCATCATTGATCATACTCATACCCCTGATCTGACCGCCAAACGGGTTCCCCTGCAAATCAGTTACCGGAATACTTTTGAATGTATTTTTAACATGGATACTGTCGGTTTCAAGATAAAAAAGCAACCCCCTGAAAACAATCAATAATAAACCATTCTTTTCGTGTATGCGGGCACTATTAAATGATTTGCTTTGATTTTCAATATTATAACCTATAAACTTATCCTTTTTATGATCATACCTGCAGATTCCGTTCATGGTTACTGCCCATAAATTGTCATTCGAATCAAAAAACAACTTGGAGCATTGTTTGGCAGGCAAACTGAAAGGATCGCCAATTACAGGTTTATAATTTTTTATGAAATATCCGTCGTACCGAATCAAACCATCCCAGGTGGCAAACCATATTTGCCCGTAAGAATCTTGTTCGATATCGTTTATTGTCCCATTATTCACCCCTTCCTGCGGAGTCAATTGCTTAAATTCAGGCTCTATTGAAAAAGCTGGGACAAACAACACGATCAGCCATAGTATAAATATCTGTTTCACTGTTACGACGTTTCCAATGCACCTAAAATTAAAACTATTTCGTTTTAGTTTTTCGTGATATAAAATGGCTGAGTATAAATTGTACCTCCTTCGCCTTCAATTTCAGCCCTTATAAATTTACAATATTCAGGGATATCTTTCATATAAATTTTATCGCCGGTAAGAATGGTTTCTGTTTCCGAGGTATTAGGGTTATGGGTCCGCCACCTGATTTCCCTGACTAATTCATCAGAATCAATTACTATTTTAACTCTTTTATTGGAAACAGAAACGTTTGAAATATTGAAAGTCCTTTTATTATATTGTTTAGCTGGTTTCCACAGGTAAAAACACCCATTTTCCAATGCTTTTCGTACGTCTAAAACAGAGCCGTCCTGAATATCAGGATGCAATGAACCTGGTTCAAAATGTTCCAGTAATATCACATTCCGGTTCCATCCCAAGTAACTCTCATAGTGCATGTCGTCTTCGCCAAATAACCAGATAGGCCGTTCGTATCCAAGTTCATGTGCAATTTTATCAAAAAATGCCCGGTCTTTTTTCCAACTATCTTTTCTGTTGAATATGGCCTGCCCAAGCAATAAATCATATCGTTTATAAAAATCGATATACCATTCAGCCGTCAGCCCCAGCTTTTCCACATATCTTCCGGGATGTGCAAAATAAGCAAGGCCTCCCAATTTCTGGATGTTTTGCAATGACTCATCCTCGTTCGCCCCCCCGCCAGTATACGAATTGAATAAGCTCACCAGGTGATGCGGGCCTGTAACTTCACAACCTTCAACCGAAATCATGTCAAGTTTCACGGGGTCTCTGTCTTCGTATGGCCCGTTTGCCATTTCCTCATACGATAAATTACCTTCTTTCGGATTTCTGACATGCTTTATTTTTTCATATATGCTGGATAGTTCGGTCCATGGGTAGATACTTTTAATATAATTGCTGGGGATATCTACATCATGGCCTGCCAGCATTAGTATTTTATATCCTTCCTGGTGATACCTGTCAACAGTTTGGTGAGGGTCGTACTCCTCGTTTCCCAAACCGGGATGTGTATGAAACATAGCGTCATAGTAGCCTACTTTTGCCCATTTAATGTCGCTGTATGGAGAGATAAAAATCCGTTCCCCCTTCCATGTAAAATCCATCAAAAGGAAGACTGCCGATACAAACAGGATCAGCTTACCAACAAGGATCAGCTGCCTGAGAAATAATTTTCTTTTCATAAGGATACTATTTTGGTCCAACTTTTATTGTTTTTATAATCGGTAAATATTTATATTTCAATCACCCGTCCTTTTTTTTCTTTCAGTATCCCATTTTCCAGAATAAATTCAATGATCCCGAGGTATACTTTGTGATTTTCCGATACCACATGCTTATTCCCGCCGGCCTGAGCAATCAAGACATTATTCAGCGTAATTGCTTCGCGGAGCAAATCATGAGAATGTCCTCCAATGATCGCATCGAATTCGGGAAATTCATTTGCAAGCGCCCGGTCTTTTCTGGTACCCACATGTGTAAGCGCAAGAAAAATATCAGAAGAACTCCTGAGTGAAAGGTACTTCCGTGCCGTTTCGCTGACGTCTAATTCTTTTAACCCTTCTTTTATAGATTTATCGGACACTAATCCTAAAACTGCAATCTTGCGCCATGTTGAAGTAGAAAATAACACATACGGTTTAACCGGGGGAAACTTATCGGTCGATACTTCGATATTCGCAGCAATCAGGGGAAATTTTGCCGAATCAAGCGCTTCGCGCGTAAAATGATCAATGTATCCAAGGTCATGATTACCCGGCGCCATAACATCATAGGCTGATTTATTCATGTGCCTGATCATATTCATGGATTTTTCCAAATACCAATCAGTGCCCATTTGCTGATCGTTAACCCTCCAACCTTCTTTGTGCCGGACAAAAATATCTCCGGCGCTCAGTAAATACACATCTTTATTTTCTTTTCTCATCCGCTCCAATACAGCAGCAAATTCTTGTGTCTTATTCAATGTAAAATGCAGGTCATTTGTATGGAGCACTACTATTTTTTCCTGTATCGGATAGGTGATTTCCAAATCATTTGTTGCATCCGAAAAGGGTAGGAATACCCTTCCGGCCCCTGTTTTCCCACGAACCTCCAACACATAGGGCTGGGGAGAACCAGTCTTCATTTTAAACCTGCCATCCTTCTTTGTAGATGATACAACCAGTGGATTCTCAGGATAACTGTCCATGTTTGCATATAGGGCCAGTTCAAGACCTTCAACCGATGAGCCATCGTTGCTAATAATTTTCCCGGACAACTGGATTTTCCCATGCAATTCTTTCGTTGACCCAATTTCACGGGAGACTGTGAACCCTGTAAAAAGGACTGCAACAATGATGAAAACAACCAGTAATAAGCGCCGGCGTTTAAAAAAATTATTCTTCATTTGAATGTGCATTTTATTTATTTATCAAAAACGGAACAGTTCCCTATTCATCGCTTTATGAGGCCAAACGGCTGGGAACCAACGACCGACTTTCCTTTCCCATAAAGCTCCGCACGGATATAATGAATATCCTCCTTTATATCCTTCAAATCAATTTTACTTCCGGAAGCAAGGACCTTTCCTCCAGTAATCCATTTAATCGAATCGCATTTCAGGGCGCTTATTTCAATGGTACCCCTTTTATCGTCGACTTTAATTGATTGAATAACCGGTACGGGAGGGCCATCATGTCCTTCCGGTGCATGCACGAAATAACAAAGTCCGTTTTCCATTCCATGTCTCACCCATTCGTGCGTCAGGCCGGGAAGTATCATCATGTTCCAGTTATATCCCAACCCTTCCAAAAAATGCATGTCGTCGTTGGAATACCCCCATACCGGTCTTTCAGGCATTGTAACGCTCAAAATAGAGTCCCAGGTTTGTCTGTCCTCCGGATAACGATCTCCCTGATTGTAAACCTCCAATCCTATTAAATGGTCATGTTTTTTGAATTGTTCTGCATACCAGTCAATCGAATAGAAATTTAGGTGCTCCCTTCTGTACGATCCCCTGTACCGTCCCGGATGATTAAGGATGGCAATTCCCCCTTTTGCCGCAATTGCCTGAAAAGATTCTTCTTCTGTTTTTGTTCCTCCATGTCCGTTGAAGTAACTGCCTGTATGATGATGACGTGAAAATTCATTTCCCTGGATATCGATCATTCCTAACTCATTGGGATTTCGATCTTCGTAAGTGAGGTTTTCGGGCATTTCTTCAGGCAAGTCTACCATCCGTTTTACGGATGTTTTGCTGGCTTCAATCGAAGAAAATCCGGTCCAGGGATAAGTCACTGCATTATGGTCGGTTATCGCCAATATCTGATAGCCCAATTCCTTATATTTATCCACGACACTATGCGGATTCATCCTCCCGTCGCTAACGGTTGTATGGGCATGGAAATTTGCTTTATATTGCTTGTGATTATTCCAGTTTACAGTTTCATACGGATCCTGTATGACCCATTTTTGGGTACATGATCCCAGGAACAAACAGGCCAGGGCAAATAATGAAAAGACACGGATCAGATTCTTTTTTAAATTCATGATATTACGATTTACTAAGGTTTCTACTATAATTATTCCTGTGAGTGGGGTCATACCGGGTTGCCTGTTTTGATAAACTTTCTCATAGGCAAATAGTTTCGTCCCACCATGTTACCTTTCTCTCACAATATATTGTTTTGCATTCCTTGAAGTTTCAATGAATTTTAATGTTTCCTGCTTATACACAAACTTATCGGTCAACCCGATGGTGGATGCGTCAATTTGCCTGAACCCTAACTTCAAGGCGGGCGAATTATCCTTCAATGTATAGTTTCGGACAGCAGCGTTAACAAATAATGGATTTTCGTCGAATACGGAATTCTGGTCATACTTGTAGTCCTGAATCATTTTCCAGGTATCCCTGTCCAGTTTTCTCTTACCTTCAATGCCATGCCGAAAGGCAATAATCTCGAAGTTCTTATTTTCGGTATAATACAAATTACTGTCAACTACTGCGAACCTATTTTCCAATGGCCGCCCAGACCGATCATGCATTCTTAAAATCGGCCCGGCAGTTGATGAGAACGAGCAAAGTATATTCCTTTTGAAAACAATATTTTCGGAAATTTCAATGTTGCCTACCATTGACTGGAACCCAATTCCCTGTACCCCGTCAATCGTTGTAAAATCAAAAATATTATTACAGGCTTCACTTTTGATCCCTTTGATATGAAAAGATGAGGAATTGGCTTTCCATTTTCCATTTGGAGATGAGGATATATCGTACACGATATTATTGGTTACTTTCGTGAAATGAGACCCTCCGTCAATATATACACCTTCCTGATTTCCAAACCCCCTTGTCCCATACACCAGATTATGATCAACCGTTGTGTGGCATGCGCCCCACGTTACGATAGGGCCTGAATCCTGGCTATCCGTATTGCAATTAACCGTCTCGTTGTGTGCAATTATATTGTTTCTGGTTGGCAAAAATTGAATATTCTCTTCCGGATTATCCTTGTTCACCTTAATCCCGTCAATTTCTCCGAGTTGCATGATATTCAAACTTAATCCTGGCCCAATCAAGGCAATTCCCCATCTTAAACAATTACAAACCAAATTATTCTCTATTGAATTATGGGCGCTTCCGGCGATCAGTATCCCTCCCCCTCCTGCAAGATATCCGATATTGGTAATAAAGTTATTTTGGATGATGTTATTCCGGTTAATGGGGTTGACCGTTGGAGTGTAACCTCCGTGGAAATAAATTCCGCAAGCTCCGGCTTCCTGGATATAGTTCCCAATAACCCGGTTATTTTGTGAATACCCGTTAAAGTTGATCGCATTATTGGCTGAATTTACAATTCGGCAATCAATCAATTCAATATTCCTCACATTGGTTAAAGAAATGGCCCCTGATTGATGGCTATAGTCGTCATCCTTCGTATGGCCCAAACTATAATCCGTCATGCCTACGGTAAGTCCTTCAATAACGATGTTCTGCACATGTCCCGGGTTACCATCCGACAAATTCTCTCCAATAAAGTCCAGAACTACATCGACCTTAGGGACAAAGACCCCATTATTCAAAAGGTTTTTCTCATTTACCGGAATATAGTATAAAAGCCCGTTTCCTTTATCGTAAAATAACTCTCCGGGGGCGTCCAATAATTCCATCGCGTGCCCCATGACAAAGTATCTTGTCCCTTCTGAAAATGAATATCGAACGGGCTGTTCGTGCATTACTTTGATTGAATTTGTATGATAGTCGATGGATTCTATTGGCTCAATCTTTTGATTCCAATCCAGTCCCCCTCCAAAAAAATACATACACAAAGCAGACGGGTCTTTCACTTTTGGAATAGTCCCCTCTTTGAAAAACAGATGGTTTGTCATGAGGGCAGAATCTTCTTCCGCAGCCCTGAGATAGACATGCATGCCCTCTTCCCGGTTCGGGAACCTGGCAACTTCGGACCGATGATTATCCTCATATATAAAATTTATATCTGACTCCCCGTCAATCTTTGTTTTATATATCCGTCCATCATGTTTCTCCCATTGCGTTACAGGGGATGCACCCAAAATCCGGGCGCTACCCTTTTCATTTAAATTTTTATAGATTACTTTATATCCATTCGTACCTGAATCAATATTCCTGAAACAAATGGTGCTATCCAAATAATAATCGCCTGCCTCGATATACACCATGATATCCCCGGTCATGTTTTTATTGATCTTCCGTATCTCATCCCGGGCTTTTGCAATCGTTCTAAATGGCCTTCGTTTTGAACCATCATGGTTGTCATTTCCGTCAACTGCGACATAAAACTCAGCCTGTGCCCTCCATTCGGGCCTTTTACTGAAACCCTCGCCGGATAGCGCATAGATAAATAATATCAATATGACAAGAGAAAATACGATTATTAGCGGCTTTCTCTTTCCTGAAAAATAATTAACCATAAACTGCCATTAAAATTTATTGTTTTATGTGAACCTTTATCTTTTTGTACCTGGGCTAAAATTAATCCTTCGTTGTATTATTTCCTTTCTTCTACCTCAATAACATACCCTAAAGTGGAAGGTAATACTTCAGGTAAATCGACTTCAAGCCCTTCCGAAGTTTGCCTCCAACTGGTTTTTTTATTTGATCCCAATATGTTGACCTGTTCAATTTTTCCAATATTCGAATTATTCATACTTCGCAACACTGCTTTCCGATGGCCGGGAATTTCAAGTGCGATCGCATAAATCTTATTTCCTTTCGCAGTAAACCAGAAATCATCCGGACTGAACTCTGCTTTAAACCCTTTCTTTTCACGTGAACTGGTACCTTCCATGTGAATTTTGGTCGGCCCGTCATGGTTTATTTTCCAACGTTTGGTGCCATATATTGCTTCACCGTTTAATTCAAGCCATTTCCCAATTTCCCGCAGGGTAGAAATACTTTCCCGGGGAACTTCCCCATTTGCTTTTGGCCCGATATTAAGCATATAGTTGCCTCCTTTGCTGACAATCTCGACTAACCAGAAAAGCGTTTCCTTTGCCGATTTCCAGTCATTGTCATACGACTTATATCCCCATGAATTGTTCAAAGTACCAACTGTTTCCCAGGGGATCAAGATGCTATCCGGATTGGCAGGTATCTTGTTATCTCCCGGGATTGCATAGTCTCCAAATCCATTTCCGACCCGTTCATTAACAAGTATCTGAGAACGAATAGAAGTGGCAAGCCGGTAAAATTCGAAACTCTGTTCAGGAAGCATATATCTTGACATATCGTACCATAACAATTTTGTATCGGGGAACTTCTTCAACAATTCTGTGACCTGAGGATATGCTTTTGTTTTAAGATATTCATCAAAACTATTCGGACTTGGGTCCCAGAGATTTGGCCCAAAGACAGGCGTTTCCAGGCCGTTTACACTGTTCATTTCTTTAATCACCGAATACTGGCAGTCTCCGCCGTCGTACCAGTCAATATTGTGCGAATAGTAAATGCCAAATTCAATACCATGCTTCTGGCATTCGTCGTAAAGTTCTTTGACTATGTCTCTTTTAAACGGCGTTGCATCGACTATGTTAAAATTACTGACGTCAGAATCGTACATAGCAAAGCCGTCGTGATGCTTGGTGGTAATTACCAGATACTTCATTCCGGCATCTTTTGCAAGTTGTACAACAGACCCGGCATCAAAGTTGACAGGATTAAATTCATTGGCCAGTCGGGCATATTCGGCTCTTGGTATTTTTGCGACATATTGGACCCATTCGGCAACCCTGGGGCGTCCCATCTCTTCCATGGTTTTTCCGCTCCAGACACCTGCCGGTATGGAATAAATACCCCAGTGGATAAACATCCCATACTTCGCGTTGGTAAACCACTCCCTGCTCTCTTCCTTTTGAGCGTTCATTTTGCTCCATTCCGACTTCAACTCAACGCATGTTTGATCTTTAATAAATAAAAAAGAGGTTAAAACGATACATACCAGCAGAATTAAGATAAGTTGTTTCTTCATATAATTTTTTGATTTCATTTTCACTTTAATAAAGCCACAGATTTACAAGGCTCAATAAATCTGTGGCTTTGTTTGCTTATGAATGGCCAGTTACGGTTTATTTTTTAATCACCTTTGCCCTCCTGAGGTTTTTATTCTCATCAACTGAAATGATAAAATACATTCCTGAAGGTTGTCCTGAAAGCGATATTCCATTTTTCACATCGTTGGCTTGCTTTATCTGAAGCAACCTTCCTGTGATATCTAACAGGTGTATATCTTCTCCCCCTTTCAGGCCTTTAATATAAAACCGGTCATTCGTCGGATTTGGATAGACCAAAAGAGATTCGGACGACGAGAGGCCCAAAACGTTCGCATTATCCGGCGGCCCGGCCCGGTCAGGATTTTTTTCGTTCAGAAAATCAAGATAATATGTCACTGTTTTAGACATATCTCCCGATGTCACTACCAACCTGTCATCGTATGAAAGGGTACCCTCCTGTCTTTCAAAGCCTCCCTTGTCAAGTATTTTAACTGATGCATTTGCCGAAGCCTCAATCCTGTCAAAGAAAGCAGCAACCGATGTACCGATAGGTATTTTGGAAATGATAAGCTTGGTTTGGCTTACATCATAAACGCTGGATATTACAAAGGCATCACCGGGAAGCGTAGTCGGGACAATTTTATATGTAATTACTGTAACTCCGTCCTGTGCAATTACTTCAATAAGAAATGACCTACCTAATTTTGTATCTACCACAGTAGTATCATACTGCATCACCGTAAGCGGGACTAACTGGTTATCTTCATCAATTACATTAAGAGAGGCATTGACAGGTTTTATAAGATTATTAAGCACTTCTTTCAAGGTAATCCCGTATCCCATCCCTGTAATGGTACCCGTATCATTGTTGATTTCAATGGAATACCCCGACCCCTCTTTCGCCTGTAGGACAGCGTCTGTATCGACCGGGTTATTGACCAGCAGATACTTTGTCATGTTTTTCTTGTCAGCAGAAACCACCAACAGGGTATCATTTCCGGCAACGATATCTTCCGGATTCTTTATGGAGCGGTCCACACCACTATAAAGGGTAAGTTCCTGCCCCTGATCGGCTTTTACAATAGACTTATAGAAATCCTGAAGCGCCAGGCTCGACAAATCTCCCTGAATGCTTTGTAAGCCGGAGAACCCCTCGCTGACAATATAGTTGACAGAAGTAATTGTTGAGATGTAGACCGTTGGGACTTCCATCACGTGCGTGCCTAAACCTGCGGAAATGGGTTCCCATGGAGTACCTGATCCGGCCCATTTTACAACAATCCACTCGCTGTCTTCAGGATTGGTCCCAAATGACCCCTTGCTTTCTGGATTTCCATGCCAGATTTCAGGTTTTCGTATAAAATTCCAGCCGTCTTCCTGAACAGTCATTCCCGCGACTGACCAATACTCTGCAGTAGAAGAGCCGAACATGTCGATAAGTGTATAGTCTTTGGGGTCCCCAACAGACTTTTTACCTTCCAAAATGGAATCATTTTCAATTTTAAAAAGATAATGAATTGAAAATCCCCGGGTCCAGCTTAATGCATTATGCGAGAAACCTGATTCACCCCAAACGTTTGGCAGGTTGTTGCTGAAATGAATATCGACCTGTTCGTGTTCGATGGGCCATCTGGCGGAGTTGGTATGAAATCTCCCGATCGCAAATACTTCTCCCGGATTAAGGACCGGATTAATGGAAGGATCGTGAGTCAGTATCCCCGGCTTTACAATCCAATCATCCAATGATTGGAATCTGTAACCCGGCACATATTTATTATAACGTTGTTTCCAACTGGTTTCGGTATTCTCCAGGTATTCCTGTAAGGCAGTAGCGGGGCTTCCCGGAACTAATGATCGTATTACAATATAATTATCTAATGAAATGGGTACATTCCCCGGATTGACAATTTCAAGGAAACTATTCTGGTTCCTGTGTGCATGTATAATCTGACTAAAAAAAGGTTCTGCTCTAAACTCTTGTTTCTCGTCCGGAGCAGCAACGGAAAATAGGACAGAATAGGATAAGGAAGTCGTGTCGTCCTGAGCGGTCACGGTAAATACGGTGGTCCTGTCTTCGACGCTCCCTTTGAGTGATACAGCCCTTTTAACTTGAACACTGGCATTCAGGCTTTGTGTTAAGGCAATTAAAGCCGGCACACTTGTTGTGCCGTTGGGCAGTTCGATATTATATGAATACCTGTCGGGCACAAACAATGGAATTGTATCCCCTTTCCAACCTTCGATGAAAGACGGAATACCAGGCCATGTAATTGCCGAAAGATTGGCATTGCTACTTGGGGAGAATGCCTGCACATCAATAAAATATTCCTTAATTGTCGTTCCATCTTCCGCCGTGACTTTCAGTTTATCACCTTTTTTCAGATCAACCCTTTCTATCCCATCAATCCAGGAAATATCCCAGGTGGCTTTGGGAGCCTTTACTAAATAATTAAGCAGGGTATCTGCACGTGTGGCAAAGGGTACGTTCCCAATGGTATCAATGACAGGAACATTATGCGTAACATAATATCTTGTTGATAAGCTATATGCCCCGGTATCAAAATTTCGGTTTCGCAGCGGAAATACCCTTGCCATATTTGCGGGAGGATCAGAAACGAGTATCTTGAAATCCATTTTCTGAAGTGTATTGCCACAAGCATAGAATGTAAGTTTGTCGCCGGTCCGCACAATACTGTATGCAGAGTCCATGCTTGCCGGGCTTTCCTGATAGAGCCAGGCCTGGTTGGGATCGATTTGGAACTCATTCAATAACGAATCGCCTTTCAATATCCCCCAAGGCACAGTTAGCACAGTATCCTGCATGCTAATGCCTATTGACTCTGATTTAATTGAAATATTGTAATCTCCGTGATTACCGACCGTCGTGAAGATATACCCATTCGGGTCAAAACCATTATTAGGGATCGGCAACCATTCAGAATCTTCAAGACTAACCCCACGGGCATTGTCCCAACTCGTATTGCCTCTTTTTATAGTAGCCTTCCGCACCAGAATATTCGTTACGGTTGCAGATTCAAACCCGGCGACACTGCTCGGGACCCCAACATGTTTACCGGTGTTAATGTCAATATCATTATTTACGGCATCCACAATCACTGAATCGCCATTTTCCAGATGATACCATAAAACACTCGCCGAAATCCCATCATAAAGCCTTAGAAGGCGATCATATGTGGATACGCTGTCATTCTCAACACCTCCCTCCAACATATAAACTTTCAGATCGGACAAAGGGAACATCCGGGTACGATACGTAGGGCCCCCTTCCAGGGTAGTCCCTTCATACACATTCATTATTACATAACTTTTCCCGGCTGCGAGCGTTCCACTGAGCCTTTTTTGATGCCTTCCATCCGCACTGGGATAATTTTGATGCGGCGATATAGCTGCAAGAGTAAATCTTGATAAATCCACCGGAGCTGTTCCTACATTGGTTAATTCAACATAGGCATTTGTCATCCCGTCCCCACGCCACTCTGTAAATATCAGGTGGCGGATGGTATCCTGTTGAGCATGTAACTGAAGGATAACCATGTAAAAAAGAAATAGTAGAAAAATCTTCTTCATAACGTACGAATTTGTTAGTTCATGTGAAGTGCAAGGTAGGGCTTTTGTATAAAACCTTCTTAACAAACAGTTCGCCCCGGACACAAGAAATCAACCAAAACATACAATATATCTTTCATTTAAGCAGATATTCAACTTTATTCATGAAACAAAATCATATATAATTAAATATCAGACAAGTATGACAGACAAAAACGTCTAAACAATACTTCATTTTCATCTGTTTATTTCTTCAAAGTTGATCGTACAATTTTCGTATCAACTTTTTTTTTTCAATTAAGTAACCAACGCATGGAATAGCCATAAATAATCATTTTCAGTTTGTATGAGCTTTAGCTCTTATGGCTATTTCATGAATGCGTATATTGAAATCAGGAAAAATCGACAAATTCTCCTAAAAAAACGGACAGGGCTATCCTTATTTTGTACTGATCAGACTAATCCAACGGCAAATACCAGTTTTTTTCGTCCATCAGGAGTTTCCTGATTTCTTCTGCCTTCGTCCCGGTGAATTTTGAAGCGACTTTATTGGCAAGGTAGGAATTATCTTTCCTTCGTTTGGCAATTCTTATCAGATCATAAAACCGTTCCCCTTCAAATGCAAGTTCCCTTGCCCGTTCGGTAATGATCTGGTCTTCGAGGTAATCCTGTTTTCCCGCCAGGTTACCGGTAAGGTTGAGGTATCCAATAATCTCATTTGTAGCGGGGTCGTGCCTGTAAATAATATTGTCAATACGAATGGCATCATCTCCGTCGCCAAACCCTACCCTTCCCCTGACACCCAGTTGCCGGCTGTCGTTGTTGTAGGTTCCTGTGTTCAATACATTTACACTGACATTTATATCTGTGCGGATCGTTCCCTGTTGGTTAAACATCCACCTTGAGTATATTTCAGCATAATACAAATGAATATTTGCGGCCCTGAAAATAATGAAATTGGCATCGTGATCGAAACTGTTCTTCCCTATTGAGTATTTATACACTACGGTATCTACTCCCGCCATTATCCGTTCCACTTCTCTTTCATTGCCTATACTTTTCATTTTGAGCATGGTGGCTACTTCTGATTCGGCGAGTAACTGTCCGGAACGCATATACGCATAAGATACACCGTACCCACGGTAAAAATCGCCGGGCAACCCTTTATTAATCAGTGTCGTCAAATCCGGGTTCAGAGGGTTCCTGATCAATTCCATGCCATCCCAGACAGACTCCCAGTTTTGGATTGCGATGGAGGAAGGTTTGATCATATAGACATTGGGGACCCCGGGTGAAAACAACTTTTGCAGGGAGTTCTGTTGCTGATAGGATTTGTTGAACCAAAGGGTAAAAATATGTTCGTAATTATCCAGGTCGGTAAAAATATTTCTCCAAAGTTTTTTCTGAAATTTGCTGTCAAGGCCAAATTTGATGTTTGAAGTCTCCGAATCGTAATTATACATTATGTAATTAAAATGAACGATAGCCTGGCCGTAATTCCCGTCAAACAGGTACATTTGCCCCAACAAACTCTGCATGGCATAATAGTTCCAGATAGTGAAATCCCAGGTCAGGTCGGCGTTGTCCATGTTATGGATCACACCAACTGCTTTCACTTTTGTTTTCAGTTGGCTCGTAAAGGTATCTACTACTGCAGGCAGGCCTAACCACACTTTATCGAGATAGATCGTATCATTATAGATTGTGTCGTTATGATACCCGTCCGGGCCATAGATGATTTCCTCGGGGACAATTACAATCTGCCCATTATTTACATAGTCTTCAATTTCAGATTTCCCGGGCGACAACGTTCCAATATAGGGAATTTTGCCATAGATCCTGACCGCATTGAAATAAGCCCAGGCACGCATGCAAAGTACCTCGCCATATAGCCGGTCGTAAGCAGATATGGCTGCTGACTTATCCTTTACTTCCGGATGGGCCGTTTCTAACCTGGCAAGTAATTTATTACATGACGAGATGAGCCGATAAAAGTTAATGGGCGAGGCATATTTATTCCCCGGGCTAACATCAAAGTCCTGAATCTCGATCAGGTCGCGATCGGCATTTCCGGTCACTTCGAGGAGATCCCCGCGAAGTTCACCGAGAATCACGATCTGGTCTACCAGTTGCTGTTGCAAAGCATACAAGCCCATTCCTGCGGAACGGTATTCACTCCAATCTTTATAAAATGAACCGGAACGTACAATTTTTGCCTGGTCGGGCTCAAAAAATTTTTCGCAGGATGTGGTCAGAAAAATCAGCGAAATGATCAATACCTGTAGCCAAAGAAATAACTTAACGGACCGAAAAGTTGAAAAAAGAATATTCATCTTTCTGCTGTTTCTTATCCTGTTTTGTCTTTTATGTAGATTCTCTTTCATTTCGAAGTAAAATTAGCATATTATAAACCTATCTTGACTCCAAGTATGATACTCTTCGCAAACGGGGCTAATCCATAATCGATCCCCATTTCTGTTGTGTGGTATGAAAAATTAGACTCAGGGTCATACCCAAGATATTTTGACAACGTGAGCAGGTTGGTCGCCGTCATAAAAACTTCAGCATTTCTGAAAAACAGCATTTTCTCAGGGATATGGTAATTCAGCGTCAGGTTTTTAAGCCGTACATACGACCCGTTTTCTATCCACCGGCTTGAAAATGCAGAATTTCCTACAGGATCTGCCCATGTTGCTTTGGGTACCATTGTGTGTTGCCCGTCGTAATGCCATCTGTTCAATACATTTGCACTCTGATTGGATAAACCGGTCATTTTTTCATTCTGAAATCTCAGGTAATTAAATACTTTGTTCCCCATTACAAATTGGATGGATGCACTTAATGACCATCTTTTATAGGTCAGGTTATTGGTTATTCCACCAAAGAAGTCTGGAACAGGCGATCCAAGAAGTGTTTTATCGTATTCATTGATAACGCCGTCCGGTGTACCGGTTGGCCCCGATATATCTGCATATCTGGCATCTCCCGATCCGAAGGGCAAACCTTTTTCAGTTCTGAGGTTTAGCCGGTTTGCTTCTTCATTGCCTGCAATAACCCCCTCAAAAACATATCCGTAAAAATTAAGCAGGGATTCTCCCTGGCGGGAAATAAATTCTCCGTCATCAAATGGAGTGATCACTTCACCACTGGCAATATTTGTTAAACTGTTTTTTATTTTTGCCAGGTTGATTTCCACATTCCACTTAAAATTTTTCTTATACGTGATATATGCTGAAGCATATGTGTCAATTCCGCGATTGTCAAGTATTCCGTTATTTACCGGCTGATAATGTTCTCCCAGGTAAAATGGCAATTTCTCATAAACAAGCATATCCCTGGTTTTTGTTTTGAAAAAATCCAGTGAAAAATTCACCCTGTTACTACGAAAAGAAAGGTCGATACCAGTGTTCCATTGCCCAACTGTTTCAAATTTCAGGGATTGATTGCTTACCGGGACGGGGACCATTCCTGAAGTTTCCCTGTAATGGGCCAACCGGTAGTAGTCGAGAGAAGAATAAATTCCAATATCATCGTTGCCGGTCACCCCATAGGAAACTCTCCATTTCATATCTTCAATAAGATTGTTATCCTTAAAAAACCTCTCTTCAGAAATTCTCCATGCAAAACCTGTGGAATAGAAGAAACCATACGGAGCGCCCGACACTCTCAGGATACCTGCAGCATTCGAACCGGTCCTGGAAGAAGCGTCGGCAGATATAGTCCCGGTCAAAAGATATTTATCTTTCAACGAATAGTTGACATTTACGTAATTCGTCATCCGGTTCCAACGGTAGTTTTCACCCCCCATTTCCCTGAGGTAAGCGACTCCATCCTGTAACGACCGGTACTCGTCATTCTCATGGGAGTTTTTCGAAATAGCCCAGTCTTCCTCAAACTTGTTCATATTAATCCGTATCCCTGCGGAACCGGATAGTTGGTGAATCGTTCCCCAGTTATGCGAAAAACAGACATAATTGTCATTGTAAATGGAAAAGAAATGATCTTTAAGCGATTTCATTGCATTATAAGCTTCGTCATCGTAATATGTTTCCATCCCGTAATTGGGCATAAAAATCTTTTCATTGACTGAGTTAAAATTCACCCCAATGACAGAGTTAACCTTAAAAGATTTTCCCAGGTCTCCCTCAATCTTTATGGATGTAAGGAACCGGTAATTGTTATTTATAGCGCTAAAATTATGAATGACAGCCAACGGATTGCTCACTCCGAGAGATTCCACTTCGGCAAATCGCGAAAGTTGATTCCCATCTTCGTCAAAACTGTAAGGCAAAAGCAGGGGCGCTTTAAACAGGCTGGTCAGGACCGGACTGGTTTGTGATACCCGGGCTGATTCTTTGAGCTGCGAATTATTAATGACCAGGTTGTTTGACACATTCATCCGAAGCCATTGAAAAATATTGAAGGTTGAAACAAAGCGAATGGTTACCCGGTCGTAACTGGTTTCTTTTATTATCCCTTTCTGATTCATATATCCTACCGACAGGCCATATCTGGCAATTTCATCTCCTCCCCTGACACGAAGATACACATCGTTCATCGTTGCATTTCTGAATATTTCATTTTGCCAGTTTGTATTGTGGTTGTATTTATAATAATCAGGACTATTGGGAGCAGCATACAGGGCCGGGTATTTTTCCGGAAATGTTTCCTCCGGTTGCCCCGATGAACTAAGTATCTCATTTGCAAAAGTCCGGTACTGATCACTATTCATCTGGGGAATTTTTCTGGGTGCGAAAGAAAAGCCTGTTCTCATTGAAAAATCAATCCTTGTAATGATTTCGGAGGGCTTCAACGTTTCTATCAGCACGATTCCGTTCGATGCCCTGGAACCGTATGATGAAATTGTTGCATAATCTTTCATCACGGTAAAGTTCGTCACATCGAACGGGTTTAGGCTGGACAAGGGGTTATAGCTGTACCCATC
This sequence comes from Prolixibacteraceae bacterium, assembly GCA_034003625.1. GTDB lineage: Bacteria > Bacteroidota > Bacteroidia > Bacteroidales > Prolixibacteraceae > GWE2-42-39. The sequence goes on along the minus strand of JAVEYG010000016.1, from coordinate 30,325 downwards.
GAGTTGAGAAGTATATATACCGGGGGCTTCCAGCGGAATACCGTCAATTAGGAACAGGGGTTGGCTGTTTGTGTTCAACGATTTGACCCCTCTGATGAATGACGATACGCCCCTGCCCGGCATCCCGGAAAAACCAATGGTTAACATTCCCGGTATTGTTCCCTGGAACGACTGGTCAAGGCTTTGGTACGGAAGATAGAAATTTTTCCCCGGATCAGGAGCGAAGAAAGAAGGAATAAAATCTTTTCGTTTCCCTGGGTTTATGAGATCAATGACCTCGTCATGGCCAGAAACCATGTCAAGAGGGGTTAACTGAACGGAGATAAATGCTTGGTGATCTATAAATATCCTTTGAGGTTTGTATTTATCGACGGGAGATATTAACATCCATGCAAAACGGGTTGGGGAAACAACCATAAATTTGCCTGTTTCATCGGTGATTGCAGGTTCTGCCGACCCCTCAATGGAAACGGAAACCCCCGGAACAGGTTTACTGTCGATTCCTGTAAGCATGCCTTTGACCAGGAGCGTGTCTTGTCCTTGTACGAAAACGGACGGTATAAATAAAAGCAGGTGAATAAGAGTATATTTCAGAATTTGCTTATACATGGTAGTTCAAGTTTTATTTATTAACGGGTACCAGTTCCACATAGTCAATATTAAATCCATTGCCCGGGGACAAGCCGCTTCCCAGGTATTCAAACCGGATGCTTACATCCCCGAATTCAGTGATGTTTTCAACCCAAAAATCTTTTCGGTTAAACCCATTTGCCGAGGGGATAAAACGCTCGCCTGTTACACTGACTACTGAATTTATTAAACTATAGGTATCAAACTGTCCGATTTTTTGTTCGTTAACATATACAGCATATAGACCGGAAGGCCTGTAATTGGCCCTCCATACCAACCGGTATTTTGTTGGCCATACGTCTTTAAACGTAAACCGGACGGAATACTTTCCACTGTAATTTCTTCCAAGATCAACATTGACAATGGATTCAAACTGGGTACTTAATTTTGAAGGTCGAACGATTGCCCCGGAAACCGTCACTCCTTCTTTCCATGCAAATCGGTCAACTCCAATAGAATCGACAAGGTTCTCACCCTCTACCCTTACTGTATGAAGGTATAAGTCAAGAGGGACCTGAAAATCTGAATAGTTATATACCAGTCCGTTGCTGCATTCAAAACGGGACAAGGGGTCAATATTTCCGTGTTGGATTACCACCGTGTCGCCGGCAATATTTTTCAGGGTATCCTTAAGCAGTTCGCTATATTCCAGTTTCCCATCAAAAAGGCTTTTGTTCAGGATTGTCGGGATCAGCACACCATATTGCCAGTGCAGCGGGATATCCTTCCCCGACGAATAGCCCCCTCCTAATCTGGAAGCCATCACATCCAACGCCTGGTCATACTGGGCCTGGGTGAATAAAATAAAGGTGGCATATTGGTCCCGAAACTCGTTTTTTACCGGGAAATAATATTGTTCAAAAAGATTCACTTTCCCAATCACACTATCATAAACGGTATTTCCAAACTCATCAAAACCAATTGGTTTACTTTTATTAAGGTCAAGAAAAACGGAATCACGGCTGTCAATGTAATTTTTTAATATTCCACTATACATCTCCGTAAGCTCGTATAAATTGGGCTTGGGAATGGCCGGATTGGAAATCGTATAAAATTTCCCATTATTATAGAGAGGGCTTTCGTTTACTATCGGTATGTTGTCGTAACGATAGCCGCTCCCTTCGTTTTCAATCAGGGCATACTTGCCAGAAACGGTTAGTATTTTTTTCGCATCTTTAATATTCCTGATCAGGCAAACAGAAGGAGACATATGGTAGATCAGCAATTTGGGGATAAAATTCCCTGTATCCGCAACTGATTCAAGTGTTTCATTGGGCGGAATGAAGAGGGTCATCGGCAGGTTGCTCCCGAAAATGCTGTCCAGCCCGTACTTTTGCATGTAACTTACAAATAAAGAAAACTCCGGGACCTGTTGAATTGCGTCCCACATACTGCCGTTTACGGTCTCTTCCTTTATCCCGTAATGATTTTCCCAGTCTTTGGAACAAAACTGAAATAATAGCGCCGGGAGTATCAGAAAGACCAGGTAGATCAAAGTACGCCGGTTATTTTCCTTGCTTCTATTCATTTATTCTATTAATTGTCGGTTACTATTTTTAATGCTGAGATACTGTTTTCCAACCATGCCAGCACAATGTTTATATCTTAAAATGAACCATTCAAAACGTTATTTTATCACGTTCAGAATAATTAATTACGAAACCTCACTCAGGGATAAAAGATATATAATCCCAAATAAACTGACCCGGTATCAATGCTTTAATCATCACACGATGCTCCTTGTATGAGGAAAACTCAAGACTCCCGAGGTAATACGCTTTGTATGGGTTGGTCGCTTTTCCTCCTGTTGTAAGGTCAATATTGCCCCCAATTTTTTTCCCGTCGATATATACCATGACCGTCGCATTATTCTGGGAAAAGGAATGAGCGTTCAACGAAATCTTGTATTTACCCGGGATGAGTTTGGGGATCGTATATTCAATCGTAAAATTATCCCTGATCATCAGGTAATCATTATTGGCAGCATTGTCGCCGGCCACTTTTACAAAAAAGATATTTTCAGGCCCTGACCAGCTTATTACTTCAAAGTTATTGACGTCGACAAACTCATGAACATCGAAGATATTTCGGACCCTGGCAATCTGGGGTTCTTCATAAAACTGAAACGTACGGGTCGACCTGGACGGCCTGAAAAGTTCAAGCACCTCGGATATCATGTGTACCGCCCCGTTTTTTGTAAGCTGGTTACTTTGCTGATAATAGAGGCTTATGTAATTTATGGCGATGGTGTCGCCATCGATTAATTCGTACCGGAATGTATCCACTCCCTGATTAATCCGGATATTCAGTCCGGCATTTATGTTCACAGGATAATTTGCATAGGTATTGTAATTTGTGGAGCCTGTAAATTCATCCAGGAAATAACTACCTTCAAGCAAGTGATAGGCTGCAAACTGATATAGTTCATTATCAGGATCAGTCGCCGGTAGCCCGACAGTCCCGTACTTGTTCAACAGATCGTCTATCGAGTTTATTCCATTTCTATGGTAAATTGAATCGTGTTCCGCCAGAACAGTATACCTGTTTTTAATCAGTTGCCCGTTCTGTGTATGCCGATAAATACCCATTGTATCATTTAATCCGGTTGTTTCAAAAAGTTCCGACAAGATGGAGAACCCTTCATTTTTACTTAACCATTCAAAACTATCGTAAGCGATGGGATCAAGCACTCCGCCGACTACATGGATGTATCCATTAGCCGCCTGAATATTGGGTATTTCCACCTGTGCAGTGTTATTCACTTTGTAGTAGGTGGAGTCAACTGATGAACTGAAGCCAATGGTCAGAAAATCACCGGAAGCGGTGGTGTCTGGAAGCGCCCCATACGGAAATTCATTGGTGTTAAACGATTTGTTCACCAGGTGGTACCGACCTAACAACCTGACATAGTCTACGTCCTCAAGCATCTGTTCAAAACTGGAATAAATTTTTCGGGAAACAATGAATTGTTCAAATGCCTCGTCTGTCGGTAAGAAAAGGGTAAAACCATCTCCGTGAGGATTGTAGGCTGTTAAAGGATCTTTGAGCTGGGCCGTTTCAATAATTTTCCAAAAACAGGAATATTTCTCCTTGTTGAGCTCAATAAAATCTGTGATGGTAAAAATATCCCTGTCATAAAACGACTTTTCTTCTACCGGTCCTTCACAGGAAAACAAGATCATTCCCTGAAGGGTAAACAACAGGGCCAACCGGTATTTTGCCACTATTTTATTTAACGATTTTCTCATAAAGCCATCTAATTTGAGTTCAGATTAATCGACAGAAACCACCGCATAATACGGATTTTGGACAAGGTTCACATTTCGTTCCATTTCGGTGGAAAAGATTGGGAAATACCAGCCATAGCTGTTTGAGAGCTTTGAAGCAAGAACAAGTTTTTGGGTCGATGGCACTTTATTGATGATGAGCTCGATAAGCTCGGACTTTCTGGCAAAATTATTCCGTCTTCCCATCCGTAACAAATCGAACCATCGTTTCCCTTCAAACGACAATTCCCTCGCTCTCTCCAAAAAGATTGCATCTTCAAATGAATCAGGACTTTGGTTTGGGTTTACGGGGTCCACTAAGGCGCGGGCCCTGATTTCGTTCACTATCGTGAGCGCATCATTGTAATTTCCTAATTGGGACAAAGCCTCTGCTTTCATCAGCAAGACATCGGCGTAACGATACACAATCCAGTTTCCGCTCCTTGCCTCTGACCCCGGACGGAGTGTTCTGCCATCGGGCGCCCCCCCGCAATATTTCCATATTTTCCCGTCTGAATCGCGGAGGGAACCATTTCCCCGGATGATTTCATTAGAATACTGAGGAGCAAGTATTTCCATCGCGAAATCGCTGACAAGGTAGTTTCGCTGGGTATACGTAAAAGGGTACATCGAATTGTTCTGCCCCAGATTACTATTAAACTGTAATTCAAAGATGCCTTCCAGGGAATTCCCCGGATAGAAAATTTCAAACCACTTTCCCGGTGGCATGAGAAAATAACCAAGTTTTTCCACTTCATTTATATATGAAATGCACTCTTCATACTCGAAACTCCACAGACATATATCGGCAAGTAACGCATTGATGGAACCTTTGGTCGCCCTGCCTTTGTTTTTCGCTAAGCTCCCGTAATCGCCGGTTACAAATAAACGCGCTTCTTTCAGATCGGATTTTATCCTCGTAAGAACTTCTTCTTCTGTCGATTTAGAGGGGAATAACTGCGCTTCATCCGACTCGGTGGGATCCAATACCAGGGGGACTTCTTTAAAGATCCTGACAAGATAAAAATAAGCCAGGCTCCGCAGGAAGATAGCTTCCGCTTCGTAACCTTTCATTTGATATTCACTGAACGTTTTGTCTGTTTCCTGAACAATCGAAGCATATTTCAACACAAAATTGCAATAGTTGATAATGGAATAAAAATCACTCCAGTCACACAAGGGGTTATCCGGATAAAGGTTCCCTTCAATTACATTTCGTTGATTTGCCGCTGTATTCGCATCCTGTTTCAACATGTCTGCCCTGATTTCCCCATATATAAAGAGACTTTGGTCCAGTTTTGCAAAAGCCTGGTATGCCCCCATAAGGACTGCCTCCACATCCTCCTTGGTCTTCCAGTATTCATCCTGAACAAGGCCTTCGGGCGGTATTATTTCCAGCCAATCGGAACATCCGAAAAAGCTGAAAAGTAAAATAATCAGATATTTTTTACACTGTTTCATATCCGGGTCATATAAGTTAAAATCCGATATCAAAGTTTATCGTATACGCTTTAGGAACAGGGGTCCTGGCATTATCCGTACCGAACCAGAACGGATCGTCACCGGTTTGGGGGACTTCCGGGTCTTGGCCGGAGTAATTGGTAATGGTAAATAATCTCCTCACATTTACCCCTAATTCTATTGATCTCACACCTATTTTTTTACAAAATTCCTGATCCATACTGTAATTCAATACTAAGCTGGATAGACGAACGTAATCTCCTTTTTCCACATACCGGTCGGATCCGAGATTATTTGCAGGATGGTCCATATAAGCCCGTGGCAGCATTCCTTTTTCATTCTGCCCCTGCCTGCGCCAGCGATGTAAGACAGCCTTGCTGTGGTTCTTCTTATTGAGCATTCCCTCCGTCATCATGGCCACTTCATTTACGATCTCATAGCCCAATCTGTAGTGAAAATTAGCAGAAAGCGAGAAATTTTTCCATTTGAACACAGACCCAAAACCACCAATAAAATCGGGATTGGAATCACCAAGATACACTACATCAAGAAGGTCGATCACCCCGTCATGGTTCACATCTTCGTAAATCGCATCCCCTCCCTGAAATTTATAGGTCCCTAAATAGGAAAGAGGAATCGGGGTTCCATTAACATCCCGGAGTATATCCCCCTCTTTGGTAAGAGCAACCACATCCTCGTCTGATGGCCATACTCCCAGATAACGAAAGCCGTAAAATGAACCGACCGGCTCTCCAATATTTGCCCTCCGGGGATATTGCCCATTTCCAATGGTGGTTGCAACTTCATTGTTAAAATTTTGTGGAAAGGACAGAAATGAATTAATATTTCTGGATATATTAAAATTGAAGGTCCACAACATTTTGTCCACCTGCAAAAGTTTGGCACGCATAAACAATTCCCATCCCCTGTTATCCAGTTCCCCTCCGTTATACCATTTAAGGCTGGAATAGCCCGAGGAACCCGGAATGGAATATGATTTCCACAGAAGGTCTTCTGTAATCTTCCGGTATACTTCCCCTGTAACATTCAGGTTATTATTGAAAAATGATACATCCAGTTTCAGGTTCCATGATGAGACAGTTTGCCATTTGAGATTTGCCAGCTGAACCTGTAAAGGAATAATAATCGGATCAGTAATGTACTGGTTGGGATTGGCAGTGTTATATATTGCGTGGCGATCATAAGGGCTGGAAGGCTCTCTTCCGGTTTGTCCGTAACTAACGCTGAGCATACCTTCACTTAAAAATGCATAATTCTTCATCCAGGGCTCACTGCTAAACCTCCACCCTAACGACAGGCTTGGAAATTTTCCCCAACGGCGGCTTGCCCCAAAGCGGGAGCTGCCATCCGCCCGAAGGTTGAAGGATGCGATATATGTATCCTTGTATTTATAATTCAAACTGGCCATCGCACCAATGGACCTGGAAAGAGAAGACCCCGATCCCAGATAGTTGATCGGAGCATTTGCTGCAGGGTCCTGAATATCAATACTGGGTCCCCTGTTGCTCCTCAGGGTATGGAACTCTCCCCGCTGGGCATCGGTTTCCCACATAAGGATACCTGACAGGGAATGGTCGTCCCCCAATTTTGGGGCAAAAATCAATTGGGACCTGGTCATTATTTTTGTATTCGTCGAATTGGTCTCGGTTGCTTCATTTTTTTTAGTGTCAAGCCAATCTGCCCCAATCGCATTATAAGGAAGAAATATCTTCCTTTTTGAGTTCAGGTATAGAAAGGAAATGGTCTCCCTGAACCGTAACCAGTTCAAAATCCTATAAGTTAGCACAAAACTGTTGTTTATCTGGTTTTCACCAATATCGTTGGAGCTTAGTTTTCCGACTGCAACCGGATTGAAATAATCGGTCCCATCCCCCTGGTAACTGTATATCGGAGTAAAATATTCACCGGTCAGGCTACCCTGCGGGTCGTATTCCATAATACTCATATTGGGCGCTTTAACATAGGCCATTTCGCGAATATTCACGTTTCTTGAACCCTCGCCCAGATTTGCCCTTATCACATAATTGTCCCCCAAAAGACTATTTGTATAACTAAAATTCGTGGTAAACAATAGCTTTTCCGACGCATTATAATCCAGGTTTATCCTGGTGGATAAACGATCGAGAGAGGTATTTATAGTGGTCCCCTTATTTTTCTGATAGTTAATAGAAGTGAAAAATCTTGTTTTTTCCCCGCCACCAGTAATACTCAGGTATTGGTCATTTATGGTCCCTTTTTGGGTAATGGCCCCTACCCAGTCGGTGTTCGCCGTGTAGTTGTAAAAATCAACAAAATCCCTGTCGTACGCAATTTCGGGAGGAATTTCAAATATCCCGTTAGCGTTTTGCAATTGTTCCAGTTGCATCATGATATACTCATCGCCATTGAGCATGGGGATGGCAGGTGGTTGGATATTCAGGGTAAACTTGGCCTGATAGTCAAAGCGGGTTTTGCCCTTTCTTCCTCTGTACGTTTCGATCAATAATACCCCATTGGCCCCCTTCGACCCCCACACTGCCGCCGAAGCTGCATCTTTAAGCACCTCGATCGATTTGATATCCTGGGGGGCAATATTCACCAAGTCGCCAATATCCTGCTGGTCGGCTGAACTGAGATCAAAAGTAGTGTCAAATTTGATATCCTGGGGAATGCCATCGACCACGATCAATGGTTTTGCGCCCCCCAGCGAACTAAGGCCCCTGATCACAATAGACGAACCTTTGCCGGGGTCGCCTGACAGGGATTGGATATCGAGGCCGGCCACCTGCCCCTGCAGGCTTTCTTCTGCCGATACTACGCCAAGACTTTTAATAGCAGCCATATCTACTTTTACACGGGACGAGGTCATGTCCCTCTGCGAGAGGTTGGTCAAAGGATCGGATTCGACCACATGAACAACGGTTATTTCATCAAGTCCAATATTTTCCGGCGTCAATTCAATATTTAAAACCGACTGCGAGTTGAGTTTGAACTCCTGCGATTTGTACCCGATAAAGCTCACAAAAATAGTGACATCCGGTCCCGAAGTTTTAAGGACGAAATTGCCATTAACATCGGTGGTCGTCCCCCTGACAATCCGCTTTTGCTCATCGTACTCTATCACATTTCCGCCAATAATCGGCTGTTTGTCAACACCATCACTAATTTTTCCACGCACAACAAACCCCTGCTGGGCGCTGAGCTGAAAAAATTGCAGCAAAAGGAAGATGAATAACCCAATAGTATATAGTACCCTCATTCTTTCTGTAATATTCTTTTATACAATTTCAAAAGACTATATGAATCAAACGCATACAACAAAAATCCTCTTTATTCCTTCACAAGCACCTTATCAACTTCATGGATTACACCTGTGGTTATGAAGTCATAAGGAGAATCCGAAACATTGTCGGCATCAGTCGCAATAAAAATATTCGTGGCGCCTTCATTTTCCCCGATCGTTACATAGGGGTTGCCGTTTTTGTCGAGAATCTCAATTTCATCGATACCTGTCCGAATATTCAAAAGGCTATATCTGGTCTGAAACGGGGTGGATGTTTCATCAAGCCGTAATGTTTCATATTTCCCGGATGGCCTTTTCCCGTCAGTAAAAATCATTTCTCCTTTCACAAAATGGTACCGTATCAACTTACCAAGTTCGGCAACAGAGAGTTTATCGGCCCCATAGTCAGTTAGCGCCTTATTGGTAGGAATAAAGATCGTATAAAACTCCCCTTCGGTAAGGAAAGTGAAACTGTACGTTTTTGCATCGTAAAGACCGGCTTTGGTCATTAGCTCCAGAAATTTGGGGTACGAAGTCAACCGGCTATACATATCAATTCTTGGAGGAGAAAACCATGAGTCAACCCGGTATGTGCGCCCGTTATCCGTTGGTTCCTCCATGGGGACCGGACGAATGGCAATGATTGAATCTCCCAGATACCCAAATACACTATTCCCCCCTCCTTTTACCGAATGGTCCTCATTGTTCACCACAATATAATTTCCTGCCAGGTTTTCAATGAATTCTTTCCGGGGCACACCTGTGGGCACCGATGTCCCAACCTGGTTTAATATTTTTTTAGAAAGGTTATTGATACTTATATATTCAAATTTTTCGGACGACCGGTTAAATGTCCTGAACCGGTAACGGTTCGTTGTAACGTCGTCCCATACAATTTCCAGGGACGAATCAGCCTGTAGCGACAAATCAGGGACAATATAAAATGAATAGTTCGCCTCTCTCAGTTTAAGGGCGGGAAGCATTTTGGCCGATTCGATGGCATACATAAAGGTTGAAAAACCAGGCCGAAGGTAAACCGGTCCTGCAACACTGGAAAACGCCCGGGGAACGATTACTTTGTTCAGCCCGAGAAAAGTGCAATTGCTCCCGTAGCCCTTGCGCACAATGTCGGTTTCTTCCACTCTGATTATATCCCCTTCCCCATTCTCAAATCCTTCCATAATATTTGTCCGATATACGGGATTGAGTGCAAGGTGGGTGTTGGCAATAATCTTTTTTATCTCTTTGGGGACAGCTTTATAAGAACTCCAGCGGGGATACCCGCTCGCTGCAGTCAGTACCTCATCGATGAATTTTCTAAATGCCTCATCGGTGGGGGCCAGCAGGGCATTATGATACCGTGTGGTATAATTTGAAACATTTGTATTTGGACCGGTGTTTTCTTCGTGAAGATCGAAGCTTATATCAGTATACGTCATGTTATAGAGCGTATCGAACTGCAAGCCTTCTTTTGCCTCTACCTGCTTGTACGTTTCCTCGAGGTTGATGGAGAAACCCGGGAAAAGCTGTACTAATCCAAGGAAATCTTTATAACTTTCCCCTTCATGCGTCTTTTCAAGGAATTGTTCTGCATTTAACATCGGGGCGACTACCCTGTCTACCTTGTAAACAAACCCATTTTCCGCATAAATCTCATTGGAGACAATCTTCGCATTACAATAGTAAATGTTTCCACTCTCAAATGGCCGGTTAAAATAAAATTCGTAATCGGAGGGCGACAGTTTATTAATCGGAAAATATTCATTAAAAAAGATAGGGGCGTATTTTCTCGACTGTTTGAAAACTTTACGGTACGAATTACTGTTTGCCGAATCAACAACGGAGACAATACCTTTATCGGAATAAACCCAATACTTTTTATTCTCATCTTTCAGTATAGTCTGTCGTTTGTATCCCCTGGGCTTATTGTTATTGGGGTCCTCCTTGTCAATCCATCCATAAATATCCAGACTTTGAAGCTGAAGTTTGCTCCATGCGTTTTGAAGGATATGAAATTTCACAATCCTCTCCAGCTCCGGTTTCGGAATGTTACTTACCTGTCCGCCGTACATGGGATTCTGCTGAAAGAATAAATTAAACGCCTCGTTATCGGGGACAAAGGCTGTAAAACTTCCGGAAACATCGAGAATGGTGTCATAGCCGGTGATTTTCATGCACTCGGTAAAAATGCTCAGGTCCTCATCCGAGGCTATCTGGGTAAAAAGCTTTCCCTCCAGCCAATCCGGGCGCTGGTATTTTTCTTGCTCCATAATATCATTGCAATGGGTGAAAAATACGATCATGACGGTCATCACCAACAACCCCAAAATTATTCGTTTACTATAATTCATTCGTTTATTCATAGTGTGTAATCCGAAAAAAGTCATGCAAAAAATTTTATACAGACTTTAGAAAATGATACAGTTCAAAGGTAAAAAGGAATTAAGACCTGTCCCCTGTCCCCCAATGCCAATAATAATTCAAAATATAAAAGATTTCTTGCGTTGTAATTGCATTTTTATTTTTTCGCAACCAGATTGTCCGACAACATAAAAATATCTTGTTGGAAAGCAATGAGGATAGTTAGAATAACTGACCAGGCCAGGCTTTGTTCAAACCGGGAAATAACTTCATGCGGCGCATGGCCTGTTGAACTGTAACCCCGAAAAAATTCAAGAAAATATCAGGAAAAAATCTTTCCTTGTGATGAAATCTTTATTGCACCTTGATAAAAAACCATGCCTGAACAGATGCGACGCTTTACCGGTACAGGCTGGCAAAAAACCATTTCACTGAAATCAATCGAGCATCCGTTCCCGGAACAGGGATTTGATGGGGTTGAAGATACGTTGTAGCAGGCGCAGCTCGTCAGTAACAATTTCGGCTGTACCCTGCAACTCCTGGCTGAAATCGAGGGCAATGTGATAATTGGTCTGCAAATCCTGCGGAACGGTTATTTCGGCAATATAGGTTTCGTTCGACGGCACCAGCGACACCGATTTCACCTGACCGTACACCATGCCGTATTCCATGTACGGATAATTGTCGAATTTGATGTTGACCCGCTGGCCGGCTTTCACCTTCCCGGCACCGGTGACCGGCATCACTGCCTTCCCGATGATTTGCTCCTGGCTTTCGGGCACCACCGAAAAAACCACGCTCCCGGCAGTTACGTACTGGTTGGCGCTCCACACCTTCGTAAAAGTCACCTGTCCGCTGATGGGCGTTTTCAGCACAAATGCTTTTTCCCATGCCAGCAACTGGTTGTACAGGTTTTCATAACGTTCTTTCAAGGTGGCCAGAAGGCGCTTGCCTGCCTCCATTTTTTCAATATCTAATTCCTGAATTTGCTGGTTGACTTTATTCACCTGTATTTGCGTACTTGACAGGTCGACCAAAGCGTTTTCGTAATTGTAGCGGTGTTTCAAAAAGGCCGACCTCGATTTTTCCAGGTCGATGTCCGACAACACGCTTTTTGAATGCAGCGACGAATCGCGCCGTAACTGCAACTCGCCCATCTCCATTTCCTCAATCAGCACTTCCATCCGTCGTTTCAGCCGGTCGAGGTAGCGCCAGTAGTCGTTGCGCTGTTTCACCAGCGACTCTTTTCGCTGGTCGTACATGTTGAAACCCAAAAAAGTGCAATACTCGCGCCACTGGTAGGTGAATGTGCTGTAATAACCCTGGTATTCGCCAAGGTTGTATTCACGGTCGAAATTCAATTCAGAAAAACGCTCCGGGTGGTCAAAAAATGGTTTAACGGAGTCGAGTACCTCCATCAACAAATACACGTGCCGGAAGTCGGACGGGTTTTCAATAATACCCAAGAGCGAATCTTTTTCAACAGGCTGGTTGTCGGCCACAAACAAATGGTCGATCTTGCCGCTGGCATTGGCAACAATATGGGCAGGCGGGTTTTCCGACAACACCACCACCCGCGCTTTAATAATGTCGGGATATTTATAAAAATAGCTTCCGATAAGCAATACAACGATAACCGAAAAAATAATGGTGATCCCCCTGCGGATGATCCAGCGGGGAGGCGTCCCCAGTATTTCTTTCACCTCATCGCTGCGAAGTTCTATATTCGGGTGTTTTTCCATCTTATCCGCCCAGTTCCAATTGATTTTTAACCAACTCGTAATACGCCCCTTTTCGTTTGGCCAGTTCCTCGTGGGTGCCGGTTTCCACCACGCTCCCTTTGTCGAGTACCACAATCTGATCGGAATTTTTCACCGTACTCAGGCGGTGGGCCACCACGACTACGGTTTTCCCTTTGAAAAACTCGCTGAGGTTCTGCATAATCACTTTTTCGTTATTGGCATCCAACGCATTGGTTGCCTCATCGAAAAACAGATAGTCGGGGTTCTTGTAAACTGCGCGGGCAATCAGTATCCGCTGCTTTTGCCCCTGACTGAGCCCGGCCCCCTCCTGCCCTATTTTGGTATTGTACCGCAAGGGCAACCGCTCAATAAATTCGAGAATATTGGCTGTTTTTGCAGCATTGTACAAACGTTCCTTGTCGGGAAAGTCTTCGCCCACCGCAATATTGTTGGCAATGGTATCGGAAAAAATATAGCCGTCCTGCATCACCGTTCCGCAGTTTCTGCGCCACATTTCCATATTGTATTGGCTCAAATCAACGTTTCCAAGGAGTATTTTCCCTTCTGTCGGAGGATAAAATCCCAACAGCATTTTCATCAGGGTGGTTTTGCCGCTTCCGCTGGCCCCCACAATGGCGGTTACTTTGTTCTGCGCAATAACCAACTGGATATTGTTCAGCACTTTTGGCGACCGAGGCCCTTCGTAATGAAACGTAAGCCCCTGCAAAACCAAACTTTTGTCTTCGGGCAAATCGTAATTTTTCGATTCCGAAGCTTCTTCTTCGTCTGGCCGGTTATGAATTTCGCCCAAACGTTCGAGGCTTATTTTTGCATCCTGCGCCGACTGGGTAAAGCCGATAAATTCATTTACAGGGCTGTTCAACTGGCCAATGATATATTGTATGGCCATCATCATCCCGAGGGTCATGCTCCCGTCGACCACCGCTTTGGCCGCCAAGAAGCTGATGACAATGTTTTTCGCCTGATCGATCAACACCGAGCCGGCCTGCTGGTTCTGGTTCAGCATCAAACCTTTGATGCTGACTTTAAACAAACGCGCCTGTATCTGTTCCCACTCCCAGCGTTTCTGCTTTTCGCAGTTGTTCAGCTTAATTTCCTGCATCCCGGTAATCAACTGGTACACATTGCTCTGATTAGCCGATGCCACCGCAAAGCGTTTGTAATCCAGTTCTTTTCTTCTTTTCAGAAAAATTAAAATCCAAAGCACATAAAGCAGGCTGCCCGCGTAGAATATCAGCAAAATTCCCCAACTATACCAGGCCAGTACAAAGCTGTATATTATAAATGTGAAAATACCGAACGACATGTTGATGAGGTTCCCGGTCAAGAACGACTGGATGCGCTGGTTATCGTCGATGCGTTGCCGGAGGTCGCCAATCAGTTTGGTATCGAAAAAACTGACGGGCAGTTTCATCAGCTTGATCAGAAAATCAGAAATCAGCGCGATGCTGATACGGGCGCTGGTGTGCAGCATAATCCAGCTCCGGATAAAGCCAACAGCCGTCTGGCTCAGGGTCAGCACTAATTGGGCGACCAACACCAGCACAATAAAATCGAGGTTATTGGTGGTGATCCCCACATCGACAATGGCCTGGGTGAGAAACGGGAACAGCAGGCTCAACAAACTGCCGGTCAGAAAGCCCAACATCAGTTGCAGGATGAGTTTCCGGTACGGCTTCAGATACGAAGTCAGGTAGCCAAATCCGGTGCGGTTTACTTTTTCTCCTTCTTCCTTGTAAAACTCGGCGGTGGGCTGCAACAACAAAACGATACCCGCCGGCTGCCCCTCCTGCCGGGTGGAAGCCCAGTGTTTCAGAAATTCTTTGCCGGTGTATGTCAATAATCCGTGCGCCGGATCGGAAACGTGGTAAATAGCCCCCTCCCGGCCTGCCCCCAAGGGGGAGGAGGAAACCCCATCCCCAGCCCTTCCCCGAAAGGAAAGAGAGGAAGAAAAGCGCCTTTTCTTTTTGATGTCATATAATACCACAAAGTGGTTCTGGTTCCAATGGATTATGGCAGGAAACGGGATTTCGCCAAGCGCATCAATCGTTAAACGAACCCCTTGTGTACGGAAGCCTATCTTTTCAGCTGCATCGCTAATTGTAAGTAACGAAACGCCTTCGCGGGTTTTGTACATCAAATCCCGCAAGGTATCCAAATTGTAATGCCGCCCGTAATATTTGGCCACTATCCTCAAACAGGTAGGGCCACAATCCATCGCATCGGCTTGTATATAATTTGGAAATTTCGACATAAAAGCGCTTTGGTTGCGAAAGATAGTTTTTTTCTGAGAATCGGTAAAGAGTAAGGTATTTTTTATTCTGCCGGATCGCATTCCGGCCTTACCTTTTTTGAAATTCCGGGGTAGGAAAATGAAACTGTATGAGAATCCGTAGTTATCTCACAAAAAACAGGATATAAAAATTCCCTCCTCTTCACCGGTTTCAGGTGAAAGAAGAAGGAATCCAAATGTTTCTGTTTATACTGTTTTAGCAATCTCCCACACAAAGGCGCGAACACCAACTTCTTTGTTGATCTCGTCCATTTTTTTTACTTTTTCAAGCAACACGTCGACCTGTTCATCGGGAATAATGGTCAGCGCGGCGGAATTCATTTCGGGCCAGGTATGCGTTCCCATGCGGGGTTCGCCGGTTTCGGAGCCGCGTCCCATGACATCGCTCCACCACGTATAACCACGTATTCCCAACCGGTCGAACATGTATTCCACCCGTTCGGTATTGGCCTGGTTAAAAACGATAAATACTGCTTTCATATCTTTCTTTTATTTATCCATGAACACAAACTGTTTTCTGACTTTTTCCTTTTTCCTGCGGCTGTCGCGGCCGGCCAGCACTCCATACATAATTGGTACAATGATCATGGTCACCAAAGTAGAGAAAACCAATCCACCAATTACAGTAATCCCCATCGGGCGCCAGATTTCAGACCCTTCGCCGCTGCTCATCGCCATCGGGAGCATCCCGAGGATCGTTGTCATGGCGGTCATCAACACAGGCCTCAACCTCGATTTCCCGGATATGGCGATGGCTTCGTACAACTCCATACCGCGGTCGCGCATCAGGTTGATGTAATCGACCAATACAATCCCGTTTTTCACCACGATACCAACTAACAGTACAGCCCCTAAAGCAGCAACCACACTCAATGTGGTACCGGTGAGCAACAAGGCATAAATAACCCCGGTAAAGGCAAACGGGATGGAAAACATGATAATGAACGGCATGCGGAATGATTCAAACTGTGAGGCCATCACGATAAATACAAGGATCAGGCTTAAGCACAACAACATAGCCAGATCGATAAACGATTCCTGCTGATCTTCATAAGCTCCGCCGATCGACGTAATAATTTCCTGTGGCGCTTTCAGGTCGGCAGTCTCCTTTTTGATCTTCAAAGCCAGTTCTCCCAGCGGGATTTTATCGGGAGTAGCTGAAATGGTAACTAACCTCTCCCTGCGTTTATGCTGAATATTTGGCGGCGACCAGTATTCTTTTACTTCACCCAGTTCTTTCAGTTTTATTTTCTTTCCGACAGGGGTTACGATGGTCAATCCTTCAATATCGGAAACCGAATTCCGGTATGTTTCCTCCAACCTGATCTTAATATCATACTCCTCGCCTTCTTCTTTAAAATACGAGGGGACCAGACCATTGACCCGGTTACGCACAAAAGTTGATACCTGTGCCGTCGACAGCCCATGTTCCGACAGCTTGTCCTTGTCGAACACCACCTGAAGTTCGGGTTTGTCATTTTTACGGCTGATGCTGACATCTTTGGCCCCGGGCATAGTTTTAATGCGTTCAAGAATTTTTTCAGCATAAGAGTTGGTCACATCAAAATCGAAACCGTAAATTTCAAAATCAACCGTATTACTGCTACCCCCAAATCCCTGAGAAGAAGTGGACACCGTGGAGCTGGCTACTTCGGGAAACATGGCAATCTGTGCCCTGAAATCGTCGGCAATTTCCCAGACCGTACGTTCCCGTTCACCGATATCAGAAAGGCGCATCATGAAATTAATCATATTCGACCCCGTCGTGGTAAACAGGGAAATAAAACCCCCTTCATCGTCGGCCCCTGCAGATACCGATATAAGTTGGATTTCGGGATAGCGTTCGTGAATAATTTGTTCCAGTTTTCTGGCTACTTTCGATGTTTCTTCCACCCTCATCCCGGTTTGTAGTTCAATAACTGCAGACAAATGGCTTTCGTCTGTTTCGGGCATAAAATCGGTACCAACATATTTTGCCATGAAAAGCGACGACACAAAAATCGCGGATGTAACAATAATTACGGTTGTTTTGTAGTGTAACAACTTACGCAATGTTGCTTCATAAAACGAGTCAAACTTTATCAACCATTTTTCAACGGTATTTTCGTAGCTGAACCGGCCTGTTTCCTTTTTGGGCCTCAACCTCAGAAAACGGGAAGCCAGCATCGGTGTCAGCGAGATAGCCGCCAGGGTCGAAGTCACGATGGTAATGGTAACAATCCATCCGAGTTGGTTGAACAACACGCCGGTCATCCCGGAAACCATTGTAAGCGGGAAGAACACTGCCACTACTACCAAAGTAGTTACAATAACTGAAAGCCATACTTCGTTGGTCGCATAGATTGATGCCTCGCGCGGGCTACTGCCCCGTTCCACATGACGGGTAATATTTTCGAGGACTACAATCGCATCGTCGACTACCATCCCGATGGCGATGGAAAGGGAAGTCAGTGAAATCACGTTCAGCGAATTACCTGTCAGGTAAAGGTAAACAAACGCGATGATCAGCGAAATAGGGATGGTCAGCACAATAATAAACGTAGCCCTCCACCTCCCAAGGAAAAACAATATCACGAAAACAACAAAAATCCCGGCCCACATCAGGGTTTCAGAAAGATTGCTGATCGAACCTTTAATGAATTTCGACGAATCAAATATTTCCTGAATTTTCACATCGGGCGGCAATGTCGTTTTCAGTTCTTCCAGCCGGCTTTTAATTTCGCGGGCCACCTTAACAGTATTGGCGCCCGATTGCTTCATCACAAACATACGTGCACCGGCTTCTCCATTGATCTTTTCCTCTAACGTCACATCTTTGAGGGTATCTTTCACGGTAGCCACATCGCGCACATATACCGGACTGCCATTATAATTAGCGACAACTAAATTGCGGATGCGCTCGCTCTCGTTGAATTCGCCCTGCACCCGTATCTGATAGTCGATCTTTCCCATTTTTACATTTCCCAGCGGAAGGTTCGTATTCTCAGCCGAAATGGCGCCGCCTACCTGTTCGATGGTAAGACTGTAAGCATCCAAACGCTGCGGGTCGGCATCAATATAGATCATTCGTTTCGGGGTGCCCACCATCGAGACAGAACCGACGCCATTGACCCGGTTCAGCGGGTTAATGATTTTTTCATCGATCAGCTTTTCCAATCCCGGATAACTCTCATTTGCCGTAATAGCATAAAACAAAATCGGCATCATACTGGTATTGAACTTCAGAATGATGGGCCGGTCACACCCTTCCGGGAGGCTTTCGTAAACCCGGTCGATCACATCCCGGATATCGTTGGAAGCCTCGTCTAAGTTTGATTCCCACTCAAATTCAAGCGCAATCACCGAGAGGTTGTCGGAAGAAGTAGAGTTGATCTCTTTCAGCTTGTCAACCGAATTCAGTGCATCTTCAAGCAACTTTGTAACATTGGTTTCAATATCCGTTGCATTGGCTCCCGGATAGCTTGTCATCACTGAGATGTAAGGCGGTTCCAGTTCCGGGTACAAATCAACGGGAATATTAATCAGCGAAAAAAGCCCCATTACCATGATGGCCACAAAGATCATCACCGTAGTAATTGGCTTGTTTACCGCGCTTTTATATATACTCATAATGTAAAGTCTTTAAAATAATAATTTCGGTACTGCGGAAAAAAGATCAGTCTACAACCTGGACTTCCATGCCGTCGAGAAGGCGCGCCTGTCCATTGATAATTATCCTGTCGCCGATTTTTAACACATCGGAAATCACTTCAACTTTATCGTCAAACCGTTTCCCAAGCTCAACCTCCACCCGTTTGGCTTTCCCGTTTTCCTCGATAAACAGGTACCGGATGTTCGAACCCTGCATTTTCAGGACGGCAAGCGCCGGCAATACAATGGCTTCCACCTTGTCGAGATCAATATTCACGCGGCAAAACATCCCGGGACGGAGCATGTTGTTTTTGTTGACAATGCTGATCTCTACCTCGAACGAACGGCTTTGCGGGCTGATCGTCGGATAAATCCGGAATATCTCGCCCTCAAAATCCATCTCGGGGTACACATCAAACCGTATTGATGCTTTCATCCCTTTATGGATGACCGGGAAATATTTTTCTGAAATGCTCACAATCGCTTTCATGCGGTCGATCTGGATCAGCGAAAGGATTGCGGCCTTTCCGACTGTTGCAACCGGGGCACCTGAATAAATTTCGCCCGGCTCAAAATATTTTCCTGAAACAACCCCGCTAAACGGTGCCTTCAGCAAAGTATTATCGGCAAGGTATTCAGCGCTACGCCGGGCCACTTTATACTGGGCCTCCAACTGGTCGTACTGCTGTTGGGCAATACTCCCGGTTTTTTGCAAGGTTTCCATCCTCGAATGGTCAGTTTCCAGGCTGTTCAGCTGTATCTGAGACTGGATCAACTGGGCATCGTCCATTTTAACAAGCAACTGCCCTTTTTGTACATGATCCCCGATTTCAACTTTAATTGATTCAATTTTCCCGGGAACGGAAGGGGCCAGGTGTACCTCGTTGAAAGGTTTCAGGGTCGACTGGTTTTCGATTGTCCGCGTGATTTCTTGTTTGGTAAGGGGGATAACCCGAACCATTTCTTTACCTGAAACCAAAGCAACAGGCTCGTTTTTGTTTTCGTTTTTTGCACCGTCGCCTTTTGAACAGGAACTGACCGTAATTGCCAGGATGGAAAGTGCAAATAGTAAATTGCCTAATCGTTTCATTTTTATGTATTATTGTATGTTTCCCGTAAGTGTATTTAACTCATTTTGTGCCTTTAATACCTGGTAAGCTGCGGTCAGGAAATCGGATTCAGCTTTCAGGTAGTTATTGTCGGCAGTTGTTAATTCCAGCCCCGAAATAATGCCTTGTTCGTATTTCAGTTTCAGGTTCTCATAAACTTCTCTCGACACTTCGATATTCCGTTTCTGGTTCTCATAACTTTCAATGGCGCTTTTCAGGTTAAACGACAATTGCTTGTATTGAACCGACAACTGGTCTTCAAGCAGCAGCTTATTGTTTTGCACCGTTTCCAGGTCGATTTTTGCCTGCCGCACTTTAGAACGCCGTTCACCGCTCGAAAAAAGAGGGATGTCCATCCGGAAACCAACCACATGGGGTGGCGACATGTCGAATGCGGGTTTCAGGATTTTGTGGGTAAAAGAATAATAACCTGAAAGAGTGGGCAGGTAACCGGCCTTTTGCAGATCAAGCTGTTTCCGGGTCATTTCTTCCTGGATATTCAGCAACTGGAAATCTATGTTCTGATCGATGCGGAACATTCCGGCCAACCCGGAACTGACTTGTTCCAATTTCAATACTTCCGTCAACCGTTCTGTAAGTTCAATTTCCGTATCAGCTGAAACACCAAGTTGCAGACGGAGCATGTTTTTTGCCAATTCGTATTGACGTTCTGCCATATTCACAGCGTTGTTCAGCGAATTCACCTGCACCGCCAACTGATCGAGTTCCACCTTTTCACGCATACCCACCTTTATCATGGGTTCCATTTTTGTATAGATGTTTTGAAGGTTCGCAGTGTTTGCCTTCAGGATTTTCAGCGATTCTTCGGAAACTAATACCAGATAATAACTTTCGCTAACCTGGCTAAGTACGTCCCGCTCGGTCCGCACAAGGTTCTTTTCCGAAAGTTCCCCGTAAAGCCTGGCAATCTGTACCCCGACCAGATAGCTGCCATTAAAGAGCAACTGTCCTACCTGAAGATTAAAATTACTGGTGGGCTTGATCGGAATTTCCGTTGCAGGCTGTCCTTCCTGGAACTGGATGCTGATTTTGGCCCCCATGGCATTCGTGTAATCAGTTGAAGCATTTACCTGGGGCAAACCAGCAGCAACTGCTTCCCACAACTTCTCTTGTGCCTGGGTAACCGAAAGCCCCGAGTTTTTCATCGTCCGGTTATATTTCAGGGCATACTCCCGGGCTTCCTGAAGATTAAACGACAGTTTTTCCCGGGCATGGAGGCAGTGAAAAGACAGCAGAAAAAAGAGCATGAAAATTAACTTTTCCCGTTTCATCACATTGTTTTTAATTGTTTGTTTATCAATGGGTAACTTATTATTAGATCAATTTCAATAAGGTTTCGTAGCGTTTCTCTAATTCCTCGTGCCCCTTCTGTGTTGTAATCCCACGTATATCATTCAAAATCAACATATAAGCCACCAATGAAGGCAACAAAGGGGTATCATCCTGAAAACGAGATTCATGCACCATCATCAATACTTTATCCATCTGGTTGTTATACAGATATTTGTCCGGCACATCGTCCCGGAATATTCCTTCAGAAATCCCTTTCTTAATTATCTGGCTCACTATTTCGTATAATTTTTCGTCGCGCAGCTGAATGAACAATTTATATTGCTGGCGGGAATACTTTTTCAGGTCGTGAATAAATGCAGGGTTGATCTTTCGGGTGCTTTTTATCAGGTACGCATAAAAACGGCAAAGCCGGGTAAACACGTCGCCATCCGGGCGCATCACATCATCAAGGCCTTTCACGAACGAATCAATATTGTTGCGTACCGCTCTCCCGATCAGGGTTTCACGGTTTTTAAACCGTTCGTAAATTGTTTTTTTAGACATCCCCAGCATAAATGCCACATCATCAACCCCCACACTTTTTATCCCGTACTTTGAATACAGAGAAAAAGTACGTTTCAAAATTGCTTCTTCATCCATTATACACTTATAAAACTTTTAAATTCTTATGGGTTTTCAAAAAAGCAAAAAAAATTATCCCAGTATCCTGTCGATAATTTCAATTCCTTTATTGGTTGAAATTCCACGGGTAAAACTGATCACTAAATTTTTAAACACCTCAGAAGGAGTATACTCGTCACGCGGAAATATTTTTTCATCGGCAAGCAGGTTCATTTGTTCATGGAACAGTTTCGACACAATGCCAACATGAATGTCTTTTCTGAACAATCCTTCATTCAACCCCTTTCTCAGCAGGGTATGTGTTATACGATGTGCTTTCTCCCTGTTTTCGTCGTGAAGCGGTTTCCATATTCCCGGATAATATTTCCGGATGTCGGTAAAAAAAACCGGATTGATGGAATTCATCGCCTTTATGCCTTCCTGCATAAACAAGAATATTGCTTCGATGACGTTGGCCGAACCCAGAATGATCTCCTGGTTCTTTTGGTCCTGAAGCCGGGACAAACCTTTTATACAGGTCTGCACCAGTTCAGTTTTATCCTTAAAAGCCTCGTAAACAGTGCGTTTAGATATTCCCAAAGAAGCAGCAATCTCGTCCATGGTCACATTCCGTATACCATATTTAAAAAACTGGCCGGTTGCCTCCTCCATTATTCTTGTACGTACATCCATCCGTTAAAATTTTGCGCAAAAATACAAAACTTTAAATTCAATCAAAGTTTTCTGCGTATCATTTCTTCACTTTGCACAAAGAAAGTGAATTGCTATCTTTCGGGGCAATTATTTCGTTTTGTAAATGACTCATTGGATTTTCATACGGATCATCCTCATTTCTTTTTTGGTCCCGGCGCTTGCCGGTGCTTATCGGGCTTTCCCCAGGGAATCCCGTAAACCGGTCATTGCCGATCCGGTACTGGAACCCTGGCAGTGGACCGAGTTTCATGAACTCGATACGATTACCGTCTCGTGCATGAGCCGGGGAAGAAACAGCGGGTTTTGGTTTGGCTCCGGCAGCCAGGCCATCTTTTTCGACGGGTACCGGCTGGAACCTTTTCAGGTTGACAGTTCCCTGCTGTATTCAATGGCCCATGAGCGGAGCCAAAATTTGCTTGTGGCAACAGGAAAAGGTCTTTACCGCTACATCGACAATCAGTTTCAGAAACTTTTGGAAATGAGTTTCTCCCCTCTTTACGAATTTGTAACCGACCCCAACGGATATATTTGGATTGGCTCCCGACACGGCTTGCTGAAGGTCACCCCCTGGCATGTCCGCTGTTTCAATCCCCACGGAATTTTTGAACTGGCCCCCAACGGAACTATTACCAATAAGATAGCCCTGTTTTCCGACCTGGGGCGCTTTGTTAAAAATATACGGGAGATCACATTCCCTGTTTACCGCATCCATCCCGACGAACACGATACTTTCTGGGCAGCCTGTCCGTACAAAGATTTTGAGATTGCAGAAATACGCAACCTTCAGAATGTTTTTACCAAATCGGACTGGAAATACCACCATGTCGACCGGCTTACGCCAGAAGGTATTTCAGGAATTTGCCGAAAAGGGGACGAACTGCTGGTTACTTCGGCCAGTACCAGTACCAGTCTGCAAATAGTAAACCTGAAAACCGAAAAATCATCCAGCGTCAACCTGAGCAATATAGGCGGCGACGATCTCCATACCGGGATCGTGAAAACCAGCGACGGTAAAATCTGGATCGGCGGGCACAGTAAAATTTATACCTTAGACGGCAACAGATGGAAATTGTATCAATACCCGGAAGTCAAACTTCCGCTCTCATATATCAACATTTCTTCCGATCAGGACGACCGCATTTTCCTCTGGGGCACAGGCATGTTCCGGAAACTGGAATACACAAAAGGCAGTTACCTCACGTATCAGGGACTAAACTTCCAGTGCAATACACCCGACGGGCGCTACTGGTTTACCACCAACAACGGAACAGTAGTGGAAGCCGACTCATTGTTGCAGGTATTTTCAGAACATACGGCCCGCGACGGGCTGATGAACATGGCCATGCAGGTTTATTATTCAAAAAAGGGACAGCTTTGGGCCGCCGGAAGCCATAACGGAAGGGCCGCGCTGGCAACCTTCAACGGCGAACGCTGGAATATGGAACATTTGCCCCCTGTACAGTTTGGCATTTCTTATGATGGCATCAGGGAACTGGGCGACAGCTCCATTGCATTCTCCTTCAACGGAGTATTGAGCTCCTATGGCCCTCATTCAGGAGGGTTCATCGAATATCATTATTCCACAAATAAATGGCGGGCATACCACCCGCCGCAGGTGCCGCTCCGTATCCCTTCCATTGAACAAACCTCGGATGGAAAATTATGGTTCTCAGGAAGCACAGTTAACGTTTTCGACGGACAAACCACCCGGGCGCTTGATTCGCTGCTCAACGGTACCCACTGGACCGATGATATTGCAGTTGGCCCCGGGGACAAAATATGGATAGCGCAGGGAGGTTACGGATTATTCCATTTCGACGGAACAGGCTGGCAACGTTTTGGGGTAAAAAACGGGCTGGCCAGCAACATGGTAACCAACCTGTACCACGAAAACGACAAATCGGTGCTGATTGCCACCGACAATGGCATTTCCTGCTTCGACGGCAAGCAGTTCGTCAGTCAGATCATGCACCCCGCCATCGGCATCCCGAGAGAAAAAGGGACGATCCGCCTGTCAGCCGGCAAAGATATCTGGATCAACCTCGGTTCGCGCGAATGGTACCTGTATGACCTGAAGAACACACGGGCAATACCCAGCGAGATATGGAAAACCATCCGGTACAAACGCGACCGGCAGGGACCGGATACCTACATCACTTTTGCCGAGAGTGAAATCCCTCCTGAAGGGAATGTGCTGATCCGTTTCACAGGAAAAGATTTCATGCACAAAACCCCGCCCGACAAACTTCAGTTTTCGTACCGGCTTAACGAAGGGGAATGGTCGCTTTTTTCTTCCGACAAATCCATTCTTTTGCTCGACCTCGAAGACGGCGACTACATCTTTGAAGTCAGGGCCCGCGATATGGACCTGAACATTGACGAAACTCCTGCAACGATAAATTTTGTTGTAGAACCGCCGGTACACAAACGGGCCTGGTTCATCCTGACCATCCTGTCGTTCCTCGCTGTTATTTCCTTCCTGCTTATCCGGCTGTACATGCGGAATAAAAAAATTCACGAACTCGACCAGTTCAAGCTGCGATTGTTCACCGACATTTCGCACGAACTGAAAACACCGCTCACCCTGATCATGCTTCCCCTGCAAAAATTGTTGGAACGGGATAATAAAAATGAAGAAACAAAAAAATACATAGACCTGATACATGAAAATGTGGAACGTCTCTCAACTCTTGTACACCAGGTAATTGATTTCCGGCGACTGGAATCGAAAAAAATACAGATGGAATATGCCCCGGGAGATGTAATCCGTCAGGTAAGATCCATCTTTTATTATTACAAACCGCTGGCCGACGAAAAAGGGTTCAAATTCCTGCTGACTACCGAAACCGATGAATTATGGCTTAATTATGATGCCGACAAATTAGAAAAAATAATTGTGAACCTGCTATCGAACGCATTCAAGTACACTCCCGGGAACGGGTTGGTTGAACTGCAGGTACAATGGGACTCCCTGACTGAAACGTTAACCGTAACAGTTTCAGACAACGGGCCCGGTATCCCGGCTGAAATGCAATCAATCATTTTTGACCGTTTTTACCGGCTAAAAAACGATCAGGACAAAAAAATACCCGGAAGCGGGATTGGGCTTTCCTTAGTAAAAGAACTGGTCCGGTTACACGGCGGGACCATCCGTGTGTCCAGCGACGAGGGGAATGGAACTGAATTTAACGTAGCGCTTCCGCTCCGGAAAGCGGAAAGATCACCACAGGCTCCCCTTCTTGTTGCAGAAGAAAACTTTTCCGGCGAAAACAATGAAAAACCACTCCTACTGATCATCGAAGACGAACAACAGATGCTCGGATTTATTTCGGGCGAACTATCGCCCCATTTCGAGGTACTCCCGGCAACTACGGCCGAGAAAGGGATGGAACTGCTTGACCATATGCCCGACCTGATAATCTCCGACCTCATGCTGCCAGGCATGAACGGTATCGAGTTTTGCAGGCGAATCAAGGAGAGCGGGCAAACCAGCCACATTCCCGTCATTCTCTTAACCGCACGCAACACAGAAGAAACCATTGTACAGGGACTTGGCATGGGCGCCGACGACTACATCACCAAACCGTTCAACATGAACGAACTCAAAGCGCGCTGTCTCGGAATGATCGAAAACCGGAAGCGGCTCCGAAAACGCTTTGCCGAGAATAAACAAATCAAAGCCGAACATTTTACCAGTAACAAAGGCGACCAGTCGTTCCTGAACAAGGCAGTGGAAGCAGTGTTCCTGAACCTCGACAACGCAGATTTTGATGTTCCGCAATTCTGCAACCTGATGAACATGAGCAAAACCCTGCTTTACTCGAAGCTCAAAACACTCACGGGACAATCGGCAACCGAATTCGTCCGCAACATACGCCTGAAAGAGGCGCGGCAGATATTACTCGACCCCGCAAACGAACTCAGTATTTCGGAAGTCAGCTACAAAGTCGGGTTCAACGACCCGCTTTACTTCTCAAGATGTTTTAAAAAATATTTTGGCACACCGCCTTCAGAAATATTAAAAAAACAGGACCCCGAACATTGACCAGCCCGTTTTTTTTCAGTTTCTTAGCCTGTGGATTTGAAAAACGATTAACGAAAAAATAGTATTACCCTAAAAAACGAAAAAATGAAAAAGATTCTATTCGGATGCTTAATCTCATTGGGAATGTTTACCACAGCAAAATCACAGGTTGCGATCATCGCACACCGGGGCGCTTCCTTTCTGGCGCCTGAAAATACGGTTGCATCAGCTAAATTAGGATGGGAACTGGGAGCCGATGCAGTTGAAATTGATATTCACCTCTCGAAAGACAACCGGGTGATGGTACACCACGACAAAACCACCAAACGCCAGACCGGAACCAACCTGAACATCAAAGAAAGCTCATCCGACGAGCTTCGGATGCTGGATGCAGGTTCATTTAAGGGAGAACAATATGAAGGGGAAAAAATTCCTTTTCTTGAAGAAATTGTCCCGATCATTCCCAAAGGGAAAATGCTGGTCATTGAAATAAAATGCGACAGCGAGGTAATCCCTGTCATGAAAGAGATTATTGAGGCCAGCGGTAAAAAAGACCAGATCATGTTTATCAGCTTCGGATGGCAAACAATCATTGATACCAAAAAAGCCTTCCCCGGCAACAAGTGTTACTGGCTCTCTTCAGTAGCCCCCGACGTCAAACTAAAAATCAAAGATGCAGCTAAAAAAGGGCTTGACGGCCTTGACCTGCGTAACACCATCATCGATGAAAAGGTAATGAAACAGGCCAACAAACTGGGATTGGAAATGTTATGCTGGACGGTCGACGACCCGCAGGAAGCCAGGCGCATGATCGCCCTCGGCGTGCAGGGGATCACCACCAACCGCCCGGGCTGGCTGCGCGAACAGTTGAATGCAAAATAACCCTTCGGGAGCTACTCCGAAAATAAAACGATTCATGGAGGCTTTAGCCCCACATTGAAGATTCGGACCGGATGCCTATCATGAACCCCGGGATTCATCCCGGGGTTCATGATGATCACTTATCACAAGGCTGCGTCCCCACATCGGTCGGGCTTAACCCGCACCGTTTTTTCAGAAAGTACGGCGACCCCGCCACCGGGCAATTTTTCCAAAGTCACAAAGGGCGCCCTACCAAAATGCCGGTTTGCGCCTTACTTTTGGCCAGATAATCAACAAGCGGTTCATCGCTCAACAAAACTTTTTTTGCAGTTGATGAGGCATGCAGGATATGGACCCGCCCTTTTACGCGGGTAAGCAGTACCGAGTGCACCACATCCAGGCCGTCAATGGAAGTAGTGATCCCCGCAATATCGCCTTCCTGTAACCATGATTCCGCCCTGGTAATTTCCTCTTTCGGCACAAAAAAATATTCCTTTGCCGAAATCATTTTTTCGATCTGTTGCATTTCGCCGATAAATTCCGGCCTGGCCTTCAGGCAGGGGTAACTGCCCGGGTGTGTGCTCATAAAATCCACCCTGTTCGGGTAAATTCTCCCAAATTCTCCGGCAGGCAGGACAAGTATATTTTTTTCGGTGTTGTTCTGCAGCCATTCGCTGAAATAATGCAGGCGCGAAGGATACTGGTCGCGTATCCCGTCGCGGTACCTGATTTGCTGAAGTTCATATACAAAACGCTCATACGCAGTATCTCCAGATTGTACCGTCCGGGCCAGTGCCAGGCAATTTTCAACAAAGGTGGTGCAGTCCATTTCGCGCAGGTTAACCACCAGTTTCTCATCGTCGCCTTTTTCCAGCGTCCCGCCAACATAAGGCGTTCCTTCCAACGATTTGCCAATGGCAACGATCAGTTCCCCTATCGGTACACCTTCTTTTCCTGAAAACTCCTGCATTATATCCTCAACTATCTCCCGGTCGCGGGGCTCCTGAATAATCTCACCGACAGGAATTACCGGCTTTTGAGCAACGCAATTACCGGCCGTACCCAACAGGAAAAAAGAAAAAATGATTAACGGCAATTTCATATCCGCAATGTTTTATACACAGCAAAGTTAACAAGTTCAGCCAATTACCCGTCGGACACCTGCGAAAATGATTCCGAAGGTTGAATAAGATATAAAAAAGATAATCGTCAAAATTCAGGTAAAAGCCATGACTATTGTGACTTCCGGAACGACGGATTTCGGATGGCCGTTTTCAATCTCGTCCCCGGCCTGAACTGGATATTCAGCCCTTTGATCAGCCGGTAATCAGCTTCTTCGGGCTGCGCGGCAGCACCGCTTTTCAAATGAAGGCTAAAAGTCCCCAGATCGCCCAGCTCTACCGTATTGTTTTCCATCAGTAATTCCGGGATTAATTCGCTTAATCCAATAATTACAGCGGCAATATCGCCAGGGCTTAGCGACGACCTCTTCGACAGTATTTCCGAAAGATCGTATAGGTCTTTCCGGTTGCGGTTACTGGCCCGGGCATAATACCGGTACGTACCTCCGCCTTTAATTCCCGGCTGTGCCTGACTGATTATCTTGTACTTTATAGTCATGATATAAATTGGTTTTGAAATTTTAATACCTGTAAAAATAATATTTAATACTTATAAAAAATATTTTTAATACGTATTAAAAATAAAATTGATAGCTGTTAAAATATAATAAATATATGCTGATATAAAAACAAAGAACGTTATCGTTTTACTGAAAGGACCGGAGAAAAAATAAAAAATATGGGAATTGCAGAAGTTTTCAATTTTACCAATGTGGAACGTATGGCACTCAGAATATCAATAATAGCCCTTTTCTCCCTATTTCTTATCAAATAATTACAAATTCAGACAAATTTATCCTGTTTTGTTTTGATTTAAAAAAAATGCTTTTACTTTTGCCAAAACGAATAAAAGACACGACAGTCTTTTGCAAGAACAAATTATTGAAATAATGAAATCAGCCAATTTCTGCATAGTATCGATGAGGAGCATGTGTACTGCAATGTGTATGTGTTGTATGTGCAATGGAACTGTTATGCAGAAGAAGAATGTGACATAAAATTAAAACAGATATTTATATGTACCGGATGGCCCTTCTGCAATGCAGAGGGGCTTTTTTTTCGGTAAAAAATAACATTAAAAGATTATGACAGAAAAACCTTACCGGAGCATTGTGAAAACCATTTCGTGGAGAACAATCGGGACTATTGATACCATGGTGATTTCGTGGTTGGTTACCGGCAAGCCCGATTTTGCCGTAACGATAGGCGGCATTGAGCTATTCACCAAAATGCTGCTTTACTTTTTTCACGAGCGGACATGGAACAGGCTGAATTTTGGCCGGATTACCAAGTCGCCAATAGAATATAACATTTAAAACCATGAGCAAAAACTTCTTTCCCATTAATATTGACATTACCGGTGAAAAGATTCTGATCATTGGTGGTGGTCAAAGCGCGCTGAAAAAAATCAGGCAACTAGGCCGCTTCAATGCCCGGATTGAAATTATTGCACTACATGTATGCAACGAAGTAAAAGAAAGCGGTCATCCTTTGAAAATAAAAGCGTATGAACCATCCGACCTGAACGGTTTTCTGATGGTATATTCATGCACTAACAACAATGAACTTGACCGGCAAATTACAGACGATGCACGAAAGGCAAGAGTGTTGGTCAATATACACGACAAACCGGGACTGTGCCAGTTCGTCTCTCCTGCCATCTACAAGAAAGAAAATATTACCGTATCGGTTGGCTCGAATGCCGAAGATGTGTACGAATCCATCCGACTGCGGAATGTGATCCGGGATTTTTTAGAAAACAATCAACTTCACTAGTGTCCCATTAAAATTGGGACGTTATTAATATTAAACAAATTTGGCTCATTAAGCCTAAAACGTTCTTTGTCATTTTGAAATTTAGTTCTCTCAAAAAGGTCTCGAAGATGAGTTTTATC
>JAVEYG010000050.1:0-25048 GCA_034003625.1 Prolixibacteraceae bacterium | reverse complement strand
AACCGTGCATTTGCTTTAAAGACAAGTGCTTTCTTTTCTTTTGTCTGTAGTTCTAAAAATTATTGATTTTAAACAACATATGGGCTTTAAAGGCTCATTTAATAGAAATTATTTACGTATGAAAAATGATTCTTGATCGGGGAAAAGTATTTCCAAAAAGATAGAAAAAACCGCCACCCGAAAGAACGGGCGACGGTTTTAAAATTTATAATCGAGGTTTTTTATTCAGCCATTGAGAAGTCCATGGCAGCCATTCTCTTGTACGAGTTGTGGCGCCATTTGGCATTTGCCTCAGCGGCGGCAAACAATTCGGCAGCTTGTTCCGGGAAAGCCTTTTTCAGCGAAGTGTAACGCACCTCGTTGTTCAGGAAGTCCTGAAATTTGGAGAAGTCAGGTTCTTTTGAATCCAGAGTAAACGGATTTTTGCCTTCTTCTTCCAATAGTGGGTTGTAACGGTACAGGCTCCAGTAACCGGCTTCCACAGCCCGTTTTTCTTCTTCCTGCGATTTGCCCATTCCACTACGCAATCCGTGGTTGATACAAGGTGCATACG
The DNA here is from genome assembly GCA_034003625.1 of Prolixibacteraceae bacterium. Taxonomy (GTDB): domain Bacteria; phylum Bacteroidota; class Bacteroidia; order Bacteroidales; family Prolixibacteraceae; genus GWE2-42-39. The sequence continues at coordinate 24,495 of JAVEYG010000050.1, read as the reverse complement.
CGATAATCAGTGACGGGCCGGAGTAAGCTTCGGCTTCGCGGATGGCTTTCAGGTACTGGGCCTGGTTGGCGCCCATGGCCACCTGTGCCACGTAAACGTACCCGTACGACATGGCCATTACGCCTAAGTCTTTCTTGCGGATTTTCTTTCCTGATGCGGCGAATTTGGCTACCGCGCCTACCGGTGTTGCTTTCGATGCCTGTCCGCCTGTGTTCGAGTAAACTTCGGTGTCCAACACCAGCACGTTCACGTCCTGCCCGGAAGCCAGCACGTGGTCGAGGCCGCCGTAACCGATGTCGTAAGCCCATCCGTCGCCGCCAAAAATCCAGAACGATTTTTTCACTAAGTATTGTTTTAGTCCGAGAATGTCTTTTTCATACGCTGCATCTTTTCCGGCCAATACTTCAAGCACTTTTGTAGATGCGGCTTTTGAAGCGGCTGCATCGTTTTTGCCTTCAATCCAGGCTGCAAATGCGTCTTTTTCTTCCTGAGAAATATCATTCTGCATTTCGGCCTTCATAATACTTTCGATGCGGTCGCGCTGTGCGGCAACCCCTTCAGCCATACCAAAGCCGTATTCGGCATTGTCTTCAAACAGAGAGTTGCCCCATGCGACACCGTCTCCGCTTTCTTTGTGTTTGCAATACGGGGTCGACGGGGCAGAGCCGCCATAAATGGACGAACAGCCGGTTGCATTGGCCACCATCATCCGTTCGCCAAACAACTGGGTAATCAGTTTAATATAGGGTGTTTCGCCACAACCGGCACAAGCGCCCGAGAATTCAAACAGAGGTTGTGCAAACTGCGAATTTTTAACCGACTGGAATTTATCGACCACTTTTTCTTTGTAAGTCACTTTGCTGTCCATGTAATTCCAGCGTCCGATTTCGGCTTCCTGGGTTCCCAGTGGTTTCATTACAAGCGCTTTTTCTTTTGACGGGCAAACATCGGCACAGTTGCCGCAGCCTGTACAGTCGAGCGTGCTTACCTGGATGCGAAATTGCAAGCCGGGGAATTGTTTGTTCGGAATGGCCGCTTTGGTTACTGTCCCTTCGGGCGCATTGGCCAGTTCTTCTTCGTTCAGCAGGAACGGACGAATGGCAGCGTGAGGACAAACATACGCACATTGGTTACACTGTATACAGTTATCGACGTTCCATTCGGGAACATTGACGGCAATACCGCGTTTTTCGTAAGCTGCTGTTCCGGAACAGAACGTACCGTCTTCGGAACCAACAAATGCCGAAACCGGCAGGTCGTCGCCTTTTTGTGCGTTAATAACATCAACGATATTGCTGATGTATTCCGGACGGCTGGCATCAACGGCTTCTTTTTCAACGCTGATGGATTTCCATTCGGCAGGAACGGCTACTTTTTCCACATTGATACCACCGGCTTCCACGGCGGCAAAGTTCATGTTTACAATCTTTTCGCCTTTTTTCCCATACGATTTGACGATGGCTTTTTTCATTTCTTCAACGGCATTTTCGTATGGAATTACCTGGGTAATTTTAAAGAATGCCGACTGCATGATGGTATTGGTGCGTGTTCCCAATCCCAAATCTTCACCCAGCCTGGTACCGTTGATGATGTAAAAATTGACTTCGTTTTCGGCCATGAATTTTTTCATGTTGTTCGGGAGACGGTCTTTGGTTTCTTCTGCATCCCAAATAGAGTTCAGCAGGAAGCTGCCGCCTTTTTTCAGGCCTTTCAACACATCGTACTGATAAATGTAAGCAGGAACATGGCAAGCTACAAAGTCGGGGGTTGTTACCAGATAGGTGGAACGGATTTCATGGTCGCCAAAACGAAGGTGCGAGCAGGTGAAACCACCCGATTTTTTCGAGTCGTACTGGAAATATCCCTGGCAATATTTATCGGTGGTGTCGCCAATAATTTTGATTGAGTTTTTGTTGGCGCCCACGGTGCCGTCGGAACCCAAACCGTAAAATTTGGCTTCGTAAGTTCCTTCCGGAGAAACTTTAATTTCGGGTTTCAGCGGGAGCGATTTGAAGGTTACATCGTCGACAATACCAATGGTGAAACCGTTTTTCGGCTCGTTCATTTCCATGTTTTCGTATACCGAAAGAATTTGCGAAGGAGTGGTGTCTTTCGATCCCAGCCCGAAACGCCCGCCTACGATGAGTGGGGCATTTGCCTTTCCGTAGAAAACATCTTTTACATCAAGATAGAGCGGTTCGCCGTTGGCTCCCGGTTCCTTGCTGCGGTCGAGTACCGTGATGCGTTTCACCGAAGCAGGAAGGACATTCATAAAATATTTTGCAGAAAACGGACGATAGAGGTGTACCGATAACAAGCCGACTTTTTTGCCCTGTGCGGCCAGATAGTCGATGGTTTCTTTGATGGTTTCGGTTACCGAACCCATTGCAATAATGATGTTTTCAGCATCCTGCGCCCCATAATAAGTAAACGGGTGGTATTCGCGCCCGGTAATTTTGCTGATTTCTTTCATGTACGATTCCACGATGTCGGGAACGGCATCGTAAAATTTATTGGAAGATTCTTTTGCCTGAAAGAAAATATCGGGGTTCTGGGCGGTGCCGCGGGTTACTGCATGTTCCGGGTTCAATGCTTTATCGCGGAAAGCCTGTACAGCATCCATGTCAAGCAGGGGGCGCATGTCTTCCATATCAATTACTTCAATTTTCTGAACTTCGTGGGAAGTACGAAAACCGTCGAAGAAAGCAAGGAAAGGGACCCTTGATTTAAGCGTTGCCAGGTGGGCCACACCGGCCAGGTCCATTTCTTCCTGTACCGAACCGGCCGCCAACATGGCGAAACCGGTCTGGCGGGCGGCGTACACGTCGGAATGGTCGCCGAAAATCGACAGGGCATGTGCGGCCAGGGCACGGGCGCTTACGTGGAAAACGGTGGGCAACAATTCGCCGGCAATTTTATACATGTTGGGGATCATCAGCAACAATCCCTGCGAAGCCGTGTAAGTCGAAGTCAGCGACCCGGATTGCAAAGCCCCGTGGACAGCACCTGCTGCGCCGCCTTCGCTTTGCATTTCGGCCAGGCGTACCGGACGGCCAAACATATTCAGTTTACCATTTGCTGCCCATTCGTCAACATATTCCGCCATGGTCGATGAAGGCGTGATCGGGTAGATACAGGCTACCTCGCTGAACATGTAACTCATATACGCTGCTGCGTAGTTTCCGTCGCATGTTACAAATTTTTTGTTCTTTGCCATTTTATTAACTTTTAGTATTCGTTATTTATTTATCTGATTCTCGATACAAGATTCTGGATTCTCTATGTTGGATACTGGATACTGGATACTGGATGCAAGATTCTGGATGGTTGAAATCCGATATTGTTTTATTCTTCTGAGTTATATATGTCGCTTCCGGCTCATGCACGCTGTGATGTGATGATTTTACTGCTTCAATGAAGCGGTTCATTTTACTGCCTAATTTATGAGCCAATGTATGTATTTCAGTATATAATTTTTCATTTTTCAGAGACCCGGTGCTGAACAAATTTTCAAGATGGTCGATGGTTTCGTCGTTTGATGCTAAACCGATAATTAAAAATCGAATGAAATCTTGTTTGTAATCCCGCCTTCCATATCCTTCCACAATTTGTGATTTTGTTGATTTTGAGGAACGCCTGATTTGGCTGCCTTCTTCATATAATTCAAAGGCGGGAAGTTCTTTCAATGTCATTGCATGAACCTTCAATACCAGTTCATTTGCCAGGTTCCATATTTCAAGTTTCTTATAGGACATTTTCTTTTTTATCAGTTCTTTTTTTAGCCATCATCATTTTTCGAGCATCCAGAATCCAATATCGAGCATCCGTTATCGGAGGGGCCCCCTAATACAAAAACCCGAACAACCAAAGCGGGATGATATTTCCGTCGCCGATTTCAATTAAGTCGGCTGCAGCGTAATAATTTTCGCCTTTCGGTTCTGTATATTTTCCTCCTACCGAAAAATGATATTCGCCATTCACTTTAAAATCGGCAACTGCCGAGTTCTTTATTTCGTGCTGATACCCGACCTGGTTGTAAAAAAAGGTCAGTCTCAGGTTGTTATTGTTTACATTTCCAGGATCAATAGCGTACATCAGGTTGGTGTTTTGCAGGTACACCTGATCGGGTTTTTTCATCTGGTCGTCGTTCCCGTTTGAAAACAACTGGTTGATGAGCCGTGCGTTCTTCAGATAAGCAAGATAATTCATTACTGTTGCCCGCGAGGTTTTCACATCAGCGCTCAATTTACTCACATTTGGAGAGAAAGGCGCCTGGCTTGAAATGATCTGCAACAACTTCCTTAGTCTGGGCAAATATTTTAATTCAATCTGGTTCAGATAGGTAACGTCAATTTCCAACGCCAGGTTGACATGTTTTAGCAGGGTTTCGTTGTAAAAGGCCTTATTGTTCATGGAATACGGATAATAGCCTTCTTTCAGGTATTCATTAAAAAATGCCAGCGGCTTAATTTTTCCGGTTATCTTTTTTGCAACTGCCCGATGTTCGGTAAGCAATTCGCTGAGGGTATACCTGCGAAAGTCCAGTCCGGTTGTATAATTAATGTATTCGCGGAACGACAAGCCTTCCAAATGATACACTTTGGCAATGCCGTTCAGGTGCTCGTTCCCGTCGATTACCCGTAAGACCGGCGATGCAGAGAAAATAATTTTCAGTTCGGGAAGTTTGTCGTAACAGGCGCGTAGCTCTTTGGCCCAGTCGGGATATTTATTGATTTGGTCGAGAATGAGGGTCTTGCCGCCTTTTTTGTAAAATTCGTCGGCGAAATTAAAAATCTTCCGGCGCGAAAAATAGAAGTTGTTCAGGTTGACATACAGGCAACTACGGTCGTTCGGATATTGGTTTCGGACGATGTCGAGCAAAAAAGTTGTTTTTCCCACGCCACGAAAACCTTTGATGCAAATCATCCGGTCGTTCCAGTTGATTTCGTTGGCCAGTTCCCTTTTTATGGTGTCGCGAGTGCTTGCCTGAAGCGTGTTATGTATCTCGATCAGATGTTCCATAATCAGTTTCAGGTACAAAAATAATTCTTTAACCCACTAAATTGTAATCCCGGGATTGCAATTTGTGCTTCGATCTGTAATTTATAATTGATAAAAATAAGAAATGATTGCAATACGTATCTGACTTTTTATGGTCGTTCCAATTTTTGGACAGCATGTATCGGGTATGATGCGAAAATCCATTATCCTGCATCCAGTATTCAGCAATGATTGGCGGCATCAAATATATTCATGTTATTTTAATACTTTTGCTGTCGTGAGCAAATCAGAATAAGGTGGAGAAGAATAAAAAAATTGAATCTTTAATTCGTATGAACCCTTCCGAATGGGACGAAAACGCTTTTGAGATATTGTATGACGAATACTATGCCCCGCTTTGCCTGTTTGCCAATAAATACCTGCAGGACCTGGATATGTCGCGTTCATTGGTACAGGAACTGTTTGTCGATTTATGGTTGAAAAGGGAAAAACTAACTGTTAAAAGTTCGGTCAGTCCTTATCTTTTCAGGGCTGTCAGGAACAGGTCGATTGACTATTTGCGCGAGTCGAAAAGAAACGTCAGCTTATCCGATGTTTCAGAAAACAGGTTTAATTCGCCTTTTGAGGACAAAATGGAAGAAGCCGAACTAAATAATCGCATTAATCAATCCATCAGCGAATTACCAGAGAAATGCCGCGAAATATTTTTATTGTGCCGTTTTGAGGGCCTGAAGTATAACCAGATTGCCGAGAAGCTGAATATTTCTGTAAAAACAGTTGAAATGCAAATGGGCATTGCACTGAAAAAAATGAGGAGTAAATTATCAGACTTACAGGTTGTTCGGTTGATGATATGCATTTTTCTGAAAAAAAAGTAAAACTCATTACAGGGTATTTTCTAAAATTTCCGTCTGTTGGTTGATTTAACCAATGGCGAAATGAAAAATACCGATCAAATCGATGCCTTAGTTGCAAAATCAATTTCCGGAAATGCTTCTGAAGAAGAGAGGCTCCAGCTTGCCGATTGGCTGGCCCAATCGGCTGATCATCAAAAAATATACGATAACAGTCTCTACACATGGAATGCTGCCGAAACATGGCTTGAGCCGGAAAATATCAGGAAAGACAAACTCACAATTCTTGCCGAAGTCAACAGAAATCTGGTTGTACAGTCCCACCGGATTAAACGGCGTTCTATCGTGTACCTGGTTGCTGCCATTCTTGCATTTCCGATAGCAATTGCCGTGAGTTTGTTATTCTTTGGCGAACCAACAATTGGACAACTCAATCAAACCATAGCTGAAGTATCGGCGCCTGCCGGCCACATTTCAAAATGTAAACTTCCGGATGGAACAGAAGTCTGGATCAACTCGGGATCGAAAATTACGTATGACCCATTGGCCTTTAATGCCGAAACCCGGGAAGTGTATCTCGATGGAGAAGCCTATTTCGATGTGGTACAAAACAAAAGAAAAGCATTTTATGTGCGTTCGGCTATGGCAGATGTAAAAGTAACAGGCACTTCATTTAACGTAAAAGCACACTCCGATTCGCAAATTTTTGAAACCGTATTAACAGAAGGGAGTATTTTACTCGATTTAAAGAGAGAAGGTACCAGCCAGCAAATAGAAGTGAAACCTGGTGAACGTGTGATATACGAGACCGGACAGGAAAAATTTCTGGTACAGGACGTGGATACCCGGATCTATTCCGCATGGCGCGACGGGCAAATCATTTTCCAGGATGCGACCCTCAATGACCTGATCGCGGAATTGGAAAGAATATACGACGTTAAATTTAAGCTGAGCGATCCCGGCCTGGGGAACTATCGGTTCAGGGGAGCTTTCAGTTACGATGCAAATTTAATCGACGCTTTGGAAAAATTTAAGGTTACTGCCCGTATAGGTTATCGTATTGAAAATAAAGAAGTATGGCTTAAAAAACAATAAAATAAACGTTGCTGTTGATACACAAAAAAGAGGAGATAGGTCGAAGTATCCCCCCTTTTAATTGACCGCAACCATGTGCTAAATCAATTTTTTTAATTAAAACATTCAAATTTATGAAAAAATGCGTAAAACTCAAGGAGGTTTATAGCTCCTGGCTAAAAAAACTGTGGCTTATGGCAAGATTATGTGTTTTGATGATCTTATTGTCCCTGGGGTCGGTTTCTGCGAGTGTGTATTCGCAAAACTCAAAATTGACCCTGAAGATGAAAAGCTCAAAATTGGCCGATGTCTTCAATTCCATCGAAGAGCAGACCGATTATTATTTCTTCTATAATCGTGATCAACTGAACGATCTGCAAATTGTAAATGTTAATGTCGAGAATAAAAACGTAGAGGAGGTCCTCGACGAACTTTTCCGTGGGCAGAACATTGCCTATCGTATTGATGGCCGGAATATACTTATTGAAGTAAAAGAACCGGCCCTGGATATGTCTGTTCAGCAAAAAAGTATTTCCGGAAAGGTGGCTGATTCTTCAGGCGTCCCGTTGCCGGGGGTTTCCGTGATACTAAAAGGCACCACCACCGGTACCATTACCGACTTCGACGGGAAATACACCCTTGCCAATGTTTCCCCTGCTGCTACACTGGTATTTTCATTTGTAGGGATGAAAAGCCAGGAAGTATTGGTGGGCAGCCAGTCGGTCATTAATATCAATTTGGTTGAAGAAACAATCGGTATTGATGAGGTAGTGGCCATTGGCTATGGCACTGTTAAGAAGTCTGACCTGACGGGAGCTGTAGCGACCGTATCTGCCAAAGATTTTGAAAAAATTCCGGCTACGAACTTATTGCAGACCTTTCAGGGAAGAAGTACCGGTGTTCAAATCACAACAAAAACTGGGTTGCCAGGTGCGGGTGCAAATGTTTTAATCAGGGGAGTCCAATCAATCAATGGTTCTAATTCTCCCATTTATGTGGTGGATGGAATGATTACAGACAACATCAGCAACGTTAATCCCAATAGTATCGAATCAATATCGGTATTAAAAGATGCTTCTGCAGCAGCAATTTATGGCGCCAGGGCTGCGAATGGCGTTATACTGATTACCACAAAAAGGGGAGCGGGGGAAAAGGACCTTGAAATTTCGTTGAATTCTTATTATGGTTTTCAGACTGAAAGTAATCTGAAACTAAAACTTTTAACAGGAGAGCAATTCCTTGACCTATTTACAGAAGCGTATGATAATTCAGGCACACTTAAGCCTTGGGGCGAAGCTGACCTTCCTCAATATGAAGGGGTCAGCACTGATTGGAAAAATTTAATGTTACAAACAGGTATTATTCAGAATTATGATCTTTCGCTTGTTGGTGGTTCTGAAAAATCAAATTATTACATTTCGGCTGATTATCTCGATCAAAAAGGGATGGTCATTGAGACCGGATACCAAAAATACACACTGAATTTCAATTCAGACCACAAAGTCAACAACTGGATCAAATTCGGTAATTCATTGAATATATACTCTACCGTGATAGAAGGTGATGGTACTCGTTACGTTACTTCATCTGATCCGGCAAGCAATGATACCCAATATGCTGTTGCTTTGCGCCAGTCTCCTTTAAGGAAAGCTTACGAAGAAGATGGTGATTATGGGTATATCCGTAATACAAACCTTGAACATTATAACAGAAACCCCATCTGGGTATCAAAAAATGTGACCAACAAGGTGATAGGAAAAGGCTTACAAGGGAATTTGTATCTTACCTTAAGTCCTCTGAAGGGGCTTGATATTACTGCCAGAGGAAGTATGGATTACGCCAACACGTATGCAACTAATTTTACTCCTGCTGTACCCTCGCGCTACGGATGGGAAGGATCCAGTATCAACTCCATTAGTAAAAGATTCAGGGAAACAGTCCATTGGATTGGTGATTTCTTAGCTAATTACGAAAGAACGTTTTACAAAGATCACAACGTTAAATTATTATTGGGATACACACTGGAAGAAAACCGGTATGAGTTTTTAACAGGAACCCGTACGGGTACACCAAATGATGAGATACGGTTCCTTGATGCCGGGGACCCGACCAGCCAACTAAATACAAATGGTTATGAAGACTGGTCGTTTATGTCGATGTTCGGAAGACTGAATTATACCTTCAAGAACAAGTACCTGTTTACAGGGACACTCCGACGCGATGGTACCTCGCGATTAAGCGAAGGGCACAGGTTTGGTATATTCCCTTCCGGATCAATTGCATGGAGGGTCAGCGAAGAAGGGTTCCTAAAAGATGTGGATTTTGTCAATGATTTGAAAATCAGGGCAAGTTATGGAGTGTTAGGTAATGCGTTAAGTGTTGGTTTGTACGGAACGATTGCCTCACTTGAAGCCCGTGGTGGAATTATGGACGATGCCCAGGCTCAAGGATATACGCTTACTGCTGCCATAAACGAAGACCTGAAATGGGAATCGACCCGGAAAAAAAATCTGGGAATAGATTTTACAGTACTTGATAACAAACTATACTCGACTATCAACCTTTTTATTGAAGATACATATGACCTGCTTTTCAGGGAACAGATTGCTTATTCAAGCGGTTTGTCGGGCGATCCATACATTAATGCGGGGAAGGTACGTAATTCAGGTTATGAGATTGAACTTGGATATCGAAATAAAAAAGCTGACTGGTCATATGATGTTAGTTTTAACCTGACCTATGTGAAGAATGAAGTGGTTGACCTGGGAGGACGTGACCTTAGAACTTCAGGAATAGAAGAGGGCTATCCGGTCAGGTCATTCTTCGGCTATAAATCAGATGGTCTAATACTTGACCCAAGTCAACTGGATGTATACAAATCAGGATCATTCACCAAAAAGGGTATCGGAGACATTCACCTTCTTGATGTTGACGGTTATGATCCCAATGGCAAGTTGACCGGTGTACCGGACGGAAAAGTGGATGCAGCCGACCGTACCATGATAGGACACAGAAATCCTGACTATACTTATGGTGCGTTGGGAACAGTGAGTTATAAAAACTGGAGTTTACAAGTACAGTTACAGGGAGTTCAAGGGATCGATTTAAGTTTTCAGCCTTATGGGTCCTACAGTATGGTTGCATTAATGACAGGTATAGCACGTAATGAGGATGCCCGTGTACTGAACAGGTACCACGCGACCAAAAATCCCAATGGTACGTGGCCCAGGCTAATGAAAGACAACAGGGGAGATAACATTACTACTTCTGATTTCTGGCTTAAAGATGCATCGTACTTACGGGTAAGAAATATCAACCTTGGCTATAATATTCCTCAACGTCTTTGTAGTAAGCTGGGTCTACGACAACTTAATTTGTTTTCAGGCATTCAGAACGCATATACTTTTACCAAGTATGATGGAGCTGAAGTAGATACAACTGCCGAACCAGACGGAGTACCGCAGCCGCGTACATGGACATTTGGTTTTAAAGTAACATTCTAAAAATTTAAACCCATAAGATATTATGAAAAATGTATTAAAAAATATAACAGGTGTACTGCTTACCTTATTGCTCATATCATTAGGCGCTTGTGAAGAAGATAGCTTTCTTGACAGGTATCCGAAGGATTCACCCAACCCTTTAAACTTTTTTGTTAATGAGACATCTGCCCGGGCTGCGGTCAATGCATGTTATACACCATGGTTGTTCGACCATAGCCATATGTATAGAAGAGACCTTCCCATTTTGATGGATGCTCTTACTGACGATAGTTATCCTTCTCCTAACCGGTCCGACGAGGTTGCCCTTAAGAAGTGGAGCATAACACCGACTTCAGGACAAATTATAAACTGGTGGCGTTACCCGTACCGGAGTATCAATGCAGCGAATTTTGCCATTGACAATATTCCTTTGTCGTCTGATCCGAATTTTACACCAGACAAACAGGCCCCATATATTGCTGAGGCCAAATTTTTCAGGGCCTATTCGTATTGGTTTCTAACCTCATTTTATGGGGATATCCCATTACTGACCAGTGCAGCTTCTGATTTTAATGAATTTAACACGCCCCGTTCTGCAAGAGCAGACGTACTGGCACAGGTTATCGAAGATTTTACCTATGCGAAAAACAATCTTCCTTCCACGCAAAAACTACAGGGCCCGCCGACTAAACCTGCCGCAGCTGCATTTCTGGCTAAGATGTATCTTGTATTGAAAGACTGGCCAAAAGCAGAAACCGCTGCACGGGAAGCAATTCAGATAGCTGAGGCAGCCGGGCATAAATTACAGGATGATTTCTTATCCATCTGGTCACAAGAATGGAACCCTGAAATATTGTTTGCCTGGAGTTATACTGAAAACGTGGATGGTTGGTCACAAAATCTGACAGTTCAACGTTTATGCCGCAATTTACCGGCGACCTTGAAATTAAATATTTATGGCGATGGATGGGGTACACTTAACCCCCAACGGTCACTTTTTGACGCTTTTGAGCAAGATGATCCGAGACGGGAATTTACATTATTTTACCCAGGACAGGATTTCGGGATTTATAATGGTTCTGCCAATTTCAATTACACACACGAGACATACGATGCAACCGGAAAAAAAGTAACCTGGAATGTAACCTATAAACCAGGAGACATGGTTAAATACGATTATCGCTGGGGGGTTACAGGAATGAATACCCGTAAAATAATACAATCCATGAAAGGGTTGGTTAGTGTATATCAATGTGGACAGGATATTCCATTAATGCGTATGGGCGAACTTTACCTCATTCTTGCCGAAGCCTTAGCTGAACAAGGGAAACCGGAAGCATTGACATGGGTAAACAAGGTACGTGAGCGGCCATCGGTAAATGCACCAGTAAGGTCGCTTAACGACGGAAGGCCCGCAGACAACAGCCTGGTTGAAATTGTGCGCCATGAACGTAGGGTTGAACTGGCATTGGAAGGATTACGGATATTTGACCTGCTCAGGTGGGGAACTTTATCTGAAGTTTTTGGTGATGGGACAAAAGTTAAGAGACATTTTTTCTCTGATTATTATCCCGTGGGTGCAGCTGAGAAATATGATGCACCAATAGGTAACCTGACTCTTGATCCTGTATTTCCGATTCCTCAATATGAACTTGACCACAATTCCTCAATTAATACAAATAATCAGGGTTGGTAAAAATTCTTGTTTTTGCTGCCGGACATCCGGCAGCAAAAACAAAAGATTATGGGTGTTTTGTTTAGGCACCAATAAAAGCAGGTAACGATCTTTTTCATATAAATAATCCTTTTCCCGGAAGAAAATCTTCCGGGAAAGGGAATTGTTTCCCTGATTTTTTTCAAAAATGGAATAAATGACCTGACTTTTATAAATTACTTTACATAAAACCATGATTTATAAAAAATAAAAATGAGACGATTGTTTCTTTTATGGGCAATCCCCTGTATTCTTTTGACCTGCGCTTCAGGGGAAATACCTAACGATAAACCGGTAACCAACAACGCTCCCAAGGAAAAGGAAAACTTAGATGTTTTTCACCGGTGGATACGGTGGAACAACCCGGGCAGCCTGCTGATGAACCACCTGATCAGCGAGGCTGATAATTATTACAAATTGCGGGACGAACAGATTTCAAACCTGCAAACCCGACAGGATTGGGAGAGAAGGCAGGCCGAAGTGAAAAAGAAATTGAACGACATTGTTGGCCCGTTTCCCGAAAAAACACCCCTTAACGCAAAAATTACCGGAACCTTGAAGAAAGAGGGGTACCGGGTCGAGAAGATTATTTATGAAGCCATGCCGGGCTATTATGTCACCGGTTGCCTTTTTATTCCGGATAACATCAAGGGGAAAGCCCCGGCCATATTAAATGTCATCGGGCATAGCCAGGCCGCTTTCAGAGCCGAATTGTACCAAACTATCATTCTCAATCTGGCGAAGAAGGGTATGATCGTTTTTGCCATCGATCCGCCGGGGCAAGGCGAAAGGATCCAGTATTTCGATCCAAAAATCAATTCTTCATCCATAGGCTATTCGGTTATTGAACATTGCTATTTCGGAAACCAGTGTTTTTTGTCCGGTTCTTCCTGTGCCAAATATTTTATATGGGAGGGTATCCGTGCGATTGATTATCTATTGAGCCGAAAAGAAGTGGATGCTTTCCGTATCGGGGTGACCGGGCTTTCAGGGGGCGGCACCATTACTTCTTATATTTCGGCTTTCGACGACAGGGTGGGCGTATCTGTTCCTTGCAGTTGGGCCACAGCCTGCAAACGGCAGCTTGAAACCAAAGGGGCGCAGGATGCTGAAACGGAATTTTACCGGGGCCTTGCCGAAGGCATCACCTTTGAAGATTTAATTGAAGTCAGGGCGCCTAAACCAACCCTGATGACATTTACCTCGCGGGACCAGTACCTTTCCCTGCAAGGGGCGCGGGAAGCATTATGGGAAGCTCAAAAAGCCTACCGGGTATTTGGGAAAGAAGAGAATATTGAACTGGTTGAGGATGATTACATCCATTGGCTTACCCCAAAATTGCGCCTGGCCATCTATCGGTTTTTTATGCACCATTTTCAACTTTCGGGCGACCCTGCCGAAGAAGACGTGAAGTTATTGAGCAATGAAGAACTACAGGTGAGCGAAACCGGGCAGATTTCTACTTCTCTGAACAGCAAAATGATTTTCGATGCGAACCGCGATGAAACAGCTAAACTCCTTCATAATCTGGAAGAATCAAGAAAAAATATAAACCATCACCTGAATACGGTATTGCCGAAAGCAAAGTTCATATCGGGTTATAAAGCCCCGTCGGGCGAAGTAATCGAACCGTTTATCAATGGCCGGTATCAACGCGATGGCTACGTGGTCGAAAAATATGCGGTACGTGGTGAAGGATATTATGCCATCCCCATGCTTCTTTTTGTGCCCGATAACTGTACCGAAAAGCGCCCTGCGGTAATTTATCTTCATACAAAAGGTAAGGCTGTTGATGCACAGCCCGGCGGCGAGATTGAAAAATTAGTAAAAAAGGGCTATGTAGTAGTGGCTGCCGATGTGCTGGGCATTGGCGAAATAAAAGATAATTCAGCCCGGGGCCTTGCCACCGGGTATACCGGAGTGCTGATTGGGCGGAGTATTCCCGGCATCCAGGCGGGCGATATTGTGAACGTAGTGAACTATCTGAAGTCGAGGCCGGAAGTTGATGCTGACAAGATCGGAGCCGTTGGGATTGGAAATATATCTGTTTCCCTTCTTCATGCTGTTGCATTCGATCCTTCCATAAAAAATGTGACGCTTATTGATATGCCCATTTCATACCGTTTGATGGTGATGAACCGGTTTTATAAGCTCGGTTTGCCACAGCACGAAGGACATCTTCACGAAGTAGATTTTACCTGGGGGATTGCAGGTGTGCTGACGGGCTATGATTTGCCTGACCTGCTGGCCTGTATTGCCCCGAGAAAAGTAACCCTGGTCGGCTTAAAAGACCAAATGCTCGAACCGGTTGGTGAGGAGGTACTAAAGACTGATACCCGTTTCCCGTCAGGGGTATATTCTTCAAAAAACGCCTCCGGTAATTTTAGAATACGGGATTCGTACGAATCGCTTGTTCCCATTATAGATTGGAGTTTTGAGTGATATAATTAGATCGTTGATTTATAATATTTAAGCATGAAAAACGTACCTGTAAGAATCTATATATTGTTCATCCTTCTGTTCTCTGGCCATATTACTTTTTCTCAAATTGCCATTGAACCGGGAGATCCGGAGAATAACAAACACATCCCGGACTTTTATAAATCAAAATTAGCAGATATTGATACAGAACTTGCGAATGTGAAAGTTGGGGAAGTGAACGTAATAGCCACTTCGCCGGGAGGTTTTCCTGTTTATGCGGTCTATTACGGAGAAAAGGAAAATTTTAAAGGCCAGGCAAATTATAATTCAGCGGTTGCAGCACGGAACCCTTTCTTTTATGCCCAAAAGACAAAAGAAACCAAGCCGGTTTTATTTTTTCTCGGACCCGTTCATGGTCAGGAAGCGGAGGGGCTGGTAGGGTTGCTCAACCTGATCCATATCGTAGAAACGGGAAAAGATTACAGGGGAAAAGAATGGCCCGTATTGAAACAAGGGGTCGAACAATACAGGGTGATTATTATTCCTTATGGTAATCCGGATGGCCGGGAAAGGTGCCCGTACGACAGTTTTGTAGGCTTACCTGCCGAAACGATGACCAAATACGGGCAGGGGACACGCAAAGACGGCACCTTGTGGCGGTGGCCGATGGGCAAGTCCCTTCACCCGATGAAAGGAGATGTTGGTATTCTGGGGGCATATTTCAACAACAATGGGATAAACGTGATGCACGATGATTTCTTCTTCCCGATGGCAGAAGAAACCAGGGCAATTTTAAAGATTGCCCGCGACGAGGCTCCGGATATGACTGTATCGTTGCATTCACATAGTCATCCTCCCTGCATTTTGCAACCAGCCTATTTACCTTTTTTCATGAAAGAAAGAGTGGCTGTTTTGGCCAATCGGCTCAATGAGCGATACAAAAGTATGGGATTGCCTTATATGACCGGAGGGTGGCAGTCGAAAGCATCGGTAGATGACGAAAACTTTCCGCCACGTACCCCTTTTAACTTAGTCAGCGCCCTGCACCATATCTCAGGTACAATGTCTTTCACGTTCGAATGTTGCCATGGTGTTATCAATACGAAAGAGAAAATGCCTGTAATAAATTATGACGATATTCTGGATATTCAACTGACACTCTATCAGGAAATGTTCAGCTATTTGAGGGAAAACAGGTTGTATTGCGAATGAAATATAAAGAAAAGAGTAAATAATGTCATATCATCAATTTTAACAATGGATGTATAAACTCACGCCAACATAGTAAACCAGAAATAAACAATCAATAAAACAAAATATCTAACTAAAATACGAACTATGAATACAAAAAAGTCGACCCGCAGGGGGTTTATCGAAAAGACAGGATTGGCTTTGGCCGGGCTTGCTGCTGTTCCTTCATTGTTAGGCGCATCATCCTACAAACGGATTGTCGGCGCCAACGAAAAGATCCGTGTAGGCTTTATCGGTGTGGGCAACCGGGGTTCACAATTGCTGAGCCTGTTTATGCAGCATCCGGATTGCGAGGTAGCTGCGCTCTGCGATGTGTACGAGCCGTATATCACCCGTAACCGGGGGCAGGTCGATCCCCGTTACCTGGAAACAGTGGGTGGCTCGGTCCCTCAAATGGGCGAGAAATTCCCGTTTAAGCCCCAATTATACACTGATTACCGGAAACTGCTTGAAGACAAAAGCATCGATGCGGTTTGCATTGCCACGCCTGACCATTGGCACGCCTTGCAGACCATCCATGCTATCCAGGCCGGAAAGGATGTGTTTGTAGAAAAGCCACTGACCAAAACCATCGTCGAAGGACGAAAGATGGTAGAGGCACAGGCTGCCAGCAAACAGGTGGTTGCCGTGGGGCTGAACCGCCGTGGGGCAGAGAGTTACCAGAAACTGGCCAAAGAAATTCCGACTGGAAAAATTGGAAAGGTAATGGTAGCCCGTGCTTTCCGTATTGCCAATATGGCCCCTCACGGGATTGGAAAGATGCAGCCGGAACAGCCGCCCAAAGATTTTAACTGGGATTTATGGTTAGGGCCGCGTGCATTCCGTCCCTACCAGTACAACATTGCTCCCTACCGTTTCCGTTGGTGGGACGACTATTCGTCGCAGATGGGGAACTGGGGCGTCCATTTTCTGGATGTGATCCGTTGGATGATGGGAGAAACAGCGCCATCAACGATATGTGCTACAGGGGGCAAATATGCCATCGACGACGACCGCACCATTCCCGACACAGTGCAGGTAACTTTTGAGTTTGCCACTGGCGCGCTGGTCTCGTTTTGCATTTACGAAGCCAGCAGCGGCAAGCTTTTCCCGGAAGGGGAAGTAGAATTGCGCGGCACTAAGGGAAACCTGTATGCCAGTGAAGATGGCTATCATATTATTCCCTCCGGGGGCCGTGGCTCAGAATCGGCGAAAGAAGAAGAATACAAAGTAAATACGCAAATGCTGTCAGATGGCAGCAATGGCAGCAGCACGGGCAACCTGATCCGCAATTTTCTGGATTGCGTGAAATCGCGCCAGTCTCCCTTGTGTACCCTTGAAGAAGGGCATCGCTCAACCAGCTTCGCCCATTTGGCCAATATTGCCCTTGCTACAGGCGAAAAGCTGAAGTGGGACGCTGCTAATGAGCGGTTCACCAACAGCGCGGAAGCTAATACGCATTTACATTATGAATATCGTCGGCCATGGAAGCTTTGAAACCAGGACACAGCCATTTCACAAGGCGCCGGTTTGTAACCACAATGACGGCAGCAGGACTGACAATGCCTTTTGCAAACGTACTGGGCAGTGGGCTGCCCGACGGGCAGCCGGATAACAGGCCGATCGCGTTCTTCACCAAGCCGCTCGATGGGTTTGAACTTGAATTCATGGCCGAAACGCTCGCCATGGCAGGCATCACCGGTTTTGACTTGTCTGTCAGGCCCGGTGGCCGGGTTAACCCGGAAAAGGCTGATGACGAACTTCCGAAAGTGGTTGAAACGGGGAAGAAATACGGGCTCGCTACAGAAATGATGGTCTCATCGGTCAGGGGACTGGATGAGCTTTCCGAAAAAGTATTGAGAACTGCTTCCCAAAACGGAATCCGTCATTACCGTTTGGGCTATTTCAACTACGATTTTAGCGAAGGGATACAGGAATCGCTTAAGCAGATAAAAAAGGGTTTGGAGCCACTGGCCCGGATGAACGGGGAACTGGGCATCCAGGCTGGTTACCAGAACCACACGGGAACCCGGGTGGGGGCGCCGATGTGGGATATATGGGAACTGGTACGTGATTTTCCGGTTAGCCAGGTCAGTTCGCAGTTTGATATACAGCATGCCGTTACCGAAGGGGCCGCTTCATGGCCTTTGGCATTGCGCCTGTTAAGCAAGAATATAGGTTCAATAGTAGTCAAAGACTTTACCTGGGAGATACATAACCGGAAACCACAGATCGTACCCGTACCGATGGGGGAAGGCATCGTGGATTTCGGGCTTTTCTTTTCATTGTTGCGCGAGCTGAAAATAGCTGTCCCGGTCAGCCTGCATGCCGAATATTCTTTATTGGACAAGAGCGAAGAAAGCCTTCCGCTCCTCCAGCAACAAAAAATAATCGTTACAAAACTCCGTAAGGATGTGGATTTTGTCCGGAAGCACCTTGAAACAGTTTAAAGAATAATGAATAGACATCTGATTAAAAGGGTGTATGAAAAACAATTCTATTGTGAAAAGAGAGATGAAAGATGCTGGAAAATATTTTAAAATGGCATATCTGATTACAGGTATTTTTATTTATTCTTCTTTCGCTCAAGCAGTAACTCATTACACTTCAGGAGGGAAGCTTGCCTGGACAGGGCCGACGGTGCATGTATATTCCGGAGCCTCAGGTACAGCCATTCAAAACGCGATTAATACTACGCAGGAAAATGAGGGTACGGTACATTTTCATGCAGGCACATATAATATAAGCAGCTTAGCGATTAACAATCCGGTACGTCTTCTTGGTGAAGGGCATACTGCCACTACGATCAACATAACAGGAACCATAACAGTCACATATTCTTATGGTGAAATATTTGAATGCACAGGGCTTCGGTTTGTGGGTAACGGAAATAATATTTGTTGGGACATAGATACCGGGACAATTTGTTTCAAAAATAATTATTTTCAAAAATTTGGCCGTTATGGGTTCATGTCGAGTGAAGGGGGCATCCTTGATGGTGTTATTTCAAATTGTACAATCGACAGATGTTCATCAGGTGGATATGCCTGCATGCTGTACAGGGGGCCAAACTCACAGTCTAATTTTGACACCGAAACGGTAAGCCAATCCTCTGCCATTACTGCTGCTATAGGGGCGCATACAACATTAACAAATGCATTGTTCTTTGAAGATTGTAAATTCTATTTAGAGAACGGGTATGCTCCCATTGGGGGTGCTGGTGGTGGATCAAGAATAGTTTATAGAAGGAATGAATTTTACCAATATGGGAATGTAGATAAAATTCTTGATGCTCATGGAGATCAGTCATGGTCTAATGTGGGGACAAGGCTTGTGGTATGTTATAATAATTTGTTTGATGCGACAGCAACCAATAACGATTGGCAGCAGGGCTTACATTTAAGGGGCGGTACAGCCATTGTTGAAGATAATAGATTTGTAAACGTCCAGACATGTGCAACGCTGGCCACAATCGAACCGGGAAGCGACAATCCATCGACATATTTGAGGGCATTTTTTCATGGAAATACCTGGAATGGTTCTCCAAATGATGCCGGTGGCGAGGGTATAAAAGAAGGATATGATGGAGGAGGATATACACACGGCCACGCACCAGAGGCTCCTGATGGTATTAAATACGTGCTTCCTGTTCCTCATCCTTTACTGGCTGATGTATCATCCGATGCTGGCCATCTGTTGGATGAAGATGTTTCGGTCTATGCATATCCCAGTCCTGTCACAACCATACTGACCTTTAACGGGGAAAACAATCCCGGAACCATGTCACAAATAGAATTCTATAAGTCGACAGGACAGAAAGTATCATATATTCAGAATGTTACTTTTCCATGTCGGGTAGATGTATCGTCTTTTAAACCAGGTGTACATTTTATCAGGATATTGAACGGAAATAAATGCGATACCGAAAAAGTAATCAAAAAATAAGAGTTGGGAGTCAATGGTAAATCGGTTTTCAACACATGTCTAACAAAGAAATTAACTATGAAAAATTCGAGACGTACCTTTATAAAAAACAGTCTGCTCACGGCAGGGGTGGCCTGTACCATCAGCCCGTCGTTGCTGGTTGGTTCATGCAATGTAGGCAAACGGTTGAAAAATATCCGTATCAACCGGGTTGATGCCAATTTTGAGAGGGAACCGCTTATCCGTCCGTTTGGTTTCAAAGGCGGGTACATGACCGAGATATGGCAAACGGCCAATTACCTGTCAAGCGATTCGGGGAAACATGGGATTGGATTGTGCACACAAAATGTACTTTGGTCGGATGCCCATGTTTTTGCGGGCCATTCCGAAAGCGGGGGCAACGCGCTGATGTACGCTATGTCGGAAAAAGCCCTTCAGTTAGTCAACGGGCAAAGTTTCACAAGCCCGGTAGAATTGCTCGACAATATTTTGCCCGAAATTTATGAATACGGGAAAAGCATCACTTCCAATCCACAGTTGCGGAAGACCTTTGCATTGAATGCTTTGGTTGGTCTCGACAATGCAGCCTGGATTTTATATGCCCGGGAAAACGGTTTTGCTTCTTTCGACGACATCATTCCCTCCGAATACAAGCCGTCCCTTTCGCACAATCATGATAAAACAGCCGCCATCCCGCTGATGGCCTACAATATTCCGATCAATGAAATTGAAGAGGCTTGTGCCCAGGGCTATTTTTTTATGAAGATCAAGATTGGGCAGCCGGGCACGCAGCAGGAAATGCTTGAAAAAGATAAGGCGCGCCTTTCAGCAATCCATGCGGCTATTGGGCATATCCGCACGCCTCATTCCGAGAGCGGGAAGTTACCCTATTATTTCGATGCCAACGGGCGGTACGAGAAAAAAGAAACTTTGATGCAATTGCTTGACCATGCCCAAAAAATTGGTGCTTTCGAGCAGATCGCCCTGATCGAAGAGCCTTTTCCTGAAGAATTGGACATTGATGTTTCCGACATCCCGGTCCGGTTGGCAGCCGACGAAAGTGCACATACCGAGGAAGATGCCATTGTCCGTATCCAAATGGGGTACAAGGCCATTGCCTTAAAAGCCATCGCCAAAACGCTCAGCATGACCATGAAGATTGCCCAGGCAGCCTACGAACGCGATATTCCCTGTTTTTGCGCCGACCTGACGGTCAACCCGATCCTGGTGGAGTGGAACAAAAATGTAGCGGCCCGGTTGAAAGCATTTCCCGGACTTGGGAACTTAGGCTTGCTGGAGAGCAACGGGCATCAGAACTACCGGAACTGGGACACCATGACGGGTTACCATCCCCGCAAAGGTGCTTCATGGACCAAAGTTGAACAGGGCTTGTACCTTTTAGACAAAGAGTTTTACCGTTCAGGCGGGGGCATCTTCGAGCCGTCGGCCCATTATGAAGAAATGTTTGCAGTCAAACATTAAAAAATGTCCTAATTATAAATCCAAATCAAGATTTTAGAATGATCACGTTTGAAATGAAATCATTTAGATTAATCAAAACATATATCGCTATTCTTGCGATAGTATTATCGTGTAAATACGGATTTACACAACCATCTTCAACTCTGTTCAAGTGGCCGGAAGGTAAAAAAATGGGGTTAAGCCTTACTTTTGACGATGCCCGGTTATCACAAATTGATAAAGGTATCCCCTTGCTCAACAAGTATGGGGTAAAAGGTACATTTTATGTTTCTCCCGACAATATGTTTCAGCGTTTACCCGGTTGGAAAAAAGCCATTAAAGACGGACATGAGGCAGGCAACCATTCGATGATACATCCCTGCACCGGAAATTTTGATTGGGCAAAACGAAAAGCATTGGAAAATTATACCCTGTCGGACATGAAAAAGGAATTGGTAGCAGCGAATAAGTTGATTAAAGATTCTTTAGGCGTTGATGTTGTTTCCTTTGCTTATCCCTGTGGACAAAAATTTGTCGGGAAGGGTTTGGATACAAAAAGTTATATCCCGGTGGTTGCGTCGCTTTTTGAGACAGGGCGTGGCTGGATGGACGAAGGGGCAAACGATCCTCTTTCTTGTGATCTGTCGCAGTTGACGGGAATGGAATTGGACGGTAAATCTTTTGATGAAATAAAAAAACTGATTGATGCGGCTAAAAGCAAAGGGCAGTGGCTTGTTCTTGCCGGGCACGAAATAGATGATAGCGGTACACAAACAACCTTGCTCTCCACTATTGAGGCAATCTGCCGCTATGCTGTTGATCCCGCGAATGAAATATGGATAGATAATGTTCAAACTATTGCTTCGTATATAAAGGAACAAAGAGGAGAGACTTTTTTTGCAAAATTGCCCCTTTACAAGAACCCGTTGTATCCGGTCAGCGAAAGGGTCGAAGACCTCCTTTCCCGGATGACTTTGGAAGAAAAAATCGGGCAAATGAACATGCCTTGTTTGTATGTCAGCGAGATGGGAAAAAACATCAGTGAGAAAACCGAAAGCTCCAAAAAACTTACTTCGGGCACCTTCATGGAAAATCTGGGGCCCATTGGCGGTTTTTTCACTTTGGCCAATAATATTTTACAGGAAGGCCCCCTGCAGCAGGCTTCTTTTTTTAATGAACTTCAGAAAATTGCAACCGAACAGACCCGCCTGGGCATCCCGCTCCTTCAGACCGAAGAGGGGACCCACGGAGTGATGTGCGCCGGGGGTACTGTTTTCCCGGAAGGCCCTGCCCTTGGGAGTACGTGGAATATGGAGCTGATAAAGGACCTATACGAAGCTACCGTCAAAGAAGCCAGGTCGCTGGGAATCCACCAGTTGTATACATTGGTGGTGGAACCGATCAGGGACCCCCGTTTAGGACGGAACGAAGAAGGGTACAGCGAAGATCCGTATTTCTGTTCCCGGATGGCGGAAACCATTGTCCATGCGGTACAGGGGGACGACATTTCGGCAAACGACAAAACGGTAGCCGGGCTTTGCCATTTCCCCGGACAAAGTGAACCGGCAAGCGGAATGGAAAGGGGAGCCATGGAAATTTCGGAGAGGAAGCTCAGGGAAGTATTCCTTCCACCCTGGGTTGCAGGGATCAAAAAAGCCGGCGCTTTAGGCATTATGGCCACCTATCCTTCGGTTGACGGGGTGCCGACCCATGCCTCGGAGTTCCTGCTGACCAATATTCTTCGCAACGAATTAAGTTTTGAAGGATTGGCCATGAGCGAGGGGAGCGGGATCACAACCATTGTTTACGAACATGTGGCAAAAGACCAGAAAGAAGCCGGCGCCATCACGCTCAGAGCGGGGCTGGACGTAGGCATTTCGTTTGAGGAGGCTTTTTTGCAGCCGATGCTCGAAAACGTGAAAGAAGGAAAAGTATCGATGGAACTGGTCGACCGGGCAGTGCGGCGGATCCTCAGACTTAAGTTCAAGCTGGGCTTGTTTGAAAAACCGTATGTAGAACCCGAAAAAGCGGTACAGATAATCCATACCAAAGAAAGCCAGGAACTGGCCTTGCAGGCTGCCCGCGAAGGCATTGTCCTTCTGAAAAACGAAAACAACCTGCTTCCCCTGAAAAAAGATATAAAAAAGATTGCCGTGATCGGCCCGAATGCCGACAACCGGCTGAACCAACTGGGCGATTACACGTCGCATGTGGTGCTCCAGGAAGTGACCACCGTACTGAAAGGGGTCAAAGAGAAAGTTTCTCCGGGAACAAAAGTGGAATATGTGATGGGCTGCAAAGTGGTTGGCAACAGTGTCAACGAAATCTCTAAAGCAGCGGCAGCGGCTAAGAAGGCCGACCTTGCCATAGTGGTACTTGGCGAAAATGAATGGCTTGCCCCCGACAAAGAGGGGACCAATGGCGAAGGTTACGATGTGGCCAGCCTTGACCTGACCGGCCTTCAGGAAGATTTACTGAAAGCCGTCTACCAGACGGGGACACCGGTGGTGCTGGTGTTGATCAATGGCAGGGCGCTGTCCATCCGTTGGGCGGCGGAACACATCCCGGCCATCGTGGAAGCCTGGATTCCCGGCGAAAAAGGCGGGATAGCCATCGCCGATGTGCTTTGGGGCGATTACAACCCATCGGGGAAACTGCCGGTAACATTTCCGCGCCACTCCGGGCAACTTCCGATTTATTACAATTACATGCCTTCCAAACAGGAATGGATCGACAACCATTGGGGCGCTGCCTATGCCGATATGCCGGCTTCCCCGCTTTGGGAATTTGGTTTTGGCCTCAGTTACACGCAATACGAATACAGCAACCTGCTCATTACGCCTTCGGCAACAGGCCCTTATGGCGAAGTGAAAATCCGTTGCGAAGTGAAAAATACCGGAAAAATGAAAGGCAGCGAAACCGTGCAGCTATACATCCGGGACGAAATATCGTCGGCCACCCGGCCTGTAAAAGAGCTGAAAGGTTTTGAAAAAGTTGCCCTTGAGCCGGGCGAAAAGAAAATAGTGGAGTTTACCTTAAACCACGAACTATTGGGTTTTTACAACCGTCATTTAGAGTTTGTGGCAGAGCCGGGCGTTTTTAATGTAATGGTCGGGAGTTCTTCGGAAGATATACGGCTGAAAGGGCAGTTTGAGATAGTCGAATAACAATCGCAGAGAAGTACAAAAATCAATAAAAAAATACGACAATGAAACCCACATGACAAAAAAAAGACCCCCAAGAGAATGAAAATTGGGAGCGGTGCGAACGATACCATTTCAAAAGAGGATTTGTAATTTAGTTATGGCATAAGCCAAATAACTAAAAGACAATA
>JAVEYG010000015.1:0-96529 GCA_034003625.1 Prolixibacteraceae bacterium | reverse complement strand
CAGAAACTCGTCATAAATGGCCCGGAATTTTTTCTCGTTGTACATGTCGTTTGCTTTGAAGTAAACAGCAAACTTAAAGACCGGCATGGAAAATTAAAAGACGCAGTTCAGCGAATGCTTACTTTGCACTCGTTAAATCTTTCACAGCACACAAAACGATTATACGGTGAAATTGATTTCTTGATTCTTATTCCAAATGGTGGCATTTATGTAATGGAAGTGAAAGGAGGTGATGTTAAGTGTATCGATGGTGTTTGGCAATTCACTGACAAATTTAACTGTACCTTCACAAGCAATGTTGGCCCATTTAATCAGGCAAGAGACGCAATGTTTTCTTTACATTCTGCTATTGAACGAGAATTTGGAAAAGGACATAAGTTCACAAAAACATTGACCGGTTTCGTCTGTGCTTTCCCTCAGGTAAGCTTTAACAAACACAGTGTTGAGTATGAACCATGGCATATACTTGATAAGGATACAATTCAAAATGGACTGGAGGGATTCTTTCAGAATTTAGTACACCAATTTATTCAAAAACATAGAGGACAGAGGTGGTTTTCTGAAAGTAATTCCTTACCCGATGCTAATGATATTAAACTGTTGTGTGATTTTTTTAGAGGTGATTTTGAGAGAGTTAGAACAATTAAAGAAAGATTGGCGGAGTTTAACAAGCAGGTAAAATCATACACAGCTGAACAATACAGAGTTCTTGACCACATTCAGTTCAATGAAAGAAGTATTACACAAGGAAGCGCAGGAACAGGTAAGACAATGATTGCAATGGAATCAGCAATTAGAGCAGCAGAGGAAGGCAAAACAGTTTTTCTCACTTGTTTTAATCGTTTGATAGGAGAATGGATGCAAACACAACTTAAAGAATATAAAGACAAAATTACAGTTTCAAGTTTACACAGTTTTCTATTTGAAGAATCAAAAGGTTTTAACTACGACCAAACACAACATAACAAACAGGATTTTTATTCGAAGTACTTACCAATTTTGTTGAGAGATATTTACAGGAAGGGTATCAGCAAGAAGTTTGACAAATTGATTATCGATGAAGGTCAGGATTTAATCAGGGAAGAATATCTAAGTTTATTCGATTCAATGTTGAACGATGGTCTTGCAAATGGTCAATGGGAAATTTACGGAGACTTTGAACGACAGGCGATATTTGCCCAACTCTCTAAGGAAGAAATGTTTTCTCTTATTGGTAAGGTAGCCCAACCATCAAAATTTTTCCTCAAAATAAATTGTAGAAACACAAAACAAATTGGAGAAGAGACTTCATTGATTTCAGGTTTTGAAAAGCCACCGTTTTTACTTGAATATCTGGAAGGTATTCCGGTTGAATATGCTTTCTACAATAATCAGAAACATCAGGCTGAACTGTTGGAAATTCAACTGAAAAAACTTTCAAAAAACGGACTGCCACTGAATGAGCTAATTATCATTTCGCAAAAAAGATTAGAAAATTCCTGTGTCTCTGTTTTCTCAAGTTTTACAATCAAAGAAATAAGACATACATACGAAATTTCATCTGATCAAAACTATATTGGCTTTGCAACTGTACAGTCATACAAAGGCATGGAATGTGATTATGTTTTGATAACAGACATTGAAGATTTAACAAGTGAGAATGCAAAGTCATTACTGTATGTTGGAATGAGCAGAGCAAGATATGGTTTGACAATGCTAATTTCGGAATCAAAGAGGAATCAGTATCGAGATATTTTAAAAAGCAAACTCAATTAGTATGAGAAATGATATTTTAAAATTCATTAAGAAGGAATTAATTGGACCTGACCCGGTAAAGCCACACATACAGCCGAACGGAGAAGAAATTCTGCTTAATGAGCCGCCACGTTTGCGATATGGTGCAGCAGTTTTATTTCCACGAACTGCAACATTTGAGAAAGTTGATTCTACTTCTTCTGATGAAAAAGAAGTATTAGAAACAATTGAAAATGATACTATTAAAGATGATCCATTTCTTTCACCGTCATCACCTGTCCAGGAAAAATCTTTCAATGAGAAAGAGGGATTTGAGGAAGAAATTGGATTAGCAAATAGTTTTCTTCCTTCAGCAATGGGATTCAGTTGTTTTACCAAGGTGCCGAAAGAAGGCTTCAATATTAAAGTGAATGCTGCTATATATGAAGTAAGAGATTACACTTATCAGAAGGAAGATACTCATACCATAACCAGACGAGCATATTTCAGGATACCATTAGACCAGGAATTCATTTTGAAGCCGGAAGATATTCCAAAGGTATCAGGTAGCTCATTTGACAAAATCCTTACTGACAAAAGCGGTAAAGAAATAAATCTCAAACTCAATATTCGCAATAGAACTCATGGAACTGATTCTTCCAGTGGAATTAATCTACTCACTTTTACTTTGATAAATCTAAATTCTGGAGGAACAGAGAATATTAAAAATGAAGATTGCTTTTTTCAGGTTTCATTTTCAGTAAATGCTGATGAAAAATGTTTTTCGCCATACAAATTGGCGTCATCGAATATTGACAAGGAAGATGAAAAATCAAATCAGTTGCTTTTCAGGAAGAAAAAAACTTTTGCTGTTGGGCACGGTTGTTCGCCGAAGTGGGATGATAATGAAACTGAAGAGACAAACTTAATCATCACAGAAGCAGTTCCCACCTATGAAATAAAGCCAATTGTGCCAAGAGAGCTGGAAAGTGTTCCTTTAAAGATGTTTGACTTAAGTGATTTATCAAAAGAAGACATCACTACAAATCTTTTGAAACTTATTGAAGAGTACGAAAGCTGGATAAATGAGCAAGAAATAATTGCAAAAACTGAATTAGGCGAAGAATATCAACAGGCAGCAAAAAGTCATATTGAAAGTTGCCGTTCCTGTTTAGAAAGAATGAAAGATGGGGTCGAATTATTAAAATCAAATGAAAAAGTACAGCATGCTTTCAAATTAATGAATCGTGCGATGCTGCTTCAACAACTTCAATATAGCATTCATACGAGAAATTGGATTATTGAAAAAGGCAGGATAATTGGATTAGAAACGTCTAAATTAGATGGGCATAAAGAGCCTGTCTTCCCTAATATAAATGATGAGAATACATATCCTAAAAATTCAGATGGAAGCTTAAAAGTTGGTTCATGGAGACCATTTCAGCTTGCTTTTATTTTAATGAATTTGAATTCAATGTTAGACTCGGATCACCCTGATAGAGAAATGGTCGATTTGATCTGGTTCCCGACAGGTGGAGGGAAAACAGAAGCGTATTTAGGATTATCCGCTTTAACAATTTTCTTGAAAAGATTAAAAGATAAAACTGATTCAGGAACAACTGTAATGATGCGGTACACTTTAAGGTTGCTGACTACCCAACAATTTCAAAGAGCCGCTTCGTTGATTTGTGCATGCGATAAAATCAGAAGTGAAAATGAGCAGAGTTTAGGCACTACCAGAATTACAATTGGATTATGGGTTGGTGAACTAACCCCAAACAAAAGGTCAGATTCAAATAGAAATAATCCTGGAGCAACCCAGCAGTATGCAAAGATGGAAACTGGTCAACAAGATGAGAATCCCTTTATAGTATTAAAGTGTCCATGGTGCGGTGCTCAAATGGGATTAATAAAAGAAACAAAAACTAATGATGTCAAAGGATATAAAAGGAGAGGTAATCCTGCTACAATAATTTATCAATGTGACAATCCAGAATGTGATTTTTCTAAAACAAATTACAATCTGCCTTTATGTGTTATAGATGAAGATATTTATGATAATCCTCCAACTCTCTTAATAGGAACAGTAGATAAATTTGCAATGCTTACATGGAAACCAGAAGCAAGAACAATATTTGGATTTCGAGGGAATGAGAGGTTATCTCCTCCAGAGTTAATTATCCAGGATGAATTACATTTAATTTCCGGCCCATTGGGTTCTATGGTTGGTTTATATGAAACAATGATTGAAGAGCTTTGTACAAAGGATGGCATCAAACCAAAAATTATAGCATCCTCGGCAACAATTAGCAGAGCAAAAGAGCAAATCCATTCTCTTTATGGCAGAGGCACGCATAATGTAAATATTTTTCCTCCACAGTGTTTAAATGCTGGTGATTCTTTTTTTGCTTATGAGGACAAAGAAAACATAGGCAGAATGTATGTAGGCATATTTGCATCTGCATTACCATCACATGCAACTGCGCAA
This sequence comes from Prolixibacteraceae bacterium, assembly GCA_034003625.1. Taxonomy (GTDB): domain Bacteria; phylum Bacteroidota; class Bacteroidia; order Bacteroidales; family Prolixibacteraceae; genus GWE2-42-39. The sequence goes on along the minus strand of JAVEYG010000015.1, from coordinate 92,328 downwards.
GTAAGAATTTTATCAGCATTACTTCAATCAGTAAAATCAATTCCGGTTGCAGAAGAAGTTTTAAGAGACCCTTATTGGACTGCATTAACATACTTTAATAGTATTCGCGAGTTAGGTCATGCTGCCACACTCATTCGGGCTGACATTCGGGAATACATGAATTCAATATGGATTCGTAAAGGTATTAAGGGTGATGAAAGAAGATTTATAAATAGAGATATTGAACTGACCAGTCGTATTAACAGTAGCGATATTCCCGAATATCTTGAACAACTTTCAAAATCATGGACTGGAGATAAATCAGAATATCCTGTTGATGTTTGTCTTGCAACAAATATGATTTCAGTAGGTGTGGACATTTCCCGATTAGGGTTAATGACTGTAATCGGACAACCTAAAACTACCTCTGAATATATTCAGGCAACAAGCCGTGTTGGCCGTTCTAAGAAAGGTCCAGGAATCGTTTTTACAATTTACAATTGTTCAAAACCAAGAGACCGCTCTCACTTTGAACACTTTCAGGAATATCACTCAAAAATTTATAGCAAAGTTGAGCCAACAAGTGTTACTCCGTTTTCTGCACCGGCAAGAGAAAGAGCATTACATGCAATTTTAATTGGATTAATACGATTCTATTCTGAACAAAGCAGAACCTATCCAAGACCTTTCCCAAATGATATTATAATTCAAAGAGTAAAGCAAATAATTTTCGATAGGGTGAGATTAATTGACGGAGAGGAGTATGAAAAAACGATTGAAATGATCGAAGAAAAGTTGGAATATTGGAAAAACGAATTGCCATTGATTTATGGCTCATTCGGGCCAATGGTAAATATTCCACTAATGTATCCAGCGGGAAGCAGTCCTTCCGAAGACATAAAAGCAAGAGCATGGTCAACTCCTACCTCAATGAGAAATGTTGATTCTACTTGTGATGCAGTAGTTATTACTGACTATATAAATATTGACAACTAGCTATGGCAGCAAAAAACCCAATTAGAAGATCACAGCTTATTTCTCCCTGGGGAGTAGGTCAAATGATAAATTTTCCAAAAGATGAATCATTAATGGTTGCAGGACTTGATTTATGGGAAGAAAAATTCAGAACTATTGCTGATATTGAAGAATTTAAAGTAACTGAAGAACGATTAGCAAAACGATTAGGAGTACGAGAGTTTCGCCTTCCAGCTGATTTCAGAGACCCAGGTCCCGGTGTGACAAATCCGTCTTTGAAAATTCCATTTGTTCGTTTCCCTAAATGGCATTATTGTACACGCTGTGGTCATATGGAGTATGTTTCCATCTTTCACTCTCAAAAACCGACTTGTTCTGGAGTTTCATTTGATTCAGGCAGATCATGCTCGGATATTGCTCCTAATAGGCGTCAAAGGTTAATTCCAGTTCGTTTCATTGCCATTTGTCCTCATGGACATATTCAAGATTTTCCGTTTATGAGATGGGTTCACGGTTTTGAAGCTGCAGAAGGAAATCACCAGTTGAGACTAAGAGCAGGCAGAAGTTCTGGCGCATTGTCAGGTATTGAAATTTCATGCAGTTGTGGCGCGCATAAAACGATGGCAGGCGCTTTCAATGACCAGTCACTGACTAAAATCGGTGTTACTTGTTCTGGTGGAAGACCTTGGTTAGGTGAAGAAGCAGAAAGAAATAATACAACTCATTGTGGACAACATTTAATTGTAGTCCAAAAGGGTGCTTCCAATGTTTATTTTTCACAAGTTCGTAGTTCAATCTATCTGCCTCAATGGGAGAAATCAGTTGACAGAAGATTGGTTGATGTTCTGGAAAAAAATTGGAATTTTCTTACAAGGAGAATGGAGAATGGAGTATTTCAGCGAATGACTTTTGAATTAGTTGCGGAAAGAAATTTTTCAGAAGATAAAATTGAATATTACACAGATAAACTACTTGAAGCTGCCACAAAAAGATTAGCAGGTGCTGACAATTCTGTAATAGATGATTCAGAGGAAAAATACAGAAATATGGAGTATGATGCAATTCTTTCAGAAGCAGGAGGAGAGAATCAGGATTTTTATGTTTCAAAAATTCAGGCAGACACTTATGTAGATTCTGAAACTGGTGGTTCAATCAGTAGTGCGTTCACAAGTATTGGACTGCTTCACAAATTGAGGGAAACAAGGGCATTTGTTGGTTTTTCAAGATGGCTTCCCGAAGATGGGAAAAGTTTAGAAGAAAGAAAGGATTTTATCAAACTTGGTAGAAGCATCAATTGGCTCCCAGCCATAGTAGTGAGAGGAGAAGGTGTGTTTTTCGAATTTAGCGAAAAACGGTTAAATGAATGGGCTTCACAAATTGAAATTATTAATAGAATTACAACATTATCTGAAAACTATAATAGTGAAAGGATAAAAAGAGCAAAGGAAATAAGAAATATTTCACCAAATTTTGTTTTGATTCACACATTTGCTCATTTAGTAATAAATCAATTTAGTTATGAGTGTGGATATGGTAGTTCCGCTTTGAGAGAAAGGATTTATTGCAATCTCGAATTTCCTGATGATAAAATGAACGGAGTTTTGATTTACACAGCATCCGGTGACTCCGAAGGGTCTTTGGGAGGACTTGTGCGCCAGGGAAAGCCAGGCAATCTTGAAACGATAGTTTACAATGCAATTGAAAATGCTAGGTGGTGTTCAAGCGATCCGATCTGTATTGACAGTCGCGGACAGGGTCCGAACTCATGTAATCTTGCAGCTTGTCATAATTGTGCCTTACTTCCTGAAACTTGTTGTGAAGAATCAAATATGTTGCTTGATAGGGCAATGTTGATTGGAACATTGAGCAATCCATCAATTGGATATTTTAACTTTGAGTGATATATAATTTATGATGAAAAAAAAGTTATCACTTTCGCAACAGGTTCTAATTTTTTCAGTTGTTAGCCTTGTTTGGATCGTTCTGTATAAATTAATGTTTTTGGAAATTGGAGAATTTTTTCCTAAAGCATTTGAGTTGGGTGAGATATTTTATGCAATAGCAACATCAGTTGTTGCATCTGCAATCTTCTACTACATTGTTGTATATAGGCCTGCGAAAAGAAATCTTGAATTAATCCGACCCAGTGTGGACGTAATAATAACACAATTTCTCACAATTTATATGTCCATTATCGAAGGCATAAATAGGTATAAAGGCAATTCCGGGTCACTTGCCATACCTAAAGATTTTGAGGGTTTTAGAAAATATTGTGAGGGTATAATTTTAACTGATAAAGCTCCTATTATCATCGGAAATCCATCGTTTCAACCGAAAGACTGGTTTGAATATTTTGAATATTTCTTTTTCCAGGAAAACAATGTTATACTACACCTTCATAATTATTGGGAATATATACCAAGTGAGGGTAAAACAATTTTACAAGAGCTCCAGAATAGCTCTCTCCATACCTGCATCAATTCTAGGTTTAATGGCGCAAGTAATAAAATGTATGATTTGGCAGGTCCATTACTAAACCATTTAGATATCTTATCAAAAGTACCGGCAACTCTGGCGCTTAATATGAAAATTTAGAACGCTTTACTTTAATTAATTGGTGAAAAAGGTCCGCCTAGTCTGCATCCCCCTCTCGGTTTATTTTTTTGTCACACTTTTTGCCCCATCGAACCAAAAGCACATTGTCTTTTCGTTTCTCAAATTCAAAGAGCTATGACAACCCACAAGGCAAAAAGACGCTTCACTCCAACCACCTCCAGTTCGGCGGTTCCCCTCAATCTATTAATTTTAACGTCTTTTTCTATTTCACGTTATAAAGTCGGGGCCTTGTTACACTCAAATTTCCGACAAAGTTATTTACGCTTCCCGGAACGGTAAAGGGGAACTCGCTTTTCGTGGCTCGTTTCCTTCGGATGCGTTCAGTTTTTTGCTTTCTATACCAATGGTGAATGAACCTGATTCACTAACTGTAAAAAGGATTGCAAAAAACTGACATGCACCCCGTTGACCTGATTCGGGACAGCTCAATGTTGGTACGCCAAAAATTTAAGTTTAACGGCGTGCCAGACATATCCTTAGTTTATCGAAGGATGCCAAAATAAGTCCGAAAGGCATCGGCGCTTTCCCATGAATACTTCATTCGACATTTATGAAATGGTTACTAACCTGATAATCGAACGCCTTGAAAAAGGTGTTATTCCTTGGCAAATGCCCTGGAAAGCTGAAACAGGTTTACCTCAGAACATGGTTCACAAAAAGGTGTACAAAGGATTTAACTTCTGGCTGCTGCTCACTGTGGCCGATAAGTTTGGGTCCCCATTCTTTCTCACCTTTAACCAGGTTAAAGAATTGGGTGGCCATATTCTGAAAGGAGAAAAAGGTTTCCCGGTTGTATTTTGGAAGATACTCGACAAAGAAAAGGATGGAAGTATCGACCATTTCCCGTTTCTTCGGTATTACACCGTTTTCAACCTAAAGCAAACTGAGGGAATTGAAGAAAGTAAAATCCCGCCAACAGAAGCTCATGACCATGAGTTTGACCCGATTTGTGAGGCAGAACAGTTGATCGAGTTCTGGTCAGATAGTCCTGAAATCAGGTTGAATCAATCTCATGCCTTTTATTCGCCGTCCGGTGATTACGTCGGAATGCCCAATCCACGCTCTTTCTTCCAGGATGAACAGTATTATTCCACGATTTTCCACGAGCTGGTGCATTCAACAGGTCATATCAACCGGACCGGCAGGCACGAAAAGCTTCCCAATCACAAGTTTGGTTCACAGGATTACAGCCAGGAAGAACTGGTTGCTGAAATGGGAGCAGCTTACCTGTGTTACAAGACCGGCATCCAAAATGCCACCATCGACAATAGTGCAGCCTATATCAAAAGCTGGATTGGCAAGTTCAAGGAAGATAAGAAGATACTCTTAATGGCTTGTTCTATGGCTCAAAAAGCAGTGGATTACATCCTGGAGCATCAATCCTATCCAACCCCGGCAGCTAGTGTCGCAATGGTCGAGCAATTGGCGGAGGCAGTTTAGCCTCCGCCTTTTTTATCTCATTCTCATTATTTCAAATATCAATAGTTAATCATGATTAAAAATTTAAAAAATGGAACAGTTAAAGAGTTTTTCCCAGTATATCATGCAAATAGGTTACAAGTACGGTTTGCATTCGGTGTTTGACGATTTCTTGGAAATGGTCATCTGTTCTTTATCCCTTGGAGGAAAAGAAGACCGCTACCATGAGATTGTCCGCAACTACGAAAAGCCGGATGCCTATTTGATGGCTGAAGCTTTCGGGGCATTAGTTATAGAGATGGACAACAAGGGAGAAGGTTTGAAAGATGGTTTCGGTGACTTTTACATGGAATACCTAAGTCACGGACATAACGGACAGTTTTTCACTCCAGAACCAATATGCGATATGATGGCCAGGATATTAAACCCGGCAGGTTTTGGAGTACGGGTTGCAGATTGCTGTTGCGGTTCAGGACGAATGCTAATGGCAGCAGCAAAAATAAGTCGAAACTGCTTGTTTTTTGGAGCCGACATCGACCGAACCTGTACCATGATGTGTGTAATCAACCTGTGCCTGAATGGACTTCTGGGTGAAGTGTGCTGGATGGATACGCTGATGAACCGCTTTTACGCCGGATGGAGAATTGAACTTCATCCGGAACATGGAGTTCCGTACATCAGGGAAATATCAGAATCTGAAAGCTATATGGTTTTAAGATTACCGGAAAAGAAACAGGAACTCGTTGTCCAACAAACACCGGCACCAAAAGTAACTCAGCAGTTGATGTTTGAATTCTAGGGGCAGGAATGCCCCTTTTTGTTCGTTTCAAGTATTTTGAAAGGTAAAACCACTCCATTTAAAATTGCAGCAAAGTTATTGATCGCTTCCCGGAACGGTAAAGGGGCGGTTGCTTTTAAAAACAGAAAAGCAACCGTCTTTCAGATGCGTTCAGTTTCATGGGTTGCCCATCTTTGGTATGAAACTGACATGCACCCCGTTGACCTTATCCGGGACAGCTCAATGTCGGTTACGCCGAAATTTTAACCGGCGAGCCTGATGCCAAAATAAATCTGCAAGGCAGCAGTAAATAACAATGAATAATGCAGCTAAAAAACTTGATTCAGAAGGTGCCGAACAACCGAAAGCTTCTTTGGAAGTAGTAAAGAAAGATGAAAAAGCAGTTGTTGAAATTCCTTCATTGGAAAAGCGCATCCAGAAGGTTGAAGATTTGAGCATGCTCATTGAAAAGTGGCGCAAGCTGACCGACACCCGCAGAAACCTTCAGACCTTTTCGTTGGGTACTGACGGGATGGGTGCTACTGTATTCCTTCGGGATGCTTCAGGTAAGGAGTTTAAAACTTCCAATACACCTGTTGTATCAGCTGTGATGGATGAGATCAAATCCACTTTGGATGAAAAGATCAAAGAAGTTGAAGATCAGATCAAATTCTGAAAATAGGGAGGCATTGCCTCCCTATTTTTTAGTCGTTAACTTATCCTTTTATCACAGCCAATGGGGCCAGTTCAACTAAAATGTCAACCAGATCAGATTGATTTTCCATAACCACATCAATGTTTTTATATGCACCGGGAGCCTCGTCTAGGTCTTTGGTATTTCGGATGGAGTGAACAATGCCCTGATTGTTGAGCTTTTTGATTTCTTCTTCCAGTACCAATTCTCGTTGCGCCTGTTTCCGTCCCAAAAGTCGGCCAGCACCGTGTGAGCAGCTCTCAAAACTTTCAACATTTCCTTTTCCCCGAACGATGTAGCTTTTCGTTCCCTGGGAGCCTGGAATAATGCCAATCTCACCTTCGCGGGCGCTGGTTGCCCCTTTCCGGTGAACAATGACATTTGTCCCGAAATGTGATTCCCATCTGGCATAGTTATGGGCAATATTGATAAACTCAACGGCAGAGAAGTTTTCGCCGATTACCTCGAAAAACACTGATTTAATTCGCTCCATCATCAGTAACCGGTTGGCAAAAGCAAAATCGACACAATATTGCATTTCGGCAAAATAGTCTTTCGCTTCCTGAGTTTCGATAGGCAGGAATGCCAAATCCTGTTTTTTATCAACCGACGAATGCCAGCGCTCATTAAGCAGAATCGCCTGTTTGTTATAGTGTTCGGCAACTTTCAGCCCGATATTCCGGCTTCCTGAATGGATCATTATCCAGATATGCTTATCGGACCCTTTCTGTATTTCAATAAAATGATTACCACCGCCCAGCGTGCCAATCTGCTTTTTAGCTGCGGTATATTGGCGACGAACAATTCCATTTTCAGGGACTTTATCCAGCAAAGGCATCAAATGTTCATCCTGAGCTTCTTTGTGATGGTCAAATCCAAGTGGTATCAACTCCCGGATACCCGACATGATTTTCTTGATCCCGTCGGTTTGTATTTCGTTGAGCGATGTTTTCACCGCACACATGCCGCAACCAATATCAACGCCAACCGCATTGGGAATTATCACTCCTCTCGTAGCAATAACCCCGCCAATAGGCATTCCGTACCCGGAGTGGCAGTCGGGCATTAAAGCTACATGTTTAAAAACGAAAGGAAGGTTGGCCAGGTTTCGGGCCTGAGCCAACGCATTCTCTTCAACATCGCTTAACCACATTTTTATCGGGACTTTGCATCCCTCTGATATAACTTGTTTCATAATCGTCAAATTAAGAAAATAATACGTTTACTTTTGAGAAACGAACAGTCCTTTCAACTGGTCCAGCACAAGCCCTCCGCCGGAAAGCGAAATATTGTTAACCTTTTCGGTAATCCGTTCCAGATACTCCATTTCTTTGAGCTTAAAAAGCATGGCGTTTTCTTCCATGAGTTTGGCGGTATTCAGCAAACTCCGGGTTGAGGCTGTTTCCTCCCTTCTGGTAATGATGTTGGCCTGTGCCTTCTTCTCGGCAACAAGCACCTGGTTCATGATGTCTTTCACCTCGCCGGGCAAAATAATATCACGAATACCGCAGTCCAAAATTTCCACGCCAATTTCGGCTGTTTTAGGAGTGATCGCCATCAGGATAGATTCTGAAACCGATATTTTTAGCTCAAGCAGTTCGTCCAATGTGTTCGTCCCGATAAATTCACGGATGGCCAACTGAACCATCACGTAAAGTTGCTTATCGAATTCTTTGTTTTCAAACAAAGCTTTGTCAATATCAACCGTTTTGTAACGGACAAAGAAATTTACCCGTAATGCTGCCTTGTCTTTGGTCAGGATTTCCTGTCCTGATATTTCCAACTGCAATTGTCGCAAATCGGTTTTGATTACTGAAATTGGGATTGGGTTTTTCCAGAAGTAGTAAACTCCTTTTTCCAAAACCTTCTCAGCTTTCCCGTTAATCATCAAAACTCCTTTTTCGTATGATTCAACCACATAAACCCGTACATATTGCAAAACTTCTGCTTTGTGCAACAGTTGAATGGGTATATTTTCCGAAATTTCAATTTTGCTTAAATCAACCGTTGTAAATGTGTAATTGGTTATTCCTTTCCAGAAGGCATAACGACCTGGGGTAAGCACATTTTTGAAGTTTCCTTCGATAAACTGAAGAGCTATTTCATGGTCTTTTACTTCAACTACAGTTAAACGTTCAGCCAATTCAGCATCTTTCAGTAACAGGTTTAATTCAACTTCAGGAGTAAAAGGTTTGGCTAAGTTATAGACTTTCACCTCTTCATTGAATCCTAACCAATGTAATCCTTCGGTGATGATGCGTTTGTAGTCGCCTTTTCGGAATACCAATCCGACTGTTCCTCTGTTGATTCTTTGTCTTTTCATTGTTTTGGTTTTTATTATTATTAAATCTTATTTCTTTTAAAGAAAGCTTGCCGGGAAAACCATTTCTCCATAGCGGAAAGACAGGGCTATTCGCGTTCACAATCAATCAGTTTGGGTGTAGGGGCAGCATCAGGCGTTTCTGTTAAAACTCCCCGATGCAGATGCTTCACCCAAAAGCAAATGATGTTATAGGTTGGGTCCTGTTTTCAGGCATTTCAAAATTGCCATTTAGCCATTTGGAACGGGCTAAACAGCGGGCTTCCCGGCACAACTCTCTGCAGTCTTTTTCAGAAGCGACCTTCTTCTTTTTTGGAATCTAACTCCATTGCGTTTACCAGACGCAGTTCCTGGGTGGTGCTTGTTACTCTACCGTTGAGTTATCCCGTTACAGGGGAGGAGGATTCGAACCTCCAACAGACAAGTGGTGTAAAACAACCTGGGGCAAAGCAGCATACGGTTATTCGATTGAATACCGCACTACGGGGCTGTATGGAAACCCACGTCCGGTCTTTTACCTTTGGCTTTTCACCGCGCTCCCTTTTCAGGAAGATTTTTAGTGCCGGCAGCACTGTATCTTAATTGTTCAAAGAACTTGTTGTCATCAATTGATGGAACAAAGGTGGAACTCTACTGCGCAGTCTTTTTGCGCAGTAGAAAAAAAGTGCATATTTTTATGCAAAAATATTATGCCAGTCAATCGAAATGCGCTTATACGATACAAAACCATTGATTTATGCCTTCAGAACCGTTACCGGAGATGGACCTTGGACGATTTAATAGATGCCTGTTCGGACGCTTTGTATGAATATGAAGGAATCGATAAAGGAGTGAGCAGGCGAACTGTTCAGATGGATATTCAGTTAATGCGGAGCGATAAGCTGGGTTACAATGCCCCGATAGTGATTTCAGAGAAAAAATACTATACCTACGAAGACGCAAACTATAGTATTATGAATATCCCGCTTTCGGAAGGCGATCTGGATAAATTAACAGAGACAGTTGATTTCCTGAAGCAGTTCAAGGGATTCTCTCATTTCAGGGAACTGGAATCGATGGTACAAAAGCTTGAAGACCATATTTACTCGCAGAAAGTAAACCGCAAGCCGGTTATTGACTTCGAAAAAAACGAAGATTTAAAGGGAATTGAATTCCTTGAAAAGCTTTACCAGGCTATTATCCGAAAGAACATACTCGAAATCACCTACCAGTCATTTACTGCCCGGCAGGCAGGTACTTTTGCGTTTTACCCTTATCTTTTAAAGGAGTTCCGCAACCGTTGGTTCCTGATTGGCTCAAAGAACAATGCTCATCCCCTGTTTAACCTAGCCATCGACCGGATTATTGAAGTCCGAAATACAGAGAAAGTGTTTACTGATGAAATTGTTTTTGATGCTGAAGTGTATTATAAAAATGTAATTGGCGTAACGGTGAATCATGGTGCTAAAGCTGAAAATATCGTGCTGTTTGTTACCCGAAAACATGCTCCCTATGTGCTGACCAAACCGTTGCATCCTTCGCAGAAGCTGATTGATGACAACGAATATGGAATCACTGTTTCGCTGGAAGTTCAACACAATTTTGAACTGGAAAAGGAAATTCTGGGGTTGGGCGATGGAGTTGTTGTTCTTTCACCTGACCGCCTGCGGGCGAATATCACTGAAAGGTTGACCAATGCCCTCGATTTGTACAATACATCGATTACCGAGAAAGGAATTGTGTCGCTTGGCAGAAAATATGCTCAAAACGGATTTTGCACGGTGAATCAACTCTATTCCAGGAGAAGCATAAACCAACTGGCCCTGGCATTATCAAAAACTGATTTTCCTGTCAATGCTTCGGTGGAGCCAAAGGTGATTGATGTTGGTATTGATAAAAGCATAAGATCAATACTTTTTACTCCTTCTGTAGAGAAAGTTGTCAACCAATTGGTTGGCTCATTTACGATAAATGCAGTGAATTACTACGAGAAAATACCTGAGCATTTCTGCGAGTTTAACCAATATGGGAATTCTAAGCTCGAATTGATTGTTCTTCTTTCTCAACCAAAAATAAAGCAGCTTTCAATGCAGATTATTCCGGGATCGCACAAAAAGCAGCACAGTGAAAATGAACGAATAACCATTGTTGAGAATTGCAACCCAGTAACCTGTTCCCTGAATGCAGGTGGTGCAATCATAGTCAATTCGACCATCATCAGGCGTTTCCCGGGATCATTAAAAAAAGAAGCATTCCGGTTTCTGAAGATTGAAATTGAATCTGTTTCGAAGGAATAAAGCAATCCGGAAGAGAAAATGATTTTTCGGTTCTGGTAGTTACTATTTGATTGATTATTAAGTAGAAATAGTTTTGACCGAATATTATACTTTTTACTTTAAGAATAGTGCAATTTACTACCACTTGTGAAAATTACTATTCCAGAACTGTTTCAATGAAATTGGCAAAGAAAATAAAAGGTACTCATGATCGGAAGTTTCGTCTAGTGTTGTTTATTTAATACATTTCATTTATATTTGTTGATAATAAGCAACATTTAATGAAAACAAAGAAACAAATTTTACTTCCGAAATTTCAGAAGATACTGGAACAGATGGGTGAAAATATTAAACTTGCGAGGAAGCGCCGGAATCTGACAGCAATACAGGTTGCAGAACGGGCTGGTATAAACCGCTCAACACTCTATCACATTGAAAAGGGAACCCCCAGTGTTGCATTGGGGGCATACTTCAATGTTATCCGGGTATTGGGCTTGCAGGACGACTTTCTGAAACTGGCAGCCGATGATGAGTTTGGAAGAAAATTGCAGGACTTGAAGTTAATGGGGAAATAAGCTATGGCAGATAGAACAGATATTTGGATATATGCTGATTGGAAAGGTATAGCCTCCCCAAGATGTGTCGGAATTTTATCAGCACAGCAGGCCAAAGGACGAAAAGCCTATAGTTTCGAGTACAATGCTGACTGGATTAACTCACAGGAGCAAATACTTCTCGATCCAGACATTGCATGGTATAAAGGGCGCCAATATCCAAATGGGAAGGATAATTTTGGCGTATTCTTGGATTCCATGCCCGATACATGGGGACGAACACTAATGAAAAGGCGCAGTGCAATCTATGCAACAGAGGAAGGTCGCCTTGCACCTACATTGTATGATATCGATTATTTATTGGGAGTACATGATTTGTGCAGGATGGGAGCTTTACGGTTTAAAAGAGACCCCGAAGGGGAATTTCTTGACAATGATCCGGTTTCACCAACGCCACCATGGACGAGCATCAGGGAATTACAGCACAGTGCAGAGTTGATAGAATCCGACATCAATACATCAGAGATTAAAAAATGGCTGGCCATGCTGATGGCTCCCGGATCTTCACTTGGAGGTGCCAGGCCGAAAGCCAATATTTTGGATATGGATGGTCACCTGTGGATTGCAAAATTTCCTTCGAAGAATGACACAATCAACAAAGCAGCATGGGAATACTTGGCTTACCGGCTTGCTGTTGATGCTGGCATCGAAATGGCTGAATCCAGATTGGAACATGTTGCCGGGAAATACGATACGTTTTTCACCAAACGATTTGACCGGGATAAACAACAGCGTATTCACTTTGCTTCGGCAATGACAATGACCGGCTACAATGAAGAACTTATCCGGGACGATATTCCTTCCTATCTGGACATTGTAGAATTCATCCAATTCTCCGGAACACATGTTGATGAAGACCTGCGGCAACTCTGGAGAAGGATTGTTTTTAATATACTCATCTCTAACACAGATGATCATTTAAGAAATCACGGATTTATTCTGACAAATGAAGGCTGGCGTTTGTCCCCGGCTTATGATATAAATCCGTCAATTGACAAAGACGGACTTGCATTGAATATCGATATGGAAAACAACATACTTGATATTGAGCTTGCCAAAAGCGTAGGTCCTTATTTCCGTCTGGGAGAAAAGGAAACGGATGTGATTCTGGACGAGGTAAAGTCTGTGGTGTCTGGCTGGCAAAGATTAGCCGATCACATCGGCATAACGCGTAGCGAGCAGATACTGATGTCAGCTGCCTTTAAGATATGAGGATTGAAGGCGATAGTCAATTTTATTGACTATAAGTATTATATTCCAATATGTTATCATAGAAAATGCACAATAACATTTGCAATGATATTGTGCAATAAATGTGTTAGTATGCTTGTGTCTCGAAATAGGAACATCAAAAGATGAGCGGGAAAACCTCTTTTTGATCCAACACGATTACTTGTGATACCTCGGCTGTGCTATTACTCTTAAATTCTGTTGTTCTGTTACTATTTTATTCTGCAATTAATGCTGAATATCAATTGCTTGAATAGACATCTATTGCATTGAGATAGCCTTTATCATCCTTGTCGTGATCAATCAGGAGAAGGTATGTTTGTCCCGTTTTTTACGTAAAAAACGGGACAAAATGCAACGCTAATTTTTATAATTACGATCAAATTTTTGGCACTATTTTCAGTTTGCTGCCAATTTATAGAATGTACTAACTGTCATAAGTTGTTTTGTTGGACAAAAGGACGCAAGCGAAATTCATTAATCCCTGATCTTATCCATTGCTGTCTGAACAGCGTTTCTTGTTTCCCCTGTTATTTCATATTCCCCAGCGATTGCTCCCCATTGGCTTATAGCCTCCTGAACCTCTTCGATAATAAGGCTTGCATTTTTCAATCCGAAATGTGTGGCTAGTTTCATGAGTTCCTTTCGTCCCGGATTTTTACTTTCCCCGGCAATCATGGTACTGTGAAACCCATAGCCGGAATAGGAAAAGGTCAGGTCGTATGCCGGGGCAAACTGCCATTCGCCTTTGGCGTCCATCAGGAATGAGAAGTTCTTGCTATGGTCGTCCCGGTTATGCGAATACACGTTGAATGCTGCCAGCTTGAATACTTTTTCGTATGCTTTCACGTGTTTTTCCAGGCGGAAAGCACAATCCATCAGATGCCCGTAATCCATTGTACTCATCCTGAAATTGTCGTGCATAAGGCCTGACGCGGTATGTGTGTGCAGTCGTTTACCAGCGACCCGGTCAAACCGCTTTGTCCCAAAATATACCTGTCCTGATTTTCCCCTGAAAAGGCGACATGCACTCATTTCTATGCCAGCCAGAAGTGCCATTTTGTGGTAAGCAAATTCGATATTGGCGATTTCCCTGTTATCTGAAGATGAGGGAAATTTGATGATCCATTCTTCATAACCTTCAGGGATGTTGTCCACACCGTGTAACAGATCGTTGGTCTCCGGATTGTAAGCCGCAAAAATTTTGGGTCTGGCGCCACCGGAAGAACCGCCCAGGATAAACAATTCCTCGATAATCTCAGAGCTGGTGCCTTGTAGTATGTGGTTCATTTCAGCAGCAAGGATGTCCAGTTCAGGAACAAATTCCGTTGTCTTTTCTGGCTTGATCTCAGGTCTGTAACTAAGAGCCCCCATTCCTTGCGATCCGACATATGCCAACCGGTCCAACGGTGTTATCCTTGCAATATCAATTCCTTTGGCAGATAAGGAGCGATCCAGCAACAGCCTGCCCCAGCCGTCAGGTAATGAGTCATTGAATACCCCAAACAACCCGTCAAATGGTTGTTTGTCGGTGCTCACTATATCATCAGTAAATGGAAGCTTTATCGGCGAAAGATTAAGTCCTGTTTTGAGGAAATCAGTATTGTACCTGAAATATATCTTTGGATAGGAAAGCACCAGTTCTCCAACTTCAAAGCTGTTTCCTTCGAGAAGCAGCGATACAAATAATTTATTGATACCAGCCATTGTCTATTCTGTAAATAGTTTCTTAACATCCTCAAGATTTTCCTTTGGAAGCAGGAGTTTGTCAAATTCATCCAAACGTCCCAAAAGATGCATCAGTTTCAGTAATGAATCCAGCGATATTTTCCCGGTATTCTCAAAACGCTTTAAAGTGCCCAGGGATACACCTGAACGTTCGGCCATTTCTTCCTGTGACATTTTTAACTGCTTTCGCAATGTACGGTGCCGTTCAGCCAATGCTTTACTTACCTCCAGAGGAGTTGGTTCTAATGAATACATCATATTTGGTTAAAATATTATCCAAATATAATCAAAAACACTATTTATAGCTAATATTTTATCTATAAATACTTTTATTATTCTTTTTAAGAATAGGACTATCGTGACTGGTTCCGATTAATCACTGTTTAAATGAGAGTTAAAGTAAAAGGGGTTTGACAATGAAGTTATAAGATAGGCTATATCGCTTTGATCTCTCTTTTTGTTAAGACTTCAGAAATTCACTTATTCTATTTCTGTTTTGCAGCAAAAATAGTGCATTATGGAAATAAAATCTTGAAATCAATCATTCTAGTCTTCGCGCAACAATACAAAATTCAACTTCAAATCAAAATTCCTCGTCAGGATTATAAGGAATGTCGTCATCAGGATCCTTGTCAAAGGGCGAAACTCCCGGTGGATTAAAAAGTCCCCACCGGTCAATGATATAATCCCACTTGTCAAAACCGGCTACCCAATCAATAAACAGCAAGCGGTATTCTTCAATTAAATTCTGCACAATCTGGTAATATTCCACATGCTCGAACCCAAACATTTCCAGAGAATGGTTCTGAATCATCAGTTCTCTGGCAGCTTTGCGAATGATGGCTGCACATTCCATTTTGATGTCGTATAACTGACCACCGGTAGCTCCGGCCACTTTTACCGTTAGCAACATGGCGTCTTCGAGCATAATGCTTTTAACATGCCCCAGGTACTGGTCTTCATCGTCAATAAGCTGACATATCTGGTTAACTACCTGGAATATTTCTTCACCCTTTTTATAGATGGGTAAGTCGCATGGATCAATATCTTTTTCGTCGTCGAACATGTTTCAATTCGCTATTGGTTATTTCTGTCCCGTTTTTCTATCAGTTCAAACATTCTCCTGAAATAGTCTTCAAAACTTTCGTTCGCTTCCATTGGTATAGTTTCCAGTCCAAGATAAAAGCTGTCGAGCAAGGCCTCGTATTTAGCAAAATTGGCCTTCAGGATTTCTTCATTATTGGTTTCCCAGTATTGCCCTTCGTCCGAAAGCTGAAAATCTGAAAAATAGCGTTGATTCAAATACCTGAAGATTTGGATGATTGTTGCATGAATCAACGGATTGCTGAACTGCGTTTTTACTGAAATCAAATATAGAAAGGGACTTTCATCCTGATCTTTAGATTTTCCAAAGAATTTCAAATGGGCCGGACTGCTCATTCTTCCGTTTGATAAAAAGCAAAAGAAGATTGTTTCACATGCGGGAGGGGTAATGCTGACGCCGAATATCGTGTCGTTGTATTCGGTTATTCCCGACAGGCAATTATTGGGGAACGAAGTTTCGTAGATGGAATTTTTCCAGCCATAAATTTTGGCGATGTCCAAAACTTCTTCAATTAATTTCGGTAAAAGTTCCGGCTTGGCAATACTGCCACTGTAATGAAAACTTAAGCCCATTGTAAATCAATTATTTAATTTCCTGAATAGCTAGATTTTAGCCCAACGCGAAACCGTAAGAGTCAGGCTGGAGCAATCCATTCCAATGGGTACCAATGCGTCTTTCCCACTATTTTAATGGTTTTATCCTTGTCATATTCCAGATTCATAAAATCAATGATCTGATCTTCTTTCGGGAATAGGCCATGGCAATAACGGGGGAAAATATACTCCGGAACTATCCCGATATAATCATTCCCGGTAACCATGCGTAGGATATTTTCTGCATCTGACAGTTCAAAAGGGATTTCATTGTCGTAAAGTGCAACAGCCATCTTTACCGTTTCCGCCACCCTGACAATACTCGACCCCGCCAGACGAACTTTCCATTTGCCCTGAATATCGGAAATATAAAGAGAAATATGAGTTGAATTTCCGCCCCTGCATATTTCCCAGGGATGACCGCCCATCCATACCGAACTATGGTACCATGCCTGAAAAGCCGACGGTGAATCTTCTTCAAGCTTGCGTAAACCGCCATCCCTGCCGTCAGCCATTTTCAGGTACTTTTCCTTTGGGACCAATTGGAGCTGTGAATTTCGGAAATAGCTGTTGGCATCATAACAAATTTCGCAAATCCTGAAAAACTTACCGGCGGTCATCTTTTCTAACAGAGGAATATCCTGACTTTTAATTTTCTCAACAACTATTTTTAGCTTTTCAATGCTTTCATCACCTAAATTCTTATCGAGGCGAACAACTTCATCACCCTGGATATCCCAATAATCTCTCCTTTTTATTTTGCCGAATCGCTTCGACCAGGGAAGACTCTGCTCAATAAATTGATTATAGGCAGCTTCATCTTTTTTTAGTTCACCTGTTTCGCTTACCACTTTTCTGAGCAACCAGTCAGTGAACCGGTCAAAATAATCGGAATCAAAAACGGGAACTTTTGCTGGTGGGTCATCTCGCCTAATCGAACAAATGAGCTTCCCGTCTAAATAGAAAAATAATTCGTTCTGATATTCTGCAGTATCAAGCCGATACCAGTTGCTTTCTTCCGGGTAGTAATCTTTCCAAAGCTGTTCAAACTCTTCGAAAGTCTCAACCTCTCCGCTTTCCCTGTATTCTTCATAGTCGCCAAAAACAGAGATTGGCCCTCTTAAAACTTCAATCCAGATATGTCTTTTTTTATCATCTTCGGCTGGCTTTATACAACTGAAAATTTCATATACTTCTTTCAATCTCAGATATGAATCATTTGAAATGAAGCTTCCTTTTGATTGAGCGAATTCGATAATCGTATTTATTTCAGGTACAAAAAGTTCAGTTGTATCCATCGTAAGAAATTTTCCGCTAAGTTACCCACTTTACACTACAGGTAAACAGAAAAAGACAGGATTTCCGATTTTTCGGATCAGGCTTGTTTTTCCGGGTAGATGTTCACCAATCCAGTGCTATTCATTTTAATTCGGATGAGCCAAATACCGATATTATTCGGCTCAAATTTTTATTATATCTGAGCCGAATACAGAAAATAATCGGCTCATGAAATACAACTGTCAGTTATCTGATTAGTAAATCAAAAATGAATTCTTTAGAATTTTGGATGGATAAAAGAATCAGTATGATGAAATAAAAGACAATGCAATGAGTAAGTTCAATCAACTTTGATTTAAAACACAAATCAAATAAAGTTATTCGTTTCGCCATATTATAAGTATGATTAAAATATATTAAAGAGCTAAAAGATCTATTTTCAGGTCTTTTACTGCAATAAATATTACTGTAATCCAGATTACAATAATTAATTCTGCAAGAGTTGAGGCTTGATTGATTCTTTAAAACGGTAGTGTAAAATATTCTTTATTTTCAAGTAATAAATTTTCGGTTTTTGTATGAGAATTCTCAATAAAATTTATGTATATTTGTTGTATAATGTATTGATATACAGTCATTGTGGGGCAAAATCGAGACCCCTGAATCTAAGTGCTTCGTAAAACATTGATGTTCAGCCAGATACGGACGTTGGTTCGATTCCCGGTGGGATCACAAAGGTTCAAAGTGCTGAAAAATAAAAGCCTGTAAGCTGCAAATTATCAGCACTTTGATTTTTCAAAAAGGGCATTTCAATGGGGAAAAATTCATTCTAAAAACGTTCAGATTGATTTTTTCATTCTTAATTCATTCAATGAAATGCTAATACCGAAAGTATTCATCGACAAAGGGACATTAAGCAAGTCGGGCGAAGCCAATATTTACCTGATTGCACATGTCGATTCCAAAACAGTTAAGTTTTGGAATAACCCTCCCGTCAGAAAACACCAATCCCCGGTGTTTTAGTGCGGCATGTTTGTAAACCGCTAAAATACCAGGGATCATGAGCGCACTAAAAAGTATGGTTGTACTACGGAAATCGTTTATAAATATCTTTTCGGTGAGCAATCAGAATAAGCAATATTTCTGATTGTGAAATTTGTTCAACCCCCCAACCGGTAATCACCCAGCCTGATCCTGTAAAAACCAGCGTGGCTTTCATTGGTTTTATTGCAGGAAGGTCAAAAATACTGCCAACGGTTTCCATTTTCAATATTAACGCCTTCAACCGGTCTATTACCTGTTTAAATCGGCTGTCCGACAAATTTTATTTCTGTATTTTTACCCATGTTGTAGTTTCTTAACAAAACAAACTTACAATATGGGGCCAAACCTGAGGGAAGTAACCCCAACTTCTATTTTTTTACTCGTTCAATAGTGTTATTATTTAATAAATCGGCCATCTCCCAAATTGGTTTCTTATATTTGTATAGCTTCTGTAAAAGCTATAATTAAGTTTAAAAAAAAATCAACCAATATTATCAACTAATTTTTATTTTATGGAAAAAAAAGAAGTTACAGAAGAAGTCGCTCAGCCAAAACTCGATTCAGCAAATGACTTAGTAAAAAAATGGATGTGGTGGACCATGGGCGCAGGCTTAATTCCTGTTCCATTTGTCGATTTGGCCGCGGTGACCGGCGTTCAGCTCAAAATGTTGAGCGATCTTTCAAAACTTTACGAAGTTAAGTTTAGTGAAAACAGGGGAAAAGCCATTATCAGCGCCCTTTTGGGATCGATCGTGCCCAACTCACTGGCTGGCGGTGGTGTGGGCAGCGTACTGAAAATGATCCCCCTTGTAGGAACAATTTTAGGCGGCGTGTCGATGTCTTTATTTTCCGGCGCGGCAACTTACGCAATCGGAAAATCTTTCATCCAGCATTTTGAATCTGGCGGAACTTTCCTTGATTTCGATCCGGTAAAAGTCAAAGAATACTTCAAGGATCTGTTCGAAGAAGGTAAAGCTGTCGCCAAAGAAATGGAAAATAACAAAGCAAAGAAAACTGTCTGATAAAGGGCTTTCAAATCAGGTGCAAGTTAGTGCAGGTGGATTTATTTAATTAGGTCTGCCTGCACTATTCTGGTTTTATTGACAGCATTGCTTGAGCGAAATTCACAGCATTTTATTGTTGTGAAAGAGTCAAAAATCAACTAAAATCACCGTCGCGTCATGATAAAATATTTTTATCGGATGGTTCTTTTTATGCTTTTTTTTATCGGCATAAACTCTTTATTTTTAGTCGCGCAGCCATCCGAAAAATGGTGGTTACAAAGTTCCCTGGCTGATTCTGTAACCAAACCGCAGGTTCATGCCGGTGCGAGGTACAGCTATAGTCGGATGAAAGGCGTCATTAGCGGCAACACGAGTATCGGAAACCTGGAACTGGTACTTCGGAAAGGCGTATGCACCAATTTTTCCAGGTACGGCATCGATAATTTTAACATGAACCTGAAAAGTTACGTCGATTTGAGCTATGCAACAAAATCACAGTTCTTTACAGATTATGTCAATGTCGATGTCTCAAAATTCGTTTTTGTTGAAGGGGGTCTTATCTGGGAAAGGGACGATGCTCTGTTGCTTCAAAACCGCTATACTTTTTACGGGGGAATTGGACTAAATACCTCACTGTTAAAAAGACTTAAGCTAAAATCGCTGGTTGCTTCCGGCCGGATCAATCAGGAATACACTATCCCTGTTGATAATCTGAACGTTATAAAAGAGCCTTATGCTGCTTTTTATAGTGTGCATGATTTTGTGTACGCCATTACACCCGAAGCATCCATCTCCGGCAAAGTGTATTATTTTACGGACATCAACGACCTGGACAGGTACCGGTACGGCTATCTTCTGAATTTATCCGTAGCCCTCTGGAAACATGTGAATTTGGTTGCCGGATACAATTATAGATACGATAAGGAATTGAAACTGCTTGGATTGATCCCCGATAACAGCACGCAAAATATTGGGATTGAAATAAGTCTGTAAAATCCAAAAAGCTTTTAACATTAAGTCAATGCAAAATAGTAACGACGACCATTTATACCCGCTGACTTTGCCTCAGCGGACTTTCTACTACGACTATCTTCTTCATCGAAACGACAGCAAATACAACATGGGAGGCGTCCTGATCCTGAACGGGGCGCTGGACGTAGAACTGCTCGGACGAGCCTACCAATTTATTACAGGTAAATTTGATGTGTTCCGGCAAAGATTTGTTTCGAAAGACGGCGAACTTTTCCAGACTTTTGATTCAGAAACAGAAACCGATATTATTGAATACGTTGACCTCAGACAGGAGAAGAATCCTTTCGAAAGCGCCATGCAATTTTTACTTCAGGAAAATTCCAAACCATTTCCTTTCGAAAAAGTACGGTTGTATCGTGAAATGGTCTTTCAAACGGCTGAAAAACAATTTATCCTGTTTCCGAGATTTCATCATTTTTCAAACGATGCTTACGGCCGTTCCATTGTCAATCAGGCCCTTTCAGATACTTACAACAGTTTATTGGCCACAGGCGGTTACCCGGAAATCAAAGGCTGTTCGTACCTGGATTTTCTGGAAGACGACCTGAAATACCGGGAGTCTGAGTATTACAAAGATTCCACTTTGTTTTGGCAGAAAAAACTCAGCCCGCTGCCCGAACCCATGGATTTTACTTCAAAAAAATACAGTTTAAAAACTGCATCGCTCCACACCGAACGCATCACCCTGAACCTGCACCGGATGTGTTACGCATCCATTTTGAAGATTGCCGGTGAAATAGGGGTCTCTTCCTTTCAAACGCTTTTGGGCATTTTATTCACCACGTTCTATAAAATTTACGGCAAAAGCGACATCATCATCGGCATGCCGGTGCTGAACCGGAGCAATCATAAATTTCGCAATACCCCCGGCCTGTTTATGAACATGATTCCGGTCCGCCTTCGCCTGCAACAAGACTGGACGTTCGCCAATATCCTGAATGCCATTAAACTGGAGGTAAAAGAAAGTTACCGACATCAACGACTCCCGCTGAGTGAAACGTTTAAACATTTCCGTGGCAACCCCGGATTCCGGAACGAGCTTTTCGATGTAACTGTCATTTACCGGAAAGTGGATTTTTCACAACGCTTCGGTGAAGCCAAACTCCAATCTGTGACTCTGGATACTCAAATCCGTACCGAAAGCATCAGCCTGGAAATCGATGAATACGACGAGGAGGAAAATGTCAACCTGTTTTTCAATTACAACCCGCTTGTTTTTTCTGAACAGGAAATGATGCAATTCGCCAGATGCTTTGAAACGGTTCTTTTTGAGTTGATATACTTCCCGGAAAAGAAAATTTCAGAAGTAAAATTTCTGACGCCTTTTGAAGAACACAAAATAGTGAAGGTATTCAATCAAACCGGCGAAGTAAAAAAAACAAAGGATACCATTGTTTCCCGGTTCGAATCATGCGCGAAATTATTCCCGGAGAAAGCTGCCGTCGTTTACCATGAAAAGTCAATCAACTATTCCGCTCTTAACAGGGAATCGGACCGGATTGCCGGCAATCTGGCCAAACGGCATCAGGTAAAAAAAGGGGATATCGTTTGCCTGGCGGCCGAGCGTACGCCTCGCGCCATTGCCGCCATGCTCGGCATCATGAAAACCGGTGCTGTTTATCTCCCGGTTGACGGCCGGTTGCCGCGCGAAAGGCTCAGCTTCATCCTCGAAAACAGCCGCGCTAAATTGCTGGCAACAGACAATCCGGCACATACCGGGCTCCCGGTAAATATATTCACGCTGGATGAAACGGAAGATTCGGGTGATATCGATATTCCTGCAGAAATAAAACAAAACGACCTGGCGTATATCATTTACACTTCGGGCTCAACGGGCGCGCCCAAAGGCGTCATGATTGAACATGGTAGTTTTATGCACATGTTTGTAAATATGATCGAAAACTACCATGTGACCGAAGACGACCGCGTGCTCCAGTTTGCCTCTCCCGGTTTTGACGCTTCGGTTTTCGAAATATTTCAGGCGCTGCTGACAGGCGCAACACTGGTTATCGCCGACCGGGAAACCATCCAGGACCCACCTACATTCATTCAATATATGAATGATAAAAAGGTCAGCGTAGCCACACTGCCGCCGGCCTATCTGAATGCACTCGACAAACCGGAACTGCCGCACCTGCACACATTGATTACCGCCGGAGAAGCGGCCATTCCATCGGATGTGGACTTCTATAAAAAAAGAAAAAACTATATCAACGGTTACGGCCCTACGGAAGCATCGGTTTGTGCTTCATGGTTTCAGGCTGGCAGGGAATCAGAAAATGCCGGTACTTTGCCCATCGGCAAAGCTGTTCCGGGTTCTTCCATTTATATTTTGAATGAACAGCTCGAACCGTTGCCTGCCGGTTTTGCAGGCGAACTGTTCATTTCCGGCCCCGGTCTCGCCCGCGGCTATTTAAACAACGAAACGCTGACCGCTCAAAAATTTATCCCCGACCCTTTTGAAAAAAACCGGCACATGTACCGGACAGGCGACAAAGCGCGTTTTTTGCCCGACGGCCACATCGAATTTCTGGGCAGGCTCGACGACCAGGTAAAAATCAAAGGAAACCGCATCGAGTTGGGAGAGATTGAAAACCGCCTGCACAAACACAAGTTGGTGAAAGAAACTGTGGTTCTCGATGTAGACACGAGCGGCAGCAAAGAACTTGCAGCATTTGTCGTTCCTTCCGGCGAAGTGGCGACAACAGCGCTTAGAGAGTTTTTGCTGGAATTTTTGCCAGAGTACATGGTACCGCAGTATTTTGTTTTTATTGAAAAAGTTCCGCTCACTCCAAATGGAAAAGTCAATAAAAATGAACTTCGGAAACAGGTTTCATTTAAAAGGGCGACTGTTGTCGATGATGCAGCGGAACCAACTGCACTGGAATTGAAATTAATCCCGCTTTTTGAAGATGTGCTGAACCATTCGCCGGTGAAGGTAAACGATAACTTTTTTGAACTGGGCGGCGAAAGCCTCAAAACGGCCCGTCTGATCACACGGATAAAAAGGGAACTTGGACTGGAAATTAACTTCAAATCTGTTTTTGATCACCCGACGGTACGGGGAGTGGCAACGGCACTGGCGGCCGGCAAAAACAACGATGAAGACGATATTCAAAAAGCGCCGGAGCAGGAATTTTACCAGTTGTCACATGCCCAGAAACGCCTGTGGGTTTTATCACAGGACAAAAAAAACGCGGCGGTTTACAACATGCCGGTTTCGTTTTTGCTGGAGGGCAATTTGGATCGTATAAAACTTGAAAATGCAATTTATGCCGTTGTAAAACGGCACGAAATTTTGCGCACCATTTTTATCGAACGGGAAGGCGAACCGTTTCAAAAGGTGCTGAACAACCCTTCGGTACCATTCAATTTTTACGATTTCAGTAAAGGAACCGATGGGGAATTTAAAGCTAAAAAAGTATTCGACAAAGCCGTGATGACTCCTTTTGATCTCCGTCATGAAACCCCATTTCGTGCGCATCTGGCAAGGATCAATCCTCAAAAACATCTTTTTTTGCTTGTCATCCACCACATTGTCGGCGACGGGCTTTCCATCGGAATTCTCATGGAGGAACTGTCAAAGGTTTATAACTCTTTTTCTGTTGAAATCCAAAAAGATATTCTGAAACCTCTTCATTTTCAGTACAAGGATTATTGCCATTATGAAAAAAAACTACTCGATAGCGGCAAGCTCAGGAAAGAAAAAGAATTTTGGCTGAAAACCCTGAAAACTCCCCTGCCCGCGCTGCAATTGCCAACCGACCGGATGCGCCCGGCTGTAAAAACTTACGAGGGCAAATATCTTTTTAGCGAACTGGATCAATCCCTCGGGCACCGGCTGAAAAATTTCGGCAAAGAGCAACAAGTCAGCCCGTTTATGATTCTGCTGGCGGCGGTGAATGTATTGCTTCATAAATACACTTCCGATGAAGACATTTTCATCGGCTCCCCCGTGGCCGGAAGAAACCGCCGCGAACTGGAAAACCAGGTGGGTTTGTACCTCAACACCGTCGCTTTGCGAAATCAAATAAAAACAGAACAGACTTTCCTGCAATTTTTGCAGGAAGTGAAGGTAAACGCGTCCGGGGCTTTCTCCAACAGCAATTATCCGTTCGACCGACTGGTTCAGGATTTGGACCTGGAACGTGATACATCGCGCGCCCCCCTTTTCGATGTACTTCTGCAATATCAAACCAAAGATGTTACTGCTTTGGGACTGAACGAAATCAAAGCTTCATTTTATCCGGTGGATTTTACGATCAGCAAATTTGACCTGACTTTCACATTCACGGAAAACGACGAAAAAATAAATTTTTGCATTGGCTTCAACACCAACTTATTTAACCAGCAACGGATCGAAAAGCTCACCGGGCACATGAATATCTTGCTGAATACCGTTCTAAAAAATCCCCGGCTTCCGATCCGGGACATCAACATCCTGGAGCACACGGAAGAGCTGGCACTGAGGCATATGGCGTGCGGCCCCGAACTCAGCATCGACAACAGGATTGTAACTGAAGTGTTTGAAAAACAGGTCAGAAAAACACCATCACAAACTGCACTGGTTTTCAATAACACCAGGCTCACTTACAGCCAGTTTGACCGGAAAACAAATGCTGTTGCCCATGAGATCCTGAAGCATCGAATTGAACCGGATGATATTGTCGCTCTACTTTTGCCGCGTTCGGAACAAATGGTGATCGGTATTTTCGGTATCCTGAAAGCCGGCGGGGCTTATTTGCCACTCAGCCCCGAATTGCCTGTGGAACGCCTCCGTTTTATGCTGAAAGACAGCCGGTGCAAAATGCTGCTGACCGACCACAGCCTGATGAAGTTGGCACGGCAAATTGCCGGCGAAAGTATTACTGTTCTCGATACCGGTAAATTAAATGAAAGTGAGGGTCGATTACCCGCAGTCAGCATTTCTGCGTCTTCTCTGGCTTATGTTTTATATACTTCCGGGTCAACCGGAATGCCCAAAGGCGTCATGGTTGAGCACCACAGCCTCTGCAACCTGGTAGCCGGACTCGATGCAGCAATTTATCGGAATCCTCCGGCGCCTTTAAATATAGCTTTGGTTTCGCCGTTTGTTTTCGATGCCTCGGTTAAACAGATTTTTTATGCGCTGTTAACCGGCCACTGCCTCGATATTGTTCCCGATGATATCCGGTTGAACGGAAAAAAACTGCTGGAATATTATAAAACACACCGGATTGATGTTTCCGACGGCACGCCAATTCATTTGGAAATCCTGCTCGATGAACTGCAGACCGGTGTTCCGAACTATTTGCCGCAGCGGTTTGTCATCGGCGGGCAGCAACTCATGTGGCGTCCGGTACAAAAATTGTTTGAACAGGCCGGCAAGCAGCCGCCCGTGATCAGCAACGTATATGGTCCCACCGAATGCTGCGACGTATCCGCTTCTCTGAATATCACTTCTGAATTTGCGTTGCAAAACCAATCCGGCTTTGAAGCCGTTCCCGTCGGAAAACCGCTGGGCAACGTGCAGGTTTTCATTCTGGATAAAAATTTGAAAATGGCGCCTGCCGGAGTGAACGGCGAATTGTGCATTGCCGGCGAAGGACTGGCAAGAGGCTATCTGAACCAGCCGGAAATGACCCGCGAAAAATTCGTCGAAACGGATTTTCTTCCCGGAAAACGGATTTACCGCACCGGCGACATCGGCCGCTATCTGGACGACGGCGCCATCCTGCTCACCGGAAGGGCTGACGACCAGGTTAAACTGCGCGGGTTCAGGATCGAATTGAATGAAATTGAAAGCTGCATACGGAATTATCCGACGATAAATTCTGCTGCAGCTATCCTGACCGGCGAAGGAAGCCATCAGGAACTTGCGGCCTGTTACACCGTTTCGTCTAAAACCGATCCGGACGAACTGAGACAATTTTTGTCGCTGCATCTGCCTGATTATATGATCCCGGCCTGGTTCACCGAACTCGAAAAACTTCCCCTTTCGGCCAATGGGAAAGTAGATAAAAAAGCATTGCCGGTTCCTCAGAAAAAAACACCGGAAGCCGGCGGTATTTCCAGGATTGACGACGCACTCGAAATAAAGTTGTGTGAAATATGGAAAGAATTACTGGCTGTTGAACAGCTTGATACCAACGACAATTTTTTCAAACTGGGTGGGCACAGCCTCATTGCCATTCGGCTGGTTTCCAGGATTCACCGTGAGTTTAATATCGAAGTCACTATTTGGGAAGTGTTCAGGCATGCAACCGTTGCTTCACTCGCTAAACTGTTGAAAACCAAAAATCCTTCTCTTTTCAACCCGATTGAAAAGGCGGAAGAAAATGATTATTATCCGCTTTCCCATGCCCAGCGCAGGATGTGGATGTTGTCGAAACTGGAGGGGCAAAGCGCCATGTACAACCTGCCCGGCGCCTTGCTTTTGAAAGGGAATCTGGATGTCGCTGTGTTTGAAAAGGCCTGGAACGCTATCGTCCGGCGCCATGAATCGCTGAGAACCTGTTTTATCGAAATTGACGGAGAGCCTTTTCAAAAAATAGTAACCCGTTTCGATTTTAAAATTGAAACGGCGGAATACGCCGGTGGTGATTGGAATAAGGAAACCCTGAATGAACTGGCCGTTGCCTGGTTTGACAAAGAATTCGACCTGTCGAAACTCCCGCTGATGGCGATCAGGCTCGTCCGTCTTTCAGCCGATCGACACCTTTTCCTGTTCAACATGCACCATATTATCGGCGATGGCTGGTCGCTGGACAACATGTTGAAAGAACTGAAAATTTTATACGACGCTTATCTTAACCATTCCGAAGTTGCACTTGGACCGTTGCGGATTCACTACAAAGATTATGCGATCTGGCAAAATAAAATGCTGGAAGAAAGTTCACTTGTATCCGTTAAAGATTACTGGTTGAACAAACTGCAGAAACCCCGTCCGCTGCTCAACCTGCCGACCGATTACAAACGTCCGGAAAATTTGCCACTGGATGGTAACCTGCTTCATTTCCGGTTGGGATTGGAAAAAACAAGGGCGCTGGCCGAACTGGGCCGCAGCCGGGACGCCAGCCTGTTTGTGACTTTGCTGTCTGCCGTTTATGTTTTGTTCTACAAATATACCGGAGAAGAAGACATACTTATCGGATCGCCGGTGGCCGGCCGTCAGCATGATGACCTGGAAAATCAAATCGGATTTTTCATCAACACGCTGGTTCTTCGCAACCAGGTTCAGCCTGAAAATTCATTTCCGGAATTTTTGCAGCAGGTGAGCGAGACCATGAATGAAGCACTGGACAACCAATTGTATCCGTTTGACCGGCTGGTGGACGAACTGGACGTGGAGCGGCTGCAAAACCGCAACCCGCTTTTCGACGTGATGGTGGCCTGGATGGTCAAAAACGGGATGGAAATGGATTTTGAATTCAGTGGCGTCAGCGCCAAAGGAATCGAATTTCCCATCACACGGAGCATGTTCGACCTGACTTTCCTGTTCGAAGAAAGCAAAGGCGAAATCATTTTCAGTATCGAATACAACACATCCCTGTTCAGGCAGAATCGTATCGAACGAATGGCGCAGCATTTCCGGCAACTGATTGAAAGTATCTTGTCGGGGCCGGAGGAAAAGATTAGCGCTCTTTCCATTCTCCCGGAGAAAGAAAAAGAACAACTGCTGGTTCAGTTTAATAAAACAGCGTTAAAACTGCCCCGGGGAAAAAATGTCACCGGATTATTTGAGGAACAGGCCGCTGTTCATCCCGATGCAACGGCATTGATTTATGAAGACCGGAAAGTGAGTTATGGTAATTTGAACCTGCAGGCGGATAACATTGCCGGTCTTTTGATTGAAGAAGTGAATGCAGGACGGGAAGACATCATTGTTGTGATGACGGATGATCCGGTGCAGTCGGTTGCTGCGGTTGTTGGAATAATGAAATCAGGCGCCGCCTGTCTGCCGCTGGCAACAGACACGCCACCGGAAAGGGCTGCATTTATTGTCCGGGACAGCCGCGCCAAAGCCGTTCTGGCTGACGGGACAATCCATCTGTCGGAGACGGGAACAAACATTTTGGACATCCGCACTGCCGGAAAAAGTTCATCTTTTACAAAACCGGAAATTAATGCCGGGAATCTTGCATACGTCATTTACACATCGGGATCTACCGGAACGCCTAAAGGTGTGATGGTTGAACATGGCGCATTGAGCAACCTGATCGGCTCACTGAACTACAATATTTATTCCCGGTATCCGGAACCTCTGAATGAATTAATGATCAGTTCGTTCGCATTCGATGTCTCCCTGAAGCAAATTTTTGCTACGCTCTGCAACGGAAATATCCTGCATATCCTGAGTAATGAAAAAAGGCTTGATCCACGGGAAATTTCAAACTATATCCTGAATGAAAAAATCAACATCGCCGATATCACCCCGTCTGTTTTTGCAGTGATGCTGGAAGAAGGTTTTGGCGAAACCGCGAAACCCTGGTTGAAAGAATTGTTCCTGGGTTCCGAAGCTTTACCGTACAAACTGGTGCGCAACTTTTATCAAAATTCAGCAAACAGGGGGGTACGGGTTACCAATTTCTACGGGCCGACGGAATGTTGTGTAGAGTCGTCATTTTTCCGTTTTAATCCGGATGATATGAATGAAAACGTGGACATTGCGCCCATCGGCAAACCGGCACCGAACCAGCAAATTTATGTGCTCGACCGGCATTTGAATGTGTGCCCGGTGGGAGTGCCGGGAGAAATTTGTATCGGCGGGAATGGCCTCGCGCGGGCTTACCTGAACGATCCGGAAAAATCGGCAGAGAAATTTATCCAATTCCCGCTCACGGGAACACGAATATACAAAACCGGCGATGCCGGGCGAATTCGGCCTGACGGCAACATCGAATTTTTGGGAAGAATGGATGAACAGGTCAAAATCCGCGGCTACCGGGTTGAATTGCCGGAAATCGAAAAACACCTTAGCGGGATGGAAGGCGTTGGCGAATGTGCGGTTGCCCTTTTTGGCGAAAACGGCGCTACGGAACTGGCAGCATGGTTTACAGCCGAAAAGCCTGTGGATACTTCGGCGCTAAAAAACCATCTGGGGCGGTTTTTGCCCGATTACATGGTGCCGTCTTGTTTTATTCAACTTGAAAAAATACCGCTTTCGTCCAACGGCAAGATCGATAAAAAAGCCTTGCCTGATCCCTCGACTTTGCTAAAAAAGGAGACTTTCCGCGCTCCCGGTGATGAAATCGAAGCCATACTCGTAAGGATTTGCAACGGAATCCTGCAAAAAGAGCAGATTAGCATGGACGATAATTTCTTCGGGATCGGCGGCAACAGCCTGAACGCAGTCCGGCTCATTTCGCGGCTTCAGAAAGAACTAAATGTGAATCTGCCGCTGAAGGAAATTTTTTACCACCCGGTGCTGGCCGATTTGGCGGAAGCCGTGAAAAAAAACATGGACACTGTGGATGCGGAAGAAACAACAGAAGAAACACAGGCCATTGCTCCCGCCTCCGATGAAGAACTTAAATTACTTTCTGAATTACAGTTTGAAGATGAAGACGAATAAAATCAAGGAGTTAAAACAAAGAGCGTTGGCCGGCGATCTGTCTGCCCTCGAAGAATTGAGGCAGACGGGCGTTTTGTCGGGCAACAAATCGAAATACAGTGTGGCGCCGGCTTCATACGCACAGCGGCGGCTTTGGTTTATCGACAAGATGGATCGCTCACCGGCCTACAATTTACCGGCCTCCCTGGTTTTTGAAGGAAAACTAAACGTGGAGGCGCTGGAAAAAGCTTTCCGGGAAATTATCCGGCGCCACGAAATACTGCGGACCAGCTTTGTCGAAACCGATGGGGCGCCATATCAGAAAATATTTGACCGCATCGATTTCAGTCTGCCGGTAACAAACCTGAGCAATGATCCGGAACAGCAACAAAAAGTTTCAACCTTAACGCAGGAAGAAACCAATCGTTGTTTCGACCTTTCCGTTGCACCCCTTTTAACCAGCCGGCTTCTGAAGTTACAGGAAGAAAAGTACCTGTTGCTGTTCAACATGCACCACATCATCAGCGACGGATGGTCGATCGGGGTGCTGATTTCGGAACTGACCCGACTTTACAACGCCTTTTGCAAAGGACAACCCAATCCGTTGCCTGCGCTGAAATTTCAGTATAAAGACTTTGTGCGCCGGCACGAACAACTCCTGAACAGCGCAAAAGCTGAAAAATATAAAAACTATTGGATCGAAAAACTCGGAGGAGAACAGGATATTTCAGAATTGCCGCCCGACAGAAAACGGCCTTCATATAAAACCTTTAACGGCAGGCTGCACGAAATAGAAATTGAAGGATCGCTCCATGACCGGATCAGTAAATTGATCAGCCAAAATAATACCAGCCTGTTTATGTTTCTTGTTTCTGCGGTGAATATTTTGCTGAATAAATATACCGGGAAAAGCCGCCTGACGATCGGTTCGCCCGTTTCGGGAAGGGAGCAAAAAAATTTGGAAGACCAGGTCGGTTTTTATGTCAACACCATTTCACTGCGGAATGAAGTGGCCCCTGCGATATCGTTCCGTGATTTTCTGACACAGGTGAAGCACAATTGTATCGAAGCGTATGATCACCAGATTTATCCCTTCGATCTGCTGGTTGAGGATTTAAACCTGGAACGCGATACCAGCCGGAACCCATTGTTCGAAATTATGGTTTCGCTGCAGGATTCAGATGACGGTTTCTTCCCGTTCGGGGGCGTCAAAACCACGGCCATTAAACCCGAAATCACCTTCAGTAAAATGGACCTTCATTTTAATTTTGAAGAATCTGATTCGGGAATAAAACTGGGATTGATTTACAATCCCGACCTCTACAGCGTCGGGCGCATAGAACGATTGGGAAAACATTTCCTGCAACTGCTTCAGAATATTTTGAATGAACCGGATAAAAAAACCGGCAGGATTGAAATCATTACTGAAAAGGAAAAGCAACAGATTCTGACTGAGTTTAACGACACACAGCGTGAATTCCCGAACGACAAAACCATTGCCGCTTTGTTTGAAGAAATTACACAAAAATATCCGGAAAAGCCGGCTGTCGTTTACCAGGGGAAGCCGCTCAGTTATACCGAACTAAACAAAAAAGCCAATGTTCTGGCCGGAATCCTGCAGGAAAGGGGTTTACAACCTGAAGAACCGGTCGCCGTTTTGATGGAGCGTTCGCATGAACTTATTATCTCGATTTTGGCCGTGCTTAAAGCAGGAGGCGCATACCTGCCGCTCGATTCCAAATTCCCGGATGAGCGGATCAGAACGATTTTTGAAGACGCCCGGGTCAGAATTCTGCTGACCGACGATCACCGTGAAACTCAATTTGACGTTGCCCACACCATTTCCGTTAACCAAAAACTGTTCGGCAAGGCAGCGGATTTTCAGCCTGTGCAGCATGAGAAAAAATCTTCAGGTTTGGCTTATATTCTTTATACTTCCGGTTCAACAGGCAAACCGAAAGGCAGCATGATTGAAGATAAATCCGTCGTTCGCCTGGTGCGCAACACCAACTATACGCATTTCAGTGAAACAGACCGGATTTTCTCTACGTCGTCCGTTTCCTTCGATGCAACCACGATGGACATTTGGGGGTCCCTGCTGAACGGCGGGACACTTTTCCTCGAAAACACGGAAGACTACCTTGATCCTGAAAAACTGAAAAATTACTTTTCCACCTACCGAATCAATAAAGTATTGTTTTCAACCGGCTTTTTCAGCCGCGCCCTCGAAGCGGATTTGCAGCATCAGCTAAAACTTTTCGAAGGGATAAAAGAGGTCCTTTCAGGAGGGGACAAAATGCCTCCGCACATTTCCAATCTTTTTGTTTCAAATTATCCGGAGGTCGTTTTTAGCAATGTATACGGCCCAACCGAAAACACGACTTTCACTACAACTTTCCGGATTAACAGGGAATTTCAGGAGGATATTCCTATAGGCAATCCTGTAGCCAACACAACAGTTTACATCCTGGACGGGCAGGACAACCTTTGCCCGATCGGGGTGCCCGGCGAACTTTGTACAGGAGGCGTAGGTGTTTCACGCGGCTATGTGAACCGCCCGGATTTGAACCGGAAAAGTTTTATCGAAAATCCGTTTGTGCCGGGTGAAAAACTATATCGTACGGGAGATTTGGCGCAGTGGGATGAAGAAGGAAACATTCATTTTCTGGGCAGAAATGACGACCAGCTAAAAATCAGAGGGTTCCGGATTGAAACCGGGGAGATTGAAAATACGGCGGAAACATGTTCCGGTGTTTCGCAGGCAAAAGTGATTGTTATTCAGGAACAAGACGGGAAACAACTGGCACTTTATTTTACAGCCGAAAGCGAAACCGGACCAGATGAGATCAAAGAACATCTCAGCCGGTTGCTCCCTGAGTACATGCTCCCTGATTATTTTGTCCGAATGAAAGAGTTGCCCCTCAACCAGAACGGGAAAGTCGATACCAAAGCGTTGCCAAAACCGGAAAACCGGACGGAAGAATCGCCGGGCGGGGTTGCCGCTTCCGGCCAAACCCAAAAAGCACTGGCGAAGATTTTTGGCGAAATTCTCGATAGGAAACTGGTTCCGGTGAACGCCGGTTTTTTCAGCATGGGAGGGCACAGTTTGAAAGCCATCCGCGCGGTTTCGGCTATTCAGAAAGAGCTGTCGGTAAAACTTAGCCTGAAGGAGTTTTTTGCGGCTTCCGACATTCTTGCCCTCGAAAAAATCATTCGAAACAAAAAGAAAGAAACGCTCGGTGTTATCCCACTCGTGCCCGAAGCTGAATATTATGAACTTTCGCATGCGCAAAAACGCCTGTGGGTGCTTAATAAAATCGAAAAGTCGCAATCAACTTACAATATTCCGCTGGCAGTTACCATTTATGACGAGCTGGATATCGAAGCCCTTCAATCTTCTTTTGACGATATGATCCAACGGCACGAGTCGTTGCGAACGGCTTTTATCGAAATCGACGGTACTCCGTATCAAAAAGTTATAGCTGCACAACATATTCCGGTGCAGATTGTTGACTTTTCAAAGGAGAATGATCCGGATGCAATGGCCTTTGATTTTGTAGTTGAAGAAGCCCACCGCCCTTTCAACCTGGATGAGTCTCCGTTGATTCGGTTGGCTGTCATTCGCACTGCTGCCCGAAAACAGATCCTGTTCATCAATATCCACCACATTGTGTGCGATGGCTGGTCGGTCAATATAATGGTGGATGAGTTGTTTGGCGGATACAAGAAACATTTGAACCGGGAACCGGTCTTGCCCGGCAGGCTTGCCATACATTACAAAGATTACGCTTCCTGGCTGAACGAAAAAGTTGCCGGCACGAATAGCACGGACGACCGAAACTACTGGCTGCAAAAGCTGGACGGTGAAATCACGCCATTGGATCTGCCGTGTGATTTTGCCCGGCCGCCGGTCAAAACCTATGAAGGCGATTCAAACTGGTTTACTTTTCCTCCGGAGATAAAAAAGAAGCTCGATGTTTTTAGTTCCGAAAAACGGAGCAGTTTGTTTATGACCCTGACCGCCGCTCTGAAAGTTTTGCTCTATCGCTATACCGCGAAAGAAGAAATCGTAATTGGCACACCGGTCGCAGGGAGAAACCATCCCGATCTGGAGGATCAGGTAGGTTATTACGTCAACACGCTGGCCCTGCGCGACCACATCAATCCGAAAAAATCATTTGCCGGATTCCTGGAACAGGTCAAAGAAACGGCAACCGATGCTTACTCCCATCAGATGTACCCATTCGACAAACTGGTGGAAGAACTGAAACTCCCGCGCGACACCAGCCGCTCTCCGCTTTTTGATGTGATGATTGTCCTGCAAAATACCGATTTAACTTTTCGTGAAACATTCAGCCGGGTGGAACCTCTGCGGATACCGATGAGCATCAGTAAATTCGACCTGACCTTCAACTTTAACGACAGCGGTGAAAACCTGGATTTGCTGATTGAATACAACACACGCCTGTTCAGGAAAGAACGGATCGAACAAATGGCTTCCCATCTGCTGGTTTTATTGCAGGAGGCGATCGCCAATCCTACTCAAAGCGTCCGCTCTGTCAACATTTTAAGCGATAGTGAAAAAGAAAACCTGTTGGTGAAATACAACGATACCAAAACCTCCTATCCGGAAGAAAAAACCATTATCGACCTGTTTGAAGAAACCGCAGCAAAATATCCTTCGAACGTTGCCGTGGTTTATAATGGAAGAAGCCTGACTTATGCAGAATTGAATGCCCGGGCTGAAAAGATGGCGGGCGCCATTCTCAGTCACTATCCGGTTGAACCCGGCGAACCGGTTGGCGTACTGGTTTCACCTTCGGAAAACATACCGGTTGTTTTACTGGCCATACTGAAAGCGGGTGGGGCTTATGTTCCCATCGACCCCGAATATCCCGATGAACGGATCGGGCATATTCTTTCGGAAAGCAAAATGAACCTGAT
Organism: Prolixibacteraceae bacterium; assembly: GCA_034003625.1. Taxonomy (GTDB): domain Bacteria; phylum Bacteroidota; class Bacteroidia; order Bacteroidales; family Prolixibacteraceae; genus GWE2-42-39. Next base: position 57,188 of record JAVEYG010000015.1, on the reverse strand, counting down.
CCTCGCAGAGAATAAAGAATATGACAGGCTTCAGACCATTTGCCGGGATTTCCCTGCGTGCCGTATTTATAATATTGAACAAACGACAGATGATGCCGCAACAGACAACCTGCCGGTTAGCCGCTATTCCGGGCCTGACACCACCGCTTATGTGATTTTTACTTCCGGCTCCACCGGAAAACCCAAAGGTTGTCCGATTAGCCACCGCAATTTAGTGCGCCTGTTTGTGAATGACCGATCGCACTTCGATTTCGGACCTTCCGACATCTGGATTATGGCGCATTCCTATTGTTTCGATTTTTCGGTTTGGGAAATGTACGGCGCCTTGTTATTTGGTGGAAAACTGATAGTTCCGGACAGGAATGATGTCCGCGACATTTCCGCTTTTGTCAGGCTGGTGAACCGGCACCGGGTTACCGTGCTAAACCAGACACCGGGTGCTTTTTACAAATTTATCGACACAGTACTCAGGATTCCGGGAAAAACCCTGGATCTTCGTTATGTCATTTTTGGGGGTGATAAGCTGGATCCTTCAAAGCTGGTGAAATGGATCAATACCTATCCGGCAGAAAAAGTACGGCTGATCAACATGTACGGCATCACGGAAACAACCATCCACGTTACCTATCACCGTCTGACAGACGAAGAAATTTTAAATAACGACGGCAGCAGCAACATCGGCGTCCCACTCCCGGAAACAAGGGTGTATATTTTGGATGAAGCGCTGCAACCGGCGCCTGCCGGAGTTTATGGCGAAATTTATGTGGCCGGTACGGGCTTAGGCAAAGGCTATCTGAACCGGCCGGAACTGACGGCAGAACGGTTTATCGACAATCCGTTCGAAAACAACGAAAAGATGTACAAAAGCGGCGATGTGGGCCGGTGGCTTTTCGACGGGACAATGGAATACCTCGACCGCAGCGACAACCAAGTGCAAATACGAGGTTTCCGCGTGGAAACAGCAGAGATTGAAATGCAGCTTCGGCAACACCCTGCCGTCTCCGACACAGTGGTGATCGCCGTCGATAAAGAAGGCACCAAAGAACTGGCTGCCTATCTGGTTGCAAAGGAAGAAGTGAAAATCAATGAATTGAAAAGTTTTCTTTCCTCCTCGTTACCGGCTTACATGGTTCCGTCTTTCTTCATCCAACTGGAAAAAATTCCACTGACAACCAACGGAAAACTGGATAAAAAAGCGCTTCCACCCGCCATTCAAAATATAGCGACAGGAGCGGTGTTTCAAACCCCGGAAACCAAAATTGAAGCAAGCCTGCTCGAGCTGTGGCAGGAAGTTTTAGCGGTAGAAAATATCAGTATTTACGATAATTTTTTTGACATCGGCGGTAACTCCATACTTCTGGTGAAACTCCACGGGAAAATCAATGAACGGTACCCCGGAGCGCTGGAAATCACCGACCTCTTTTCAAAAAGTAAAATAGCAGAACAGGCGGCCTGCATTGCTCAAAAAACAGATGCCGAAGCGGAAACACATTCAAAACAAAATCAACGCGAAGCGGAAAAATTACACGACATTGCTATTGTCGGGATAGCTTCCCGGATCGGAGCCTGCGAAACGCCCGAAGACTTTTGGAAAGAATTGTGCAATGGAACCGACTTTATCAGACCTATGCCTGCTGAAAGAATTCCGGATATTCAGAATCTTGCGGCGCTTCACGATTTTGACCCGGAAAGGCTGAGGTTCAGGGAATATTGCTATCTGCCGGAAGTCGATAAGTTCGATTACGGTTTCTTCAAATTATCACCGTCGGAAGCTTCCGTTATTGATCCGGGACAACGGCTGTTTATGGAGACCGCTTACCACGCGATGGAAGATGCGGGCTATGGCGGTACGAAACTCTGGGGAAGCCGCACCGGTGTTTTTATTGGCGCCAGCGACAATCTGGGGGAATATTCAAAATTTGTCGAAGCCAGTGAAAACCCGGATCCCAACCTGCTGTTTGCGGCTCAAACACCTTCGATCCTGGCCAGCCGGTTGTCGTATCATTTTAATCTGAAAGGGCCGGCACTGCTGATAGACACCGCTTGCTCCTCCTCGTTGGTGGCTTTGCACCTGGCGTGCCAGTCCATCCGCGAAGGAAAAATCGATGCAGCAATCGTCGGCGGAACCAAACTGCACCTGCTTCCTTTCGACTCCGGTGCACGTATGGAAATTGACTCGGAAGACGCCCGTGCACATAGTTTCGATGACTCTGCCAATGGAACAGGTGGCGGCGAGGGCGTCATTGCCCTGCTGATCAAACCGCTGGAAAAAGCTGTGCAAGATAGCGACAATATTTATGCTGTCATTAAGGGAAGCGCCATGAACCAGGACGGCAACTCTAATGGCATCACAGCGCCTAATGCCGATGCCCAGGCTGATGTTATCGATGCTTCCTGGCAGGATGCCGGCATCAATCCGCGCACGGTCACTTTCATCGAAACGCACGGAACGGCGACCAAATTAGGCGATCCTATTGAAATCGACGGTATCACCAAAGCATTCAAAAGATATACTCCTGAAAAAAGGTTCTGCGCTGTTGGGGCAGTCAAAGCCAACATCGGCCACCTGGATACTGTTGCCGGTCTCGCCGGGGTTCTGAAGGCCATTTTCAGTTTGAAACACAAACAACTCACACCGCTCGTCCATTTTAAAACGCCGAACCGGAACATCAATTTTGATGACAGCGCGGCTTACATCAACAAAAAATTGGCAAGCTGGAACAACAACGGCAGCCCGCTTCGTTGCGGGGTAAGCTCTTTCGGTTTGAGCGGCACCAATTGCCATGTGGTTTTGGAAGAAGCCCCGACAACCCGGGAAGCTACGCGGAAATCGGACGAAACACATCTGTTTGTTTTGTCGTCGCGAAGCAAGGAAGGTCTGGTGGAATACGTTCAGAACATTAAAGAACATATCCAGAGAAACCCGGGCATCTCTCTGGAAAATCTTTGCTATACGCTGGCCACCGGCAGGGGGCATAATACGCACCGGCTGGCTGTTCTTTTTAAAAATGAAGAAGAACTTCTGCAAAAACTCGACCTTATCACTAAACAGGGACCGGTTTCTGCGAAGGATGAGAATATTTTCTTCCAACATACAAAAGCTGTTTCCGCTTCCAAAAAAGAATTGCTTGCGGATGAACTGACCGAGAATGAAATCCGGGAAATCAGCAGGGAGATTAATTCGCAAATTAAACGGGGGGCAAATAGCCTCGGCAAAAAAGTGGCAGAAGCTTATGTAAAAGGGGCGACGGTGCTGTGGGAGGATTATTTCGCATCATCGGGCGTTGCAAAGGTTTCGCTACCCGGTTATCCTTTTGAGAAAAAAAGGTGCTGGGTTCAGCTTAAAAAGGCAGAAAAAGAACCGGTTTTGAGGTGGTACGGCAAAAAGTATGAACGCATTTTTCTGGACCGCTGCCTGTTGGATACACCGGCCGCTGCTGTTTACAGCCGTATTTTCGATGATAAAAACTGGTTGCTGAACGAACACCGGGTAATGGGACAGCCAACCCTGGTGGGTGTTTCCTATTTGCAAATGGCCTGGGAAGCCGGGAGAAACCATTTCAAGAGCGACTCGCTTCAGATAAAGGATTTTTACCTGTTGCAACCTCTGACAGTCACCGAAAAAAAGGAAACGGAGGTGATAATCACGGCAAATAAAACCGATGAAAATCAACTTGACGTCCGGGTTCATTCCAAACCGGATGACGGTCACTGGCCGGAATATGCCAAATTCAAGGTCGGCCCTGTTTTAAAAAAGCAGCCGGAACAGCTCGACCTTGGGGCAATCCGTGCGACCATGCCGCTTTCCCGCGAAATCAAACACGAGGAAAATTTCCCTGCGGGAGAAATCGTGCAAGTCAGCAAAAAATGGAACTGCCTGCAAAAAATCTGGTGGAACGAAACGGAACAACTGGCTGAATTGGCTGTACCTCCGGAAGATGAACAGCTGGCTGCCGGTTTTTACCTGTATCCGCCGCTGGCTGATGCCGCCCTGAGTTTCGCCCTCGATGAACCGGGCTTTTTGCCGTGGTCGTTCGGAATGGTGCAATTGCGGAAAAAAGCGGGAAACAAACTGTTCAGTTACGTTAAAATTCAAAACAGCACACCTGAAACCCGCAGCTTTGATGTCGTGTTCACGGACGAAAGTGGAGAAGCCGTTGCTACCTTCAAAAATTTCACCCTAAAAAAAGCGGCGCAGAGCAAAAAAATATTCCACGAACTGGTGTGGAAAACCTGGCCACTGCAAAAACCGGGTCCGGAAACAAAAGGATTTCCGGTTGTCCTGTTTAATCACGGCAGTGCACCGGAAACCGTCGGAGCCTTCCGGTCGGCAGGTGCGACAACGTTGGAAATCAGTCAGGATAATTTCGCTGAAATATTCTTGAATGGTTTTCCGGAAGAGCTTATTTTCCTTCTTCCGGAAACCACGGACGAAGTTACTTTGGAAGACCGGCTGAGCGCTTCTTTGTACAGTGTTTTCAATTTGGCGAAATATATTTCAGGCCATTTGGCTTCAAAAACCGATCTGCTCCTGGTGGGGAAAAATGTTCATGAAGTCAGCGGGAACGAAAAATATCTGAATTCCCTTTACAACTCTGTCGCCGGCCTCGGACAGGTTATCGGGCAGGAAAATCCCAATGTCAGATGCCGGTTTCTGGATGTGGATGAACATACTTCGGTTTCAGAAATTTTAGATGAAGTTCGGGTGGGTTTCGACGAATCCTGGTATTATCGCGCTATCCGGAATGGCGAACGGTTTATCCGGGAAATCAAACTCATTCATTTGAACGGGCAACAACCGAAAACGCTGCGGGACGGTTTGTATGTAATTACCGGAGGGACTGGTGGAATAGGGCTGGAAATGGCGGAATTCCTGGCCACGAGTGCAAAGGTAAAACTGGCGCTCCTGAACCGTTCGGCATTCCCCCCGCGGGAGCATTGGAACCGGCTTTTACAGGAAAGAACGGATGAAAAACTTTGCCGGAAAATCGAGAAAATCCAATCCATCGAAGATAAAGGCGCAGAAGTATCTTTTCACAAGGCAGATGTCGCCGATTTTAACGCGCTGAAACAGACAATTGAAAATATCAAATCATTGGGCGCTATCCGCGGCGTAATCCATGCTGCCGGGGTTCCGGGCGAGGGGCTGATCCATAAAAAGGATTTGGGGGTTTTCAGGGAAGTTATCCGCCCCAAAATTCATGGAACGATTAATCTTTGCAGGCTGTTGCCTGATGAAAAACCTGATTTTTTCCTGATGACTTCAGCATTGACAGCCATTTTGCCCACCTCCGGGCAAAGCGACTATACGGCAGCCAATAACTTTTTGGACGCGGTTTGCCACGAACTGAAGCGATCGGGCATGAATGTGCTCAGCATCAACCTGACGGCCTGGAAAGAAACCGGGATGGCTTTCGAGCACCGTGTTGCCGACGACGGTGTTTTCAAATCCATCGCTCCCCGCGAAGCAGTCGATGCCATCGGAAAAATCCTGTTGTCGGGCAAAACATCCGTTATTTTGGGAGAAACGGATTTGAGCCGACTGGATTTATCGGCCGGATTGCCGTTCTTTTTTGAAAATGAAATTATTACGCCATCTGCAAAAATCCAACAAAACATCATCGAAACCGAAGGCAAAATAGCGCTTTCAGGAAGGGAAAACGGGAACTATTCAGACTATGAAAAAATAATCGCCGAAATTTGGGGAAACGTTTTGGGTTATACTGAACTCAACATCAACGACAATTATTATGATTTGGGCGGCGATTCCATTCATGCCATCAAAATCAGCAGCCTGCTTGAAAAACAACGGCTTCAGGTGAGCATCGGCGATTTATTTAACTACCTGACGATTGCTGAACTGGCGGCTTTCCTGGAGGGAAAAACAGCGAAAGCGCCGAAGACAGAAATAACTGCCATTGTTCCTGCGAAAAAAAGCGACTGGTACCCGGTTTCTGCCGCACAGCGCCGGCTGTTCATCCTCGATCAACTGACTACAGACAAGCTCAGCTACCACATCCCGGAAATCTGGAATATCAAAGGAAATCTCCGGGTGGATGCGCTGATTCAGGCATTTCGCCGGCTCGCCGAACGCCATGAAATTTTGCGAACCTCGTTCGATTTGGTGGACGATATGCCGGTACAAATTGTGCACGAGCAGGTGGAGCTTAATATTCCCGTTCTGAAAATGACGGAAAAAGAAGCCAGGAATTATATCCGCAGCTTTATTCAACCATTCGATCTCGGTAAAGCGCCACTCTTCCGGTCAGCAATCATCGAACTTTCGCCAGACCAACACCTGGTATTGTTTGATGCGCATCACATTGTAATCGATGCTTTTTCCATGGAAATTTTGAAAAAGGAACTTTTCGGTTTCTACGATGGGAAAACTCCTGAACCGCTCAGAATCCAGTATAAAGATTACGCTATCTGGCAAAACAGCGCCTTAAAAAAAGAAGAAATCAGCCGCCAAAAAGAATGGTGGATGGAACAATTCCGGGAGGAAGTACCGGTTATCAACCTCCCGCTGGATTTTCCGCGCAGCGCCGGCCAGTCGGCTGAAGCAGGCGTGGTTTCGTTCGCTCTGGATGAAACATTGACCGCCGGGATCAAAAAAATGTCGTCCGGCGAGGGGCTTTCCACTTTCATGATCCTGTTGGCCGTTTATCAAATGGTGATGCACAAATACACACAACAGGAAGATCTGGTAATTGGCGTGACCACCACGGGCCGTGGCGACGATGATCTGTCCGGTTTGCTGGGTATGTTTGTCAACAACCTTCCTGTCAGGGTATTTCCGAAGGAGAACAAACGGATAAACGATTTTCTGAGTGAAGTCCGGGAAACGGCAGCGCAGGCTTTCGCAAACCAGGATTACCCGTTTGACGAACTGGTTGAAAACCTGAATCTGAAGCGGGACCTGAACCGTTCGCCTTTGCTCGACATCGTATTTTCCTATATGAATTTTGAACTGTCGGAAGTTCGGGGCGGCGACCTGCAACTTTCGGACTACAAAGCCGAAACTATCTTGTCGTCGGAATACGACCTGATGCTTTACGGTTTGGAAGCGCAGGACAAAATTTTCATTACCGTTAAATACAAAAAGTCACTTTTCAAAAAAGAAAGCATCGAACGTTTTGCAGGGCATTTTATTAAAACGGCTGAATTTATTACGAAAAACAACCGCTCGGCCCGCATAGGTGATCTCGATTTCCTGCTACCTGCGGAAAAAAAGCTGTTCCATACTTTCAACCAACAATATGAGGAGGTTAACAAAGGCGTTTCTGTTTTTGATTTGTTGCAGAATTCATTCACGGCAAGCCGGGAAAAAACAGCGCTTTTGTACAAAGGAAAGAGCATGAGTTACGCAGAACTGGACGAAAAATCCAACCGGCTGGCAAACTTCCTCCGGAAAACCTGTTCTGCAAAATTTGGCGACCGGATCGGCATTATACTCGATCGCGACGAGTCGATGATCGTGGCCATGCTGGGCGTCCTGAAAAGCGGTGCGGCTTATGTAGGCATCGACCCGGCTTACCCGCAGCAACGAATTGATTACATCCTGAATGACAGCCGCGCCAAAGCGCTGATTACGACAAAAGAACTTCAGCCCAAAACAACAGGGACGGAATTCCGGATTGTGGATATCCATGATCCGGCGTTGCAAAAATTCTCTGCTCAGCATCCATCCGTGATCAACACCCCGGATGACCCGGCATACGTTATTTACACATCGGGAAGTACCGGTCAGCCCAAAGGCGTGGTGATTACCCACAAAAACCTTTCGGTCTTTTTGCAATGGTGCAGAATTGAGTTTAAAACAACGCCTTTTGAACTTGTTTATGCCGCCACTTCGTATTGTTTCGACCTCTCGGTATTTGAAATATTTTATTCGTTGGTTGCCGGTAAAACGATCCGGGTGCTGAAATCGGCGCTTGAAATCCCGGACTGGCTGGCCAACGATGAGAAGGTACTGATCAATACTGTGCCTTCATTGCTGGCTGCCATCAAAGACGACCTAAATCCGGATGATTTCAGCCATTTGACGGCGATCAACCTGGCAGGTGAACAGATTCCACTGGCGCTGGTTGAAGCGATTGACTGCGACCGGATTGAAGTCCGTAATTTGTACGGCCCTTCCGAAGACACGACCTATTCTACCGTTTACCGCTTCAGCAATAAAAATAAAAAAGTGCTGATTGGAAAGCCTGTTTCGAATACGCAGGTCTATATTACCGACCCGAAACTGAAGCTGGTTCCTCCAGGTCATTCGGGCGAAATTTGTATCACAGGCGACGGGTTGGCCAAAGGCTATTTGTTCAAAGAAGAGTTAACGAACGAAAAATTTGTGCCAAGCCCGTTCGGAAAGGGAAAATTATACCGGACCGGCGACCTCGGCCGCTGGACGGAAACCGGCGACCTCGAATACCTGGGGCGTATCGATCGGCAGGTGAAGATCAGGGGATTCCGGATTGAACTGGGAGAAATTGAAACCAATATCCGGCGATATCCGGGCGTTGAGAATGCAGTGGTGATCGCTTCAGAAAAAGACGAAACCCGTAATATTGCAGCCTACTTGGTTACAGCGCCCGAAACCGACGTTAACGACTTAAAAGAATACCTGGGAAAAATCATGCCTGCTTACATGGTTCCCCAATATTTTGTGCAGATAGACAGCATACCGCTGACACCCAACGGCAAAGTGGATGTAAAGGCGCTGCCCGGCCCGGAAACAACTGGTGGATCGATGGCGGAAGCCGAAATCGAAATTCTGGATGCCACCGAAGAAAAACTGGCAGCCATCTGGAAACAGACGCTTGGCCTGGAAAGGCTCAGCAAATACGACAGCTTCTTCGATTTGGGCGGGCACAGCCTGAAAGCGCTCCGGCTTATTTCGCAGATCAACCGGGAGATGAAGCAGGATTTTGCACTGACCGTGATATTTGAACATCCTTCGGTTGCCCGTTTTGCAACTTTTATGAAAAACGCCGAAAGCGGCAGCCGGCAATCGCTTTCTCCGCTTCCGCGTGCAGCATATTACGATGTTTCACATGCGCAGCGTCGGATGTGGACTTTCAACCGGGTGGAGAAAAATCCGGTCGCATACAACATCCCGGTAGTTTTTTCGGTGAAATCCGGGATCAAAGTGGAAGCCCTGGAAAAAGCTTTCAAGGCGTTGATCAGGAAATATGAATCGCTCCGTACGTGCTTTATTGAAATTGACGGAGAGCCCAAACAAGTGATTTTGGATGAAACCGGTTTTGCCATCACAATTTCAGAAATAACTGGCAAAAAGGACTTTGCCGAAGAATCGGACGGCATCATTCAAAATGCTATCACCCGACCTTTTGACCTGTCGCAAGCGCCGCTAATGAGGGTGGATTTGATCAAAAACCAAAACGGGACGGAGTATTTGCTGGTTATCAACGTGCATCACATTATTCTGGATGAATGGTCGATCGATATTCTGGCAAAACGCCTGGGTATATTTTACGATCATTTTGCCGGAATAAAAATCGCCAAAGATGAACGTATTTTTGCGCCGGCTGCCGTTCAATACAAAGAATTTGCGCATTGGCAAAACGTACAGATTGAACAAGCGGTTGAACACAAAAACTATTGGCTCGGACAATTTAACGACCCGGTTCCGGTGCTGGATTTGCCGGCCGATTTCCCGCGCCCGAAAGTGAAGACATTCGAAGGAAAGACTGAAGCGTTTGCTCTTCCGGCTTCATTGTCTGAAGGGCTCCGAAAGTTGAGCGCCGGCAATCATTCCACGATGTTTATCACGTCGCTGGCGTTGTTTCATGTTCTTTTTTCGAAATATGCCAAACAAAACGATTTGGTAATTGGAACGCCGGTCGCCAACCGCGATCACCCGGACATTCAGGACCAGATCGGTTTTTTCCTCAACACACTTGCCTTACGTAATAAATGTGACCAGCAGGAAAGTTTTAAATCGTTTCTGAAGAAAGTGCGGGAAAATGTGCTTGCAGCGTTCAGTCACCAGTTGTATCCGTTCGATATGCTGGTGGATGATTTACAGCTCAACCGGGACCTCTCGCGCTCGCCGCTGTTCGATGTGATGCTCATCGCCCAAACGCCGGCTGGTGAAAGCGTAAAAGTAAGCTCCGGCCTGCAAATGGAACCTGCAGAATACGATTATCCGCTTAGTAAGTTCGATCTTTCCATTAGTTATTATGACGACGGAAATTGCCTGAAATATTTCTTCGAGTACAATACTTCGTTGTACCGGCTGGAACGGATTCGCCGGATGTTCGATCATTTTGCCGTTTTGGTTGAAGGTATCCTGAGCAACGAGGAAAAACCAATATCTCAACTGACTATCGCCTCTTCCGAAGAAAAGACAGCTTTGATGGACCTGTCGAAAGGCATTGAACGGAAATTGCTAAACCGCTCCGTCGTATCGCTGATTGAGAAGCAAGCTGCTCAAAATGCAGATCGTACCGCCATCGTGTTTAAACGCAGGAAACTGAATTATGCAGAGTTGAATGCAAAGGCCAACCGGCTGGCCCACATGATGATCGAAAGGGGCATCTGTCCCGAAGATTTTATCGGCGTGTTGTCAGATCGTTCGGAATGGTCGGTAATTTCGCTGCTGGCGATCCTGAAAGCAGGAGCCGTTTATGTTCCGGTCGATCCAAATTATCCGCAAAACCGTATTGAATATATTTTAAAAGACAGCCGGTGCAAACTGCTTATCACTTCAAAAAAACTAAAAGGCACGATTCCGTTTTCTCCTGAACGGCTTCTTGAAACAGAAACGTTGGAGGAGATGCTCGGACAGTATGCTTCGGAGGATCCAAATATCGATATTTCTGTTGCGCCAAACGCCAACGCCTATGTTATTTACACTTCCGGATCGACGGGAATGCCCAAAGGTGTTTTGGGCACGCACCAATGTTTGCTGAATCTGGTTGAATGGCAATCGGAAACTATTGAAGGACAATTGAAAACGCTTCAGTTTGCACCACATAGTTTTGACGTGTCGGTGCAGGAAATGTTGTTTTCAATGGCGACTGCAGGCGCCTTGTACCTGATCGAAAATGAAACGCGGTACAAGATGAGCCTGATTGCAGAGATAATCGAACGGGAATCGATTGAAATCCTGACCATGCCTTACAGCGCGCTCAACGTGTTTTTGAGCGGGTTGGAAAACCCGGGTCAGCTGCGGTCGCTCAAACATTTGATCACTTCGGGGGAACAGCCCTTTATGAATGAAAATCTGGTCCGTTTATTAAAAAAGTTCCCTCATCTCCGGTTCCATAATCAGTACGGCCCTTCGGAAACCCACGTGGTGACTTCTTTTATTTTCTCCGGAAAAGATAAAAATCAGCCGGTGAAAATTCCCGCCGGCCGTCCGATCAACAATACCCAAATTTTCCTGCTTGACGCAAAAATGGAACCTGTCCCGGTGGGTTTGCCCGGCGACTTGTACATTGGAGGTTTCAACGTAGCCAACGGCTATCTGAACAAACCGGATTTGACGCGGGAACGTTTCATTGACAACCCGTTCGGTAATGGGAAGTTGTATAAAAGCGGCGATTTGGCACGATGGAACTTTAACGGCGAACTGGAGTTTTTGGGCCGGGACGACGGACAAGTGAAAGTACGCGGCTTCCGGATTGAATTGGGCGAAATCGAATCATGCCTGCAAAAACATCCTGATATAAAGGAAGCAGCCGTAAAACTGGTTGGCGAAGATGAGAACAAGGAGATTGCTGCTTATTTTACAACTTCAGGCGAGGCGGACTCTGCTATCCTGAAAAATTATTTAGCAGGCCAGCTTCCCGCTTACATGATTCCGGCTTATTTTGTGAAACTCGAACAGTTCCCGCGCACGCCGAGCGGCAAAGCCGATCTGCGCTCTCTGCCCGAGCCGGGATCACAGGACCATGCCGGCCATTTTGACTATGCGGAACCCGAAGGCGAGACAGAAAAAGCGATTGCCGAAGTGTGGCAGGAAATTCTTGGAAGGGGAAAGATCGGCGCCACAGACAATTTCTTTGAGACTGGCGGGAATTCCATCAAGGCTATCCAACTGATGTCGAAAGTCCAGAAGCGGCTGGGTAAAAAAACGTACCTGAACCTGGTTTTCGAACAACCTACCATCAGGCAAATGGCCCATGTCATCCGGGAAACAGACGAACGACTGAAAAATCTGGAGACTGATTACATTTTATTCAACCCGAAACAGAAAAAGAAAATCTTTTTTATGCCTCCGGGGATTGGTTATTCATTCGCTTACATGGAATATGCGAAATATTTTGACCGGTTTGCCATTTGCGGATTGAATTTTATCGAGTCGGCAACGCCTGCAAAATCGATGGCCGACATTCTGATCGACATGCAAAAAGACGGCGCTTTTTATTTGTTTGGGCATTCGGCCGGCGGCAACATGGCATTCGATGTGGCGCTCGAACTTCAGCAAAGAGGAAAGCCGGTCGGCGGTATCGTGCTGCTGGACAGCTACCGGCAACTGGAAGTGATTGAATGGAGCGAGAACGAATACCTCAACGACGCGGTGCTGTACATCGAGCAGAATCATGCCGAATTTTTGGATGAGGAGATCAAGGATGCGGCGCTGCAAAAAATAGTCGCTTACCGGCGTTATCTGAATGCCCGGGCAGAAACCGGCTTTTTGAACTGTCCGGTTGTTCAGATTGAAGCCGACGACGAGATCACTGATTTTGGGCGAAAAATCAGCCGGAGCGCGTGGAGTGAGCTGTGCCCGACCTACGAAACCTTCGAAGGTTTTGGCGGCCACATGGACATGCTGAAACAGCCAAACATAGAGAAAAACGCTAGGCTGACGAACCGGATCATCAGGCGTTTGATGAAATAATAAAAAGTCGCAGTGCCCAGTGGCAGTTATCAGTGAGCAGTTATTGTAAATTATATATCGACTAATTTAAAAACATTATATGAACCTGTTTTGCATTCCTTTTTCCGGCGGCAACGCCTATTCCTATTCAGCCTTCCAAAAACAACTGCCCGGCAACATCCGGTTTTTCAATTTGGAACTGCCGGGCCATGGAACAAGGATTACCGAGCCGCTGCTTTATTCGATTGACGAAATGACTGAAGACTTATTCCGGCAGATCGAACCGGAATTAAATGGTGAATATGCACTTTTCGGGCACAGCCTGGGCGCTTTGCTGGCTTTTACGCTCACCAGGGAAATCCGGAGTTTGGGAAAACCGTTGCCCTCCCTCCTTTTTGTTTCCGGACAAACAGCCCCTTCTTCGGTTAAACCTGACAACCGGTATCTTTTACCGGATGATCAGTTTATTGAAATATTGCGGGAGATGGAAGGCACACCCGAGGAACTGCTGGCTGAAAAAGAGTTTCTCGATTTCTACCTTCCGATTGTGAAAGCCGATTTTCAGGCGATTGCCAACTACCGGTACCGGTATGAACCTCCGCTGGAAGTACCTGTTGTGGTTTTGCTTGGACGACAGGAAAAAGTCAGCGCTGATGACGCCGGCCGCTGGCAGGAAGAAACCATAAAAGAAACAGAAGTATTTTGGTTCGAAGGTGGCCATTTTTTCATTTACGAACGAACTCCGGAAATTTGTAAGCTGATTCGGGAAAGATGCCTTTCTTTTGTAAAACATGATTAAAGTTTATTACGCATATACGGAGTATGTTGCAGAGGCCGAATTGAACGAGCTGGTAAAACCGCTTTCAGAACAAGTGAAATCGCGACTGGCCGGCTTCAAAAAAGAAGAAGATCGGTTGCTGCTGCTGACCGCTTCGTATTTGTTGAAAGAAGCCCTGGCGAAAAACGGATATCCGGATTATCGGCTTAAAAACCTTCAATATACTCAGGCAGGAAAACCATTTTTCCCTGGTTCTCCGTTCGACTTCAGTATTTCACATACAGATTATTGTGCGGCGGTAGCTTTTTCAACCAACTGCCGGGTGGGTATCGATATTGAAAAAATAAAAACTGTTGATCTTGCTGATTTTAAAACCGTTTTCCCGGAAGAAGTGTGGACAGAAATTGAAACTTCTGTTGAACCGACCGAAACTTTTTATTCGCATTGGACGCTTTTGGAAAGCGCTGTAAAAGCTGATGGAAGGGGGCTTCCGTTGCTTTCTTCAAACCATGTAAAAGTAAAAGACGGACAAGTCATCATTAACGGGAAACGGTGGTTTTCCCAACATCTCAGTTTCGATCCTTCGATTTCCTGTTGCATCGCCTCCGGGCTTAAACAGGAAACTGTTGAACTGATTGAAATCAAACCTATTTATAAAGGGTAGTTCCTTCCTTTTTATTTTTGTAGTTTGCAATCAGAATGTAAATCAGCGGAAGAATCGGGGTAAAAAAAAGCGCAAATATGAAGTTTGCCCAAAACCCCAGGTAAGTTCTTCTTCCCAGAAATCCCACTACAAATGCAAGAAAGACATAAGCTATTAGAATAAACATACAATTTAGTTTAAAAAATTTACAATAATTCTTTTAAAGAAGTTGTTTCCCGTTCCATCAATTCATCTTCTGAAACGAATAAAATTATCCCCCACCCGTTTGTAGGCATTACAGAATAGAAAATGTACCAGACCTTTCCTTCATCGGTCCCTTTTTTGAATCCGGATTTCCCTTGCTGCAATTCTCTGCCAATATCCCGCAAAACCGGTAATTTTCTTTCTTCAGCTATGGTGAATATGGTTTCGTTGTATACCAGTTCGCGATTAGGAGCGGCCAGAATGGTTCCGTTCTCGGAAATCAGCGCCGCCCTTGAATGCAGGATACTGCCAACCGAGGCAACTGCGTCGGCAAGCCATTCGATGGACACATCGATGGTCACTATCCCGGCAAATTCTTCTCCGTTTTCCAAAAACTGGTAGAATGGAACGGAATAAGTTGACATCAGAAGATTGCCTCCGCCTTCGTCAAAATAAGGCTCACTCCAGACGGGCTGTTTTAATGTTTTGGGAATCAGGTACCAGTCTTTATAAAAATAGTTATAGACCGGGCCGTTCAGATTGCTGAACGTCACTGAATCATTACTTCGGTATGCATAAAAAGAATAATACAACGAATCTTTGTTATAATTAAATGGTTCATAAGCCACGGCGCTACCACATATTTCTTCGTTATTGAACAATACAGACCGGAGCAGGATTTTCATCTCCTCCTCCGAGGTCGGATGAAATTCAAGAATAGTTGCCAAATCGACAGGAGTATTTTGGGCAGCACTAATTACGGTATTCATTCTTTTTACTTCTGAAATTAGCCGATCGCTGAAATATTCAATCCTGATTTTTTTCTTAAAAATTGCCTTATAAGCTTTTTCCCCGGCGTAATAGACCAGGAAAAAACCCAGAATGATGGAAAGGATGATTACCATTCCCAACAATGCCTTTTTTAAATTGTTTTTACCGTTGTCCATTTTTTACGAAACCTCTGTAAAAATTATTAAATTCCGTTTCCATATCGATCACCTTTTCATCCAGCAAAAATTTGACTGCTTTTTCATAATCCGTTTTCAACAGCTCCCCCTCGTCGACATTTTTTTCCCCGGCTGGTTTTATAAGTTGTTGGACTCCATCAAGCATCCATGTCAAATGCGTCAGGTTGTCCGATATATTTTCCTGCTTCTGAATTTTACGTAATACCTGTACGGTTTCTTCCCGATGCGAAAATGCATATTCCCAACCTTCCATCGAGGCCTTAACGAAATTTTCACATAAAACGGGATCTTCCTGAATCGTTTCCTCCATACAATAAATACCGTCTTCGGGAAAACCCATTTCAAAATCTTTCAGACAAAAAACACTCAGCTCGTCGCGATTCATCCCAAAATTAACCAGACGGTTATATTCATTATAGGACATGCCCACACAGATATCTACCGCATTTTTCAGAAAAATATTTACCCCTTCATTGATGCGGATCACGTCGGCGTTTATGTGGTTTTTATTCAGAAAACCAACGGTCATTTCTTCCAGGACTGTCCGCCATACGGCAATTTTTTTTCCCGAAAAATCTTCGATCCGGTCTATACCCGACTCTTTTTTGGCAACGAACATGATACCGCTTTGCTGGAAAACCTGCCCAATGTTGACAAGATTGATACTGTCTGCACGCTCCTTTATTGCGGATGTCAGGTACATTGTTCCAAAATCGGCCTTACCTTCTTTTAAATATTCACTAACCTGTTTATCGTAGCCCCCGCTGATAATAGTAACATCCATCCCATACTTTTCATAGATCCCTTTCTCCTTAGCCATATAATACCCGGCAAATTGAGACTGTGCCACCCATGATGGCAGAAAGTTTACCTTTTTCAACTGTTTCTGTTGAGACAGGCAAAATGGTGAGAATGACAAAGACAAAAAGATGAAAAGGAGTATTTTCATTTTTCTGTATTTAATAATAATGGCAAATCCTTATCACCGGTTCCCATGATAATGATTTTGGCGTTCTGTGATTTGGCAAAATCCGATGTCACTTCCAATCCTTTCCATTTCAGGATGGGGATGTTCGAAATTTCTTCGAAATTTTTAATCCCCTCCGCTTCAATGGCTTTCCGCTTTTTCTCTTTCTCTTCAGTTATAATCTTGTAGTCAAACTCATACGATAATTGTTCGGCCACAATTTTCTTTTCAATGGACTGAGAAACAATGTCGGGGAGGCTGATTTTTTTAATCAGGTAATCGTCTACGACAATATTACGCGCTATCAATTGCTTATTCAGGTAATATTTGATGGTGGACTGGACAACGAGCGATGAAACCTTGTAGAGTTCTTCCGGTGAATAATTACCGATAATTGACATTGAAGCGGCTTCCACCTCAGGAGCCACAAATGTTTCAGCATAGTTCACTCCCAGATTTTTATGAATGACCGGAATAGAATCCCTGATGGCATAAAACCGGTAAATAAATTCAACGTTTATCGAAAGCCCTTCCGACGTAAGGATTTGCATGGTTCCGCCTTTTGTCTGGATACGTGTCGTGTAGATATACATTTTGTCCCAAGGCCAAATGATGTGCAATCCTTCTCCATACTGTTCGTCAAGGCGGGTACCGCTAATACGCGACCAACGGATTCCCTGCTCTCCGGAATCGATAGAAATAAAAATGCGGTTCCAGAAAAGCGCGACGAAAAAAACAAAGACTAACAAGGTCATGGTTATTCCCATGGTGTGTTTGTCCCAAAACCGGGCAATTCCTTTTTTCAATTCGTTGAATTGCCTGCCGGTTTCTCTGAATATTTCTTTAATTTTCAAGCTCATTCGCGTTAATAATTAGCGTCGTCCAATTATACAAAGTTACCGTAATCCATTTTAATCACTCTGTCGGCTACATGGAAATACCGGTCGTCGTGGCTGACAGCGATAACTGTTTTCCCTTCAGCTTTTAGTTTTTTCAATAAAACATCATAGAAGTAGTCTTTAAACTGCGGATCCTGATCGGCAGCCCATTCGTCGAAAATAAAGATCGGTTTATCCTCGAGCAATGTAACAATCAATGCCAGGCGCTTTCTTTGTCCGGTAGACAGGTTCTGCCTGGTAAACCGGTTATCGCGGAACTCTGTCTTATGCTCAATCTGCATCAGTTTCAATAGCTCGTTTACCCTGGCGGGATCAACCTGTTCCAGACCGTACAATTTATCAAAAAGGTGAAAATCGTAAAAAACCGCGGAATAAAGCTCCCGGTATTCCAGATAACTGGTATTGTCCACGAGCCTGTTGTCCACATATATATTACCGGAATCCAGTTTGCTGTAAAGCAATGTGAGCGCTTTTAACAGCGTGGTTTTACCGCTTCCGTTGCCGCCAATCAAAAAGATAGTTTCTCCCCGGTTGATGGTCAAATCCAGCGGACCGATTGCAAACGCGTCTGAGTTTTCGCCATTCCTGAACTGAAAGCGAAGCCCCCTCAATTCAATTTTACTGAAATGGAGAAAGCGGTTTTCCCCTTCAGGCTGTTGCACTTCGTCCAGGTTCATATACTGGTCCAACTCTTCTTCCAGCAAATTTATATTTCTGACGGACAGATTGAGCTGCTCATACTGCGGGATCATCGACACCAGCGATGACAAGGGCCCGATGGCGAACAACATGGCAGTAGTCGTGCTGATTATTTCTTTCGAAAAGTCGGGTTTCAGTTGAGGTAGCACAAACACGATAGCTCCCAGTACAATGTAAATGAACGCTTGCGAAAAAACCATATTCTTTGAAAAAAGATATCCGGTGGCGACTTTCAGTTTTTTTAACACCGAAGAAATCTGGTTGTGGCTTGCATACAAATCATTGCTTTTTTTTCTGTTCAGTTTGATTTCCTTCAATCCGTCCAAAATGTCTGTCAGCGACCTGAAATAGTCGAGTTCGGCCTTGTTTGTTTCATCCAGTTTGGCATACACTTTTTTATTGTTTTTGTTGAAAAGCATCACTCCGATCAATAAAATAACCAGCAGGATGATTGCAGCGACGAAGTTCAAAAAGGCGATATAACCAAAAATAAAGATGAGCATAATTGCCGACTGCAAAGCCGTGATCAGGTAAACCGACATTTGGGAGATGAACACCAATTCCTGTGTCAACCGGTTGTAAATCTTGGCATTCCCTATTCTCTCGATGTTCAGAAGATCTGCCCGCCGGATCTTGTCCGAAAGTCTTAACCTGATTTTGTTGAGAATGTCTTCAATAAGGACGACCCCTTCTGTGAGAATATATTTTTGTGTGGTAATGAAGATCCCTACCACAACGAGGAACATTAAAAAATGACTGAAACTGACCGTTTGTGTGGTGCCTTTTATCGCTGCAATGTTGACCAAGGCGATCACACCCGTACTTGAAAGACCGGACAACGCAGTAAATAAAGCCAGCTTTAATAAAGGCTTATCAGACTCCTTTTGAAGAAACTGAAGGAGGTTCATACTTTTAAAGAATGGTTAACATGAAAGGCCGAAATCCTTGTCAGGATTTGCAATGTTGGCTCTTTTATCCCTGATCCGGCATCAATAACAAACTGACACAAAGACCCTTTACAAAAAGATAAGTATAAGTTGCAAGACCTATTCATTGATTTTTGATTTTCGAGCAAGTTAGTAATTAATGTTTAAAAAAAAAATCAGGGCTCCATGAAAATTGTTCAACCCTGGTGGCAGAACCGGTAAGCTTCACTGACTCCCTACCATTAGACGGTATAATAAAAATCTGATTGAATGTTTCGTTACTTAATCCATCTCTTGCGATCAATACCATCGGGTTCCTAACTTCAAGTAAAAAATTCGACATTTCTCCGGTGGGATCACCAAGTGTCAAAGTGCTGAAAAACAAAAGCCTGTAAACTACAACGTATCTGCACTTTGATTTTTACAAAAAGGCGATTGACGCATCGCCACTCAAAATCAAAATAAAAAGAGGCTGTTCCAAAAGCTTCGTGTTGTACCAATATTGTTTTGTCATGCTGAACATAGCGAGGCATCTGTTGTGTATAGCGCAAAACAGGAGACCCTTCACTATGTCAGGGTGACAAGAATTGCGAATTTTAGAACTTGTTGGACAGACTCTTTTCATTTATTGTCGCAACGAATGTAGAAAACCATTATACCCATTTCGTTTATATCTTTCAAAAAGATGATGTTATCGTTCCAAAATTGAATGGCATCAGGTAACTTGAGGATATTCAATTTTCTTATTTTTACGCCAGGAATTTGTCCTGATAACGAACAATACATTTTATGCGTGGCCTGCCTGTTTCTGTTTTTTTCATCTTTATGCTGGTATACATCGGCATCGAAATCATTTCGTTTACAGGTTTATATCGTTCCATGTCCCGATCAACGCGACGGCAAAAAGTGACCTTCAGCATTCTGTACTGGGCCGTCGCGTTGTACATTGTTGCTGCATTTTTATACACTTTTGCCAACCCCGAACGGCTGAAAAATACGACCAGTTACGGATATTTCAATTTTGTGCTGGTACTTACTTTTTTCAACCTTGTCCCCAAAGCCATCCTGAGTTTATTCACGATTATTACAGGAATTATTTCGCTGATTAATAAATATATCGGACAAGTTATATTTACTTCGGGTTTAATTATTGTCCTCGGGGTAATGCTGACCATGGCATACAGTGTGCTGGCAGATAAAAAGCAAATCCGGGTAGAAGAAATTTCCCTCTCGTTCGATTCCCTGCCGGAACAACTCGACGGATTAACGATCGTCCAGATTTCGGATATTCACCTTGGAAGCCTGAACGGGGACAAGGCAATTGTGCGAAAAACCTGCAAAATCATTGAGAAACTAAAACCCGGCTTGTTGCTTTTTACCGGCGACATGGTGAATAATTTCAGCCCGGAAACCGAAGGGTACGTCCGTTATTTCAGGGAAATGAAGGCCGATTATGGCAAGCTGGCCATCACCGGGAACCACGATTACGGTGATTATTACCAATGGAGGTCGCCGGGAGAACGGACAGAAAACCTGGCTGCCATCCGCGATTCGATCCGGGAAATGGGTTTTGATTTACTGCTGAACGAAAACCGCCGTATTGTGATCGGCGATACAACCCTTTACATCATTGGCGTCGAAAACTGGGGGCACGACCCGTTCCCACAGTATGCCGACATAGACAAAGCTACGGCAGGGATCCCTCCGGGCGCTTTTTCAATTTTGATGAGCCACGACCCGGCCCATTGGCAGGCACAGGTGATCCCGCATACCAACATCCTGCTTACCCTGGCAGGGCATACACACGGCCTGCAATTTGGCTTCCGTCTGGCCGGGATTGAGTTCAGCCCCATGTTTTTTATCCAGAAGCACTGGGGAGGCCTGTACCGCCAGGATAACCGGTTTCTGTATGTGAACCGGGGGCTGGGGACCATCGGTTTTGCAGGGCGGGTAGAAATGCGGCCTGAAATTACAAAGATCACAATCCGCCGAAAACAATAGTATTTTTCCCAAAGAATGAGCTAATTGCCGGAATGGTGGTATATTTATACTTGCTTAAAAAACAAAACACATGATACTTTTTACCTCTGCAAATCCCAACCGCCTTTTATTACGGGGGATTCTGGCCATGCTGGCCGGGATCACAGTGGTGGCGGTCCCCGGTTTCTCCCTGAAAACATTGATGCAGTTTCTGGGAATTGTATTGCTGGCCGACGGCCTTATCGCCTTTCTGACTGATTATTTCAGCACCAAACAAAGGAAGGTACTCCCGATTGTGCCAAGAGGCGTTTCCAATTTAGTGATCGGCTTCATCCTGGTTGTTTTCCCAACGCTTTTAGTAAATGTATTTGTTTTTGTGATCGGCCTGTTATTGGTGCTGGCCGGGGCTTCGCAACTGATGAACCTGCTTGGCACAAGGGGACGGATCGGTTTTTCGTGGCCAATGCTGGTCATTTCGATGGTTTCATTGGTGGCTGGTATCATTTTGATCGCCCACCCGTTTGAAAGCGCCCGGGCCGTGTTGGTACTTTTCGGCATCGTGGTGTTTGTATACGGGCTTGGCGAGCTGTTGTGGTCGTTTAAAATCCGTAAACTACGACAAATACAGGCAAAACAAAACCCCGGGGTAGTCGATACCGAATACGAAGAGGTGAAAGAATAATTTTGCAGCTTCGCGGTTTCGCGTGAAAAAGTTTAAAAACCAGAGAAATCGACCGAAAACAGTAATTCAAACTGCACATCCTGAAAATCAGGTCGGTAAGTAGTGCGAATGCCTGCCTCTATGGGTGCGAAGAAACGCAATACATGCAAATCAGACCGGAATTCAACACCTGCCGACTGCATGGTATGCCCTACACTGTACAGGTATTTTCCGTCATCGTTGAACACTGGCGCCTGCAAACTGCCATAGTCGTAAAACAGCGAGGCTTTGACCCGCTTGATGTACGCCCATTTGCCAATGCCTATGTCGGGACAGGCAATCGGAAACCGGTAATCGCCGGCAAACGAATAAAACCGGGTATTCTGCATACTGTGGTAACCGCGCGGGGTACGGATCACGTTCGAAAAGGAATTCCGGCCTGCCATGGTTTTTTCCTGTATCCCGTTGTAAAAGCGGAAGCCGTGATTTTTTGCCAATCCGGGAAAATATAAATATGACTGAGCAGCCACAAGGTCCCCGAAATCCATATTCCCAAACGGCGAATGACGGTAAACCAGTTCCACAATCTGTCCCCAGTCGTGTTGAATATCCTGGTGAGACATCCGGTGCAGGTTATGAAAATACAAACGGTAGCTAAGGGTCTGGTAATTCCCGCTAAAAAAATTATCGGGCGTACTGCGCTCGTGTGCCACCTTTGTGTATTCATATATCACCTCCGGCTGCAACAAGCGGAGGTATCGGCCCGAACTCAGGTTCAGCGGAAGGTTCGTGTTCAGGTTCAGTTCCTGCTCGTTCCAGAGAAAACGCTTTACCACCGTATCCTGTTTGATTACCTGTCCCTGCTGGTTCACTGTCTGCGTGATCTGGTAATACTCCGAAGCGCTTTTTCCGACTTTCAGGCCAGCCTCGAGAACGGGGTACCAGCCCGAATAGGTAAGCCCTGTGACGAACTTCCCTGTTTTTTGGGAGCGGTCGTAGTCGTACCCCAATTTTAGCACTGCCGTCCCTAATTTATTTTGCGAAAACAGCGAAACGCCCGGCCTGATCCCGTACTCGTCGGAATCGACAAAAAGCGGAGCCCAACTGTGAAAATTCAGGGCATGGCCTAATTTACTATACTTTTTCGAGGGGTATGCCACCGAATCGGGCTTTTGCAGCTCCAGACGGCCCTTCATTTGTGCCGACAGGTTTTCAGCCAATTCAAATTTTCTATCCGGAAAATCATCCAACTTCTGCCAGTTTTCCGGCTGGTTGGCCAGTTTGGCCAGCACAAAACCGTTCGACGAATAATTACTGAAAATAATTTCACCATCCTTTTCAGAAACAACAGGATAATCGGCCCCGAATTTTACTGATGTCAGCTGGTATTTATTCCGGCTCATCAAATCAATCGCGTAAAGGTTGTCGATTCCCGAATAACTTCCCACAAAATATAGTTTTCCTGAATGATACACCGGGTTTTTAATATTTGCAAATGATGCTTCGGAAAGCACTACATGCCGCTCTTCCCCTATTTTCAGCGAGGCCATGTATTTCCCTTCCGGTTTCAGGGCAACAAAAAACAGGCGGTCGCCGGTTTCGTCCCAGCAGGGCGTAAAAAATAACTGGTTATCAGGTGCCGCGTATTGCAGTTTCCGTTCGCCCGTTTTCAGATCAAATACAGACAAAAAATAGCGGTTGCGGGAATCTATTTCAACCGCCGCAAAAGTCGATAGGCCGGGCGATATTTGGGGGGCAAACAGTTTATTTTCGGTACGGAGCCTTCTTTTCGCCCCCGATTCGAGGTCAAAAATACCGATTACCGAACGGTCGGAATGCGTCCAGCGGATGTCGGGCTGGTTTTCGGACCAAATCAACAGGTTCTTTTCGCCGGAAAACGATTCCCTGAAAAGCCATGCAGGCGTGTGTACCACTTGTTCGTTTTTCAGGCTGTCGATGCGCACGATGCGGGGAATATCGTCGAGCGATTCCCGCAGGGCATACAGGTTCCCTTTGTACGGATGGGCATACAGGTAACTGGCAAAATATTTTTTGGCAGGCGAAATTACCGGGTAACCGCGCACCCCGGCATCGGCAAGTTCCTGCTGCCACTCTTCCTTTAATTCTGAAAACACCTGTTTAAAAAGAGCCTCCTGCCCCATCCCGGTTTCTTTTTTCAGCGCCGAATGGACAGGCCGCAGCAAAAGCGGTTTACGGGCAGCACTGCTCATCGCGGTATTCCATATTTCTGCACCGTATTTCTCCTTCACTTTTCCTGCAAACCAATAGCCCAAAGAATAATGATCGGGGACATACTCTTTGTACGAACCAAGATATAATTTATTCAGCGAATAGTTTCTTTTTTCAAGCGCGAGGGCTTTGTTCTCCATCAGAAATGAAGGCAAACGGCCGCGGCCGGCCCGCGTAAAAGCCGTTTCGTTGCTCACTGCGTCGCCTTCGAGGAGCCAGAACGGAAGGTAAGCCCCCACTACGGCAGCAGCAGCCTGTTCGCCTAACAAAAGGGTAAAGAGCCTGGGCAGTTCCTGTTGCACACGGTCCATTTGCACTACGTGGGCAAACTCGTGAATGGCCAGTTGTTCAAGCCAGTCCTGTGCATAAACCTGCTGATGGGGCGTGGTAAAAAATTCGACACGCCGGGGCGCCCAGGCCACCAGCGCATTCGACTTCACGGTGTGGGTGTGCAGTATCACCGATATTTTCCGGGGGGCCCGTCCCAAATTTTCTAACGAATAATCGTACACTTTTTCAAAAATGTAGGCCACACGTTGGGCCTGAGGTTCAAAATCTTCAGGAAAAATAAGCTGGAAATTTGGCGTGTTGATCTGCCGCCAACGGATACCCGCCGGGTCCTGCCCGGTTTCAAAATACTGGGAAAATGCGGCAACCGGCAGGATAAACGCGAGAGCCAGAAAGTATAGTATTTTCTTCATGTGCATCGGTGTCGATAAAACCGAAGCAAGATAATGAAAAGCCCCCCAACCCTTCCAAACAGAGAGACTTTTTTGCAGCAGCTCCATGTTATTTTATTTACAAACCGGGTAACTGATTTTCAATCGCGATTAAAAATCGCATCACCCATAAGGTTTCCGGTCACCCGAAGGCCACCCATGAATCGAATGATGAATGATAAATTTTGAATGATGAATGAAGCAGCCAGTACTCTGGTCGCTTGAGGCTTACCCGTAAAGGGATTACAAATACTACTTAGTCCTTCATCATCATTGATGCAGCCCGGATAAGAATAACCGGGAAAACATTTGAAAGCCATTGTTTTTACCCTGAAAGGGCAAGCTGTCAATAGCCCGGGGCAAGACCGGTTTTTTACCGGGAGCCGCCCCGGGCCGGAAATAACGAAAGCAATCCGTCCGCGAGAAAATGTTTTTCAAGGATAATGCCTTTTTCCCGGACGGAATTGGGATGTAAATTTTGAAATAAACGTCCTCGTCGCCCAAGAGCCACCCATAAAAAACAATGTTGAATGATGAATTTTGAATGATGAATGAAGCAGCCAACATTCAGCCGCCCGAAGGCTCACTTATAAAGGAATAATACAGGGAATCGTTGATTTGATAAAAGAAACACTTCGTCTCAGCCGCCCGAAGGCTCACTTATAAAGGAATAGCTGGTGAAGAAAATGAGCAAGCTTCTCATGTGTCTCAGCCGCCCGAAGGCTCACTTATAAAGGAATAGTTTACGGAATCATCTTACAAAAGTGTAATTTGTCTCAGCCGCCCGAAGGCTCACTTATAAAGGAATGAAGAAGGTGCCAATACTTTATCGAAGGAAGAAGGTCTCAGTCGCCCGAAGGCTCACTTATAAAGGAATTTTATTTAGCAGTTGGGCAAGATGATGCTGGAATATTTGTCTCAGTCGCCCGAAGGCTCACTTATAAAGGAATATTACACCGGCTCGCACTGTTTACCACAAGGACGTCTCAGTCGCCCGAAGGCTCACTTATAAAGGAATACAGGAGAATCTAAGGTTTCTTATAATAAAGCTATTTGTCTCAGTCGCCCGAAGGCTCACTTATAAAGGAATAAATTTACGAACGATAAATGGGTTATACCATACAAGCTTGTCTCAGTCGCCCGAAGGCTCACTTATAAAGGAATTGATAATGGATATTATGGTTATACACCATCCTATGGGTCTCAGTCGCCCGAAGGCTCACTTATAAAGGAATAGGCAGGTTATCAGCCAATTAATCCTGCCGGCGCTTCTTTCTTTTTCCTTTCAGCTTGCAATATACGACAATAAATCAGCGATATAGAAGCATACCCGCTAAAAATTTCGAAAATGAGCGGACAAATATTGCCCCACTCCCCGACCGCTTGTGTTTCTTTCGGGATATATTACTACCTGTCAGCTCTTTACGCAGAACCAATTTTTCGCAAATGGTTTACACGAACGCCCAAAAACAGCATTTTCGGAAATAGCCCGGATTGCTGTTTTTTATACCTGTTGTCATCCAGCACATTAGCAAAAAGCCCCAAGCCCGGTTTTCGCAAATGAGAAACAGGGTAAGCCCAAAAGGCGCTATTTGCGAACCGGATTTATTGCCTGCCCTGGCAAGCGTTATTTCAACCACCGGAGTATCAGCCACATTGCTTTGACAAGATTTTCGCAAATGGTTTTTATCTAAACCATAATGATTTCGGGTTCAAAGCCAGTTCTCCGGCCAACGCTTTCGCGTTTCATCACACAAGGTTTGCACAGGAAATAATACAGGATAATGTCTTCGCTTTCATCGGCCAGTTTTAACAGTTGCTGCTGCATATTGCGTATTTTCGGTTCTGTCAACAGGCACTCGAAAACGCTTTCGTTGCATCGGATACCGTACCCAACCAATACTTTGGCTATTTTCTGGCGGCGCCGGTCGTCGGCAACATCGTAGGCCACTACTACAAATTGTTTCACTTTATTTGATTTAGAAATATTTTTATACCAGGTTGTTTAAATATGTGCCCCCTAATCCCCCAAATCGGGGGACTTTTGGCCTGCACATGGTTTTATAATTATTGAACGGACATTGGCAAACTCACAAGCCAAACTCCCTTTCCGGACTGGGGAAGGGATGGGGATGGGGTAGTTAAAACCATGAGGTACAAGTAAATTTTTATCCCGGACCTAATGTTGTGCCAACATTGTTTTGTCATGCTGAACGTAGTGAAGCATCTGTTGTGAATAGCGCAAAACGTAAGACCCTTCACTACGTTCAGGGTGACAACGTACGCCTGATACAACACTCTGTTGACAATGCAATTTGAAAGCCATTGTTTTTACCCTGAAGGGTAATCTGTCAATAGCCCGGGGAAGGCCGGTTTTTTACCGGGAGCCGCCCCGGGCCGGAAGTAACGAAAGCAACCCGCCGCGAGAAAATGTTTTTCAAGGATAATGCCTTTTTCCCGGACGGAATTGGGATGTAAATTTTGAAATAAACGTCCTCGTCGCCCAAGGGCCACCCATAAAAAACAATGTTGAATGATGAATTTTGAATGATGAATGAAGCAGCCAGTACTCTGGTCGCTTGAGGCTTACCCGTAAAAGGATTACAAATATTACTTAGCCCCTCAGCATCATTGATGCAGCCCGGATAAGAATAACCGGGAAAACATTTGAAAGCCATTGTTTTTACCCTGAAAGGGCAAGCTGTCAATAGCCCGGGGCAAGACCGGTTTTTTACCGGGAGCCGCCCCGGGCCGGAAGTAACGAAAGCAATCCGTCCGCGAGAAAATGTTTTTCAAGGATAATGCCTTTTTCCCGGACGGAATTGAGATGTAGATATTTTCCCAGCATGTCAATGAACGTTTTGCCGTGTACGGGGCTACCCGTCAATGCGGTATTTCCCCAACCCGAAGGTGGCCGTTGACCCGGCATGCAGCCATACGCCCATCGCGAGCAAGGGTACCCAACGATTTAAACCCTCCCCTTCGTACGTGATACTGCCGGTCAACCCGTCGAAGTTCATGCGGGTGTCCTGCGTGCCCGAATACCGCCGCCAATCGGCCATTTGCACATCTGCCCGACAGATATGGATGGTCTCAGCACCTTCCGAAAAACGGGCATCTTCCCCGAGCCATGGGGCGCCGCAATGGAAATGGGCCAGCAAGCCAAGCCTCTGTGCCAACCTTTCGGCGAACAGGCCAAAAGCAGGCGGGGAATGCAATAATCTGCCCTTTCCCTTCATCCGCAAAGGGGTTTCTAATTTCAATGTGACCGTATTACCAATCACAGGCGTTGGCAAACCGTTCAGGCTAATGCGGTCGGGCTGGCCAAACAACAGGACGGGGACGTAACGGGTATCCGGGCGCATGGACAGCAGGCCCGTTGCCCTGAAGCGTGCATGTCCCTTACCGATGCCTGTTCCTCCCATCAGCTCAAAAACACGGAGCAGCAAAGGAAGCCGGGCTTCTGCATTCCCGACAAGCGTGATATCGAACCCAAAACTGTCGCCCGGGTTTAAAACAGTACGCCGGTCGTTCCCCGGATCGATAATATACGGGTGCGGGCATTTCGGGTACTTGCCGTGATGCGGATGGGCAGGCTCTACAAAACTGTTGAACAACTGCGAAAAGGGACAGGAATACCGTTCCCCGCACTTTTGGCAATCGAGGCCGGAGTATTTACATACTTCGTCCCGCAGTGACTCACCTATGCACCCCCGAAATGCGGATCCTTTATATTCGGGCAACACAATGGTTTCGAGGGCCTCGAACTGTACCCTCAACCGGACAAACCGGAGGTATTGGAGAAAGAAAAGATTGATCATTGGTTGTTGTTTATGTTTTGTGCAAAAATGATTGCGACATGGTTTTATTTGTTTGCGCCCTTACAGGGCTTATTAATGGTGTTTTTGTTCTTATACACAGGGCGATGCCCGGTGTTGTTGCCATTACCCTTTCAGGGTAAGTAATAATGTTCTCTCCTTATGTACAGGGCGATGCCCAGTGTTATTGCTAATACCCTTTCAGGGTAAGTCTTGGATAATCGGTACACAGTGCATCAAGCCCTTTATTGATGCAAGCCCCAACGGGGCACGGGCAAATGCAACGGGCAACGCCCGATGCCTGATGGCCAACCCACCAATGAAATAAGCACTGAAAGGGCATTACCCTTTCAGGGTAAGTCTTGGATAATCGGTACACGGTGCATCAGGCCCTTTATTGATGCAAGCCCCAACGGGGCGAGGGCAAAAGCAACGGGCAACGCCCGATGCCTGATGGTCAATCCGCCAATGAAATAAGCACTGAAAGGGCGAAAGCCTAATCCCATACATACCGTTCGTCGTAATCAACAGCATATTTTTTGAGAAATGCCCTGTATTCGTCCTGAAAAGTACGTTTTTGATGGTGCGCTGCCTGCCGGTTGATATACTCAACAACCGTACTGGTCTCAGCCGGATTAACAGAAAATATCCCATATCCGTCCTGCCAGTAAAAAGCAGCATACTTCTCTCCTTGTGTTTTGACCCATTTTGAGGACCGCTTTTTTACTTGTTCCAACAACTGCATCGGGGCTATTTTACGCGACATAAGGCACAGGATGTGTACATGATCGGTATGGCCGCCTATCCGTACCGGGTTGCATCCGAGCCCTTTGCAAATCCCGCCCAAATAATCGTACAACCGGGTATTAATGGCTTCATCAATGATATGCCGGCGGTTCTTAGTGCTGAAAGTAATGTGTACGTAGATTTTCGATAATGATTGCGACATGGTTTTATTTGTTTGCGCCCTTACAGGGCTTATTAATGGTGTTTTTGTTCTTATACACAGGGCGAGGCCCGGTGTTGTTGCGAATACCCTTTCAGGGTTAGTAATGATGTTCTGCCCTTATGCACAGGGCGAGGCCCGGTGTTGTTACCATTACCCTTTCAGGGTTAGTAATGATGTTCTGCCCTTATGCTCAGGGCGAGGCCCGGTGTTGTTGCCATTACCCTTTCAGGGTTAGTAATGATGTTCTGCCCTTATGCTCAGGGCGGTACCCAGTGTTGTTACCATTACCCTTTGGGGTTAGTAATGATGTTCTGCCCTTATGCTCAGGGCGAGGCCCAGTGTTGTTGCCATTACCCTTTCAGGGTTAGTAATGATGTTCTGCCCTTATGCTCAGGGCGAGGCCCGGTGTTGTTGCGAATACCCTTTCAGGGTTAGTAATGATGTTCTGCCCTTATACTTAGGGCGAGGCCCGGTGTTGTTGCCATTACCCTTTCAGGGTTAGTAATGATGTTCTGCCCTTATACTTAGGGCGAGGCCCGGTGTTGTTGCGAATACCCTTTCAGGGTTAGTAATGATGTTCTGCCCTTATGCACAGGGCGAGGCCCGGTGTTGTTGCCATTACCCTTTCAGGGTTAGTAATGATGTCCTCTCCTTATGCACAGGGCGAGGCCCGGTGTTGTTACCATTACCCTTTCAGGGTTAGTAATGATGTTCTGCCCTTATGCACAGAGCAGGGCACTGTGTTATCGCGAATACCCTTTCAGGGTAGGTTTAAGGTGCTGATGCGTGGCGTATCGTTACCAATGCTTCAGTATCCGATAGTCGATGCGCGGGATATCGTGGCCGATATTCGGGGGTCCGATACCGATGTGTGGCACACCGTGACCGATGTTCCGGGGTCCGGTGGCCGATGTGTGGCACACCGTGACCGATGTTCCGGGGTCCGGTGGCCGATGTGTGGCACACCGTGACCGATGTTCCGGGGTCCGGTGGCCGATGCGTGGAACATCGTGACCGATGTTTGAAATATGGATGCCGATGTGCAGAGTATCGCTACCGGTGTGCAGAACATCACTATTGATATGCAGTTCATCGGGGCTGATGTACAAAGATCAAACAGTAATTCAATGAACGTGTAAAAAAGCCCTGTCCGTTCCCGGCAGGACAAGACTTTGTGATTTTTATCTGGGATCAGGATTACCACCGTTGGATGACGGAGTGGATTTAAAGAGCTTGCCCAGGTCGTCGACAATGGTCTGCATACCGGGCATGCCCATTTCGAGGGCCATCTTTGCTTTTTTGTAAATGAACCGGGCTACTTCGAAAGCTTCGCTTCCGGCAGCCTGTTTGGTGTCGCGCACCATTTCGTACAGTTGCCCCAGTTCGCTTTCGGCAACCGAAAGGAACGAGAACAGGTTGAGGTCGCGCGCCCCTGAAGCGACCATTTCGGCGCCGGGGCTTAGTTCACTGTTCCGCGCTGCATAATCGAACGATTTATTGGCGAAAGGCTTACGGCCATCGTCCATAAATACCATGGTTTTACGCTCGTCGTTACTGAGCTTGATCAGGAACGGCATTTTACCGCGCAGGGTGGCTATCAGCTGGAGGATTTCCGTTTTTTCCTCATCTGATAATTGTTTGTCTACTTTGTTGTTCATAAGTAAAAAATTAAAATTATACATGTTAGCTGATCCCCCGCCCCGGGAAGCGGGGGGTTTTTATTGTGTTATTTTAGGGTTCAAATTGCCCGTAACCAACATTGGTTTTGGCGCCAATACCGAGGGTTTTGAGGATTTCCTGGAAGAATTCCCATTTCTGATGGATATCCAATACTTCACCTTTCTTTAAGTCAAAGCGGAACTGTATGGTACATCCGGGGCTTATCTTTAGAAAAGGTATTGGGACAGGGTTCTTTAACGGATTCTTATTATGAGGGGTAATTGCATCACTTTCAACAATTCTTCCTTGATAATCGGGCTTAACGACAATGGCATCGAAGAAAATATCCCGATGATAAATATCAATACGTGTCCCATTGCTTTTCTTGCCCTCAAAGATTTCATCTTCAATTTGTTTTATCATCTTCTGATCGGCGACCAATGAGAATTTGTCGTTTAAGAGTTTAATAAGGTAATCGAGCTTTGCTTTGGCATATTTATCTTTTATTCCTTTTGGGAAAACACTCCGAAGCAAGCCTTTTACCGATGAACCATGAATAACTGGCATTCCATACGTATAATCGAAATGAAGTCCAAGTTTAAATTCCCCTTCAATCCCTGCTTCGTGGGTAATACCTGTCCCTGTAATAAGCCCGGGATAACAGACTTGCACTTCTATTTTTTGATCGGGAATACCGAGACCGTCATTAATCACAACCAGCTTCGTTTTTTCAATGAGTTTGCGGTTTTTTTCTTTAATGATCCTGGCATTCTCTGCTTTAATTTGCTTTTGGTCGTCATCCAACACATAATCGAATCTCACATTTCTGAAATAGTCTTTGTAAAACAACCATCCCATATTTGGAGTACAAGTTGTATTCAAGGTTTTCGATGTCATTCTGGTAGTGTTTCCGAGACTATCCATGTTTCTTGCCTGGATTCCGAAAGCAGCTCCCAAATCCGACAAACTTCTGATCTTTCTATTCTTGTCCATCGCCTTCAGGAATTTTATAGGTTCGTACCATAATTTTTAATGCAATGGAGGCATTTACAATGTCGTCCCTTAGCCTTGCAGAGATACTTCTATTGTTGTCGTTTTCCAGACAAAAAGAGAACAAAGCCTTTTCGTCGTTTTTGTTGTATTTCGATAAAAGGGTCAGGGCAATAGCCGTAATAACTTTGCTTTTATCGGTTTTTCGTTTATCGTCTTTACCTGTTGCACAATAAAAAGCCATGGCAGGCATCAGGCCGCTAAGGGTAACAATGGGCCCAAAGGCAGCAATCGCGCTATCGTAGCCATCATTGACTACCCCGTTTTCAACAATCTTTGTTTTTATTAATGCTTCATCTGCGCTTTTCAGCAAAGCATCTATTTGGCTACGGTGTGTCATGGCTGAACAGTTTTAGGTAATGAATAAACATGGCAATAGCCGTATCCTACTGACGAGTCGCCACCAATCTGAACGGTTTTACCTTCAACGTTGGCTTTGAAGTCATCTTTCGTCTGATCTTTGCTACCATTTACCACAAATGCAGTAAAAACACTTTTCCGTGGGAGTACCTGTTCGTACCAAAGGTTTTGGCTTTTTCCATTTTCCAGTTTGTTCCGGGCAATGATGGGGAGGTGGTAATCGTTGGTCAAGCGCTTCATATCGCTGTCACTTAAAATAATCACCTCGTCGCCGATGATTTCTTTAAGCTTAGGAAGCGGTGTTACAATAGCATCAACAACAACAAAATCCTCCTCAACGAAATCTTCAATTTCCAGATCTTTCTTATTTTCAAATACGATTGGTTTGCCGTCTTTAGGTTGAAGCGCTTTCACAAATTCAAGTTCCTTTTTCAAATTATCGGGAAGCTCATAGGTAAAAAGTTTGGACATTTCGAGCAACTGGCCTGCCATCATTGGGGCTATCGAATTGTAATGTGTTCTCCGGTTCGACCGCAACGGTATTGACAGCAGAAAAGCCTGGTGGAAGATGTGCGATCCCTTAGAAAGTTTACTTGATTTTTTATTATCCCCGCCTCCGAAAATAAGGTCCGAAAGTTCTTTCTTTCCTTTTTCTTTGTCCTTTTCGATAACTTCCTCAAAATACTCACAGAAAGCGCCTTTAAGGCTCGATGAGTAAATACAGGGCAATTGGTCGGTTGTATCGCGTTGGATTAATTTGTCTATCACACCGTAGTTACTGTCGCCGCTACCTACGTGCAGGTTGCTTTTGCATTCGATAATGTATAATTCTGGTTTCATATTAATGATTTTTATTTGGTTAGTTGAAAATAATTGTAACCGATAGTTTTAAAAACAGGGTTGTTGAGGTGTGGTACTAAATCCTGTACATTGTCGGGAAATAGCACCGAACCACGACGTAAAAGATTAAATTTTACAGATTTAGTTGCCGTATCATTCACTTTCTCTGGTTCCTTGTGCTCCACTTTCATTCGATGAAAATTCCTTGTTTTTTTTGCATCTCCATTGTCAATGGCATGGGTAACAATGTTTCTGAAATCGTTGGTTTCGCAAACAGCGAAGTTGCATTTTTCGATTACAGGGAAGTCGACATAAGCATCGCTCAATAAAACAATGCGTTGGTAGCCTGTTTCCGAAAGGTTTTCCTTTTCAATTTCATCAAATACAGTATCCTCATCTTTAAGTAATTCAGCTTCAACCCTAAAAAGTGATTGGTCGGCCCCCATGGTCTCAATTTCGACAGAAAAAGGCAAATTCGCTGATGTTTCTACAATCACCGCGAAAGCATAATTCTTTTCCAAACGGTAAAATATCTGTTTGAAAAATGCTTCTTCGTCAGTGCCGCCCGAATAGTTTTTTTTATTCCCCACCTGATGGTGCTCGTGAAATACTTTTTCGGGATTAACCAGATCGGAGTCAGGGTTACCATTGTTGCGCAAGGCAGAAACCAAGTATTCTTTGTAATCGAAGGTCAAATTTGGAGCATCACTAACGCCCCTATAGGCTGTATCATAAACTCCAAAATTCACAGGTCCATTATCCGATGGTTTTAAATTAAACCGTTCCACCTTCTCTGTTTTCTTATTCTTTTGGTGGTCGGTTCCGGCTTCGAGCAAATAATTACCGTCAGCATCAATCAAAAATACAGGCGATAGATTTGTAATTATACCAAACTCGTTATCATCGGCATTGGCAATAAAACTGTGCTTGCCAATTTGAGTAGGATCGAATCCGCAGGTTTTGCCAATTAAATATCGCAGCAATCCCAATACGGTGGTTTGTTGCGGCCATTGGTTCGACCGTGCGAAATAATTGGTTTCGCCACTTGCAGTAGTAAACGTCTTTTCGCCGCCAAAGAAATAGGTATTTAGCGGGATCATTTTAATTAAGTATTTAAGCTTTGTCATCGTCGAGTCCTTTTACAAATTTTACAATACGCAACATAGAATATACCTCCTTCATGGCAGCTTCCGATATCTGGTCCATGTTTTGGTCGATGATTTCGTTGGCCTTTTGTTGGTAAACCCGTGTAACCGTTTCTTTTACCAGGTGCACGAATTTTTCTTTGTCTTCAAGTTTGTTGAATTCTTTAGTTTGTTTCTGCGGATCGGTTAAGCGGTCAAACAGTTCAGCTTCCGAACCGGTTAAGTGGTTGATGAAATGAGTTATGCGCCGGGGCTTTAATCCAATCTGTTTGATTACTGCCTCATTGTCCCTTAATTTATAGGTAATAGAGCTGCCTAAAGCATCTTTATTATTTAAAACCTCCAGGAAATCGCTCAAGGTCTGCTTATACAAATCTGCGCTTTTATCGAAAACCGTTACCATTTCGTTGCCGCTGTGTTTAATGATTTGGGCGGCAATCCGGTTTCCACCGGCTTCTTTGGCCTGCTTCAAGAGATGGTATGCTTTGTCGATGGCTTCGCCCAAAGGGTATTTGTAATAGGTAATCGAAAGGCCAAATGATAGCGTTGGGATTGTCTCTTTAAATTCGTTTTTAAATGCCTTATCAATTTTGCCGATAAGATCAAATACATTCTCATTGCCGGTTGCAACAGGAACGATACAAAGCAAATCGTCGCCCCCCACGTAAATAGGCACTCCGCCATAGTCATATACTGCTTTGTAGGTTTTTCGGGCCCAGCTGATCAGTTTAGTGGAGAAATCCTTCACCATATCAGCGGTGTTTAAGCCTTGTAATGTTGTCCCGATTTTATCGCCATCGCCTTGTAATATACAATAGTACTTGTGGTATGACCGGAAAGGGTTTTTCTCGTCCGAATATTTTTTGCGACATTTTTGTACTAAAGCGTCAAGAAAAGCTGTGTCGGTGGCCTTGTCCGGCTTATCCTCGCCTTGCTTCTGGCTTTGACCTTTCTTTTCCCATAAATACGAGTTTACCAAGCCCACATAGTTTATTCCCGCTTTTCGCAATTCGCGGGTACTTATCTCGATCAACGATTCCACTCTTTTATTCCTGTTGATATCTGAAATTTCGAAATGTTTATCCAGAAAAGTTTCCTTGTCATCTTTCCGGTCATTTACCTTTTCGAAAAAATTGTACAGGTAATTGGGTTTAGCTTCTTCCAAGACGAATTTGTTTTGCTGTTCAAGCGAATCGAGGTAAGGCGAAAGGCCGAGTATTACATTTTTACATTCATCATCGGTTAGTGCTTTTTCGATGTAACTGATTTGGAAATAGCCTTTCAGGAAGGCAAGCACCTGATCAACATCTTTTGCTTCAATTACACCCGATATCTTGTCGGCCAAAATATCGAATGCTTTATCAATTGATTGCATTAGCAGGTCAAGGTCGCCCTCTTTCGATTTAAAAATCAGCCGGTCGGGGAACAAGCCGTAACCCTTTAATGAGAAAAGTTCTGTTTCTTCCCCTTTTTTAAAGTAAGGTAGGATAAAATCTTCAGCGTTAATCCCTTTGTCCCGGAGTTGTTCATTAATGTTTCTCATCAGGTACGAGAAACAAAAGCTGGCAGCCCATAATTCCCTTGTGCGGCGCACATTCCGGAACGTTTTGTATATGGGTCCAATGGTAATGGCGATGTAGGTGTTCATAGGATCAAGTTGTTTTTTATTGAAATTATTCCGTCAATCTTTTCCGTGTCCCGTTTGAATGCAAAGTCAAGGAAATCACCAATATTAAATTCTGAGGGAGTTTCAAGATTTTTCAGGTAATCAGTCGTAATGAAAAAAGGCTTATCCTGTAATTTGTTATTTCGTTTTAAAAGCTTGTCAAAGTTGAACGAAACAGGATTGGTCTTTGTATTCAAAATCTTTGGCGAAACTGAGTTTGAGCATATATAAATTACGCCATTAATATATTTGAACGTTATAGGTGACTTAAAACGTTCAATCCCATTGTTTGATTTTACTTTTATGTAATACTCAAATTTTTCACTTTCAATCTCATCAGCAAGAAACTCATAGCTTTCTGCCAGACCAAGAAGTGCCCTAATGTATTTATAACTGTATGGTTTGGGAAGGTCGTTCCAATTTTTGAAATTCCCTAATTCGTAGCAAGGTTCATGAGTGTACGTTAACTCGATATCTGTTAGGTTTCCATCTGATTTTCTGTATTTGAAATATTTTGATTTTATTCCTTGTTTGATTTTTCTTTTTTCCCATCTTATCGGATTAGCCATAGAAACGAAATACCTGAATAAAAGAGACTTCTTATATCCGCCCTGTTCTCTTTGCCCTTTTCCCGACTTTAGTAATTTGTATATATCAGAAATTGTTTTTAGTGCCTCATTATAATTATTCATTAACTGTTCAACTTTATATACCACATCAAATTGCGAAGCTAAATCCTGCTCGCGAAAAACTTGTTTATTTCCATTGATATTAATTACTGTAAAGCACCCAAAACCTTTAGAATTCCTGCAACTAAAGTTGTAGCTAAGAAAAAAATTGACAAGAATAGATTCTATGTCCCCAAGCAGGCTAAGATTATAACAAAAAAACTCACCGCGAATTACATCAGAAAGTGTTCCAAGTCTAACTTCCTCTTTGTCTTTAATTCCAAAATCTTTTAGGTTTTCATTATTGGCAAAATATTGAGTTTGTCCCACATATTCAGCGTTGAACTCATTGTCGACAATCTGGCGATGTTTTGGATCTTTATTATTAGGGGATGGCGGATTACTCGTGTAATAGTGTTTCTTTTTGATGTCAACAGGCATGAATCTCAGTTTATAATTTAATGATTCTTTCTCCTTATCTGAATACCAGAAGTCTGGAACATTTTTCAAGCCTTTTTGACTTAATATAAACTTATCCAGCTTCGGTTTCACCTCGCTTGCTCGCAGGGTGGCCCCGGCCTGGTCGTGCTGGAAGTGGATCAGCGGGGTGTGTTGTTTGAGTGTAAATTCGAGTTTGTACATCGTTTTATTTTTGATTGTTCGCGTTGGTTATTTCATTTAATTTCTCAATTGCCTTATCAAAAAATTTCTGATCAATTCTCTCTGATTCAGACGTTTCTTTCGCGATTACTTTTGAATTAATTTCTTGTGGAACTTCAGAAGTTTTTTTGGTTGTTAATTTGGATGCGTGAATTATGGATACAATTTCCCTATCGGGTTGCTTTCTGGCTTCATGCACCCTGCGCTTTTCAGCATCATCAAGCTGTGCCTGGATATTTCGTTTTTTAAACTCCATTTCCTTTTCATATTTTAAAGCTTCTTCCTTTCTTAAAGCCAATTGAAATTCGCACCACCTGTCGAAAAACAAGAAAATGACAAAACCAAACAGTAATAACACCTGCCCGATACCCATGAACATGAAAATAGGATGCAATTGCTTGATGTTTAAAGAAGGGCAAAATAAAAGCACAGACCACCATTCAATAAAAGGCAGAAAAATCATTAGAAAAATTAAAATAATCCGGATTGTTTTCATTATTATTTCTTTTTATCGTTAAGTTCTGATTTTAAAACACAAATACAAGCATCAGTATGAGAAGGACAACAAGCAATGAGTATAGTATAATACCAATTGTCCAGCGTTTCCGTTTGTTACTTACAAATAGCAGACATACCAAAGGGCTTATTACAAAAGGGACCATAAACAACCAAATACGACCATAATTTATTTCATTTGGTTGTGGAAAAATATTCATTCCAAAAAAGCTTGCGATAAAAGATGGTAAAATGAAAATTGCCCCGATAATTGTCAATAAAGCAATGTTCCTGTTCTGTGCCTGCTCCTGTTTGAGAGAAACATAATCATGAAGCTCCTGTATCTCTCGATCTAACGCTTGCACATTGTTCTCAATTTTCATGCAGTCCTGCATCATCTGGTACATTTCTATACCCTGCTCCTGAGCAGTGATCTCC
The DNA here is from genome assembly GCA_034003625.1 of Prolixibacteraceae bacterium. Taxonomy (GTDB): domain Bacteria; phylum Bacteroidota; class Bacteroidia; order Bacteroidales; family Prolixibacteraceae; genus GWE2-42-39. Next base: position 18,902 of record JAVEYG010000015.1, on the reverse strand, counting down.
CGAAAATAAATTTTATTCACAAATCGCAGGTACTGTTTATAAAGACTGCTAACCCTTTCTGTTATTGTAAGTTTTTTTCGGTCATCCATAGCTGAAATACCGGCAATCTCATCGGAGAACCTCAGTATACAGGCTCGTTGAACCAAACAAAGTTCTGCCATTTTATAATACATGGTTTGAATGTGGTTCACAATAAAAGCAGCTCCATTGTCTTTTAGGCTATCAATCGTACCGGTAAGACAAACAAATGAATAGCGGTTAATCCCATATAAAGTTCCGTAATCGCTCCAACGTTTATAGGTGTGCTTTTTTATCAATTCATGACGCATTTGTTCATTCTGGCAGGTGCATGACTGATCGTTGAAAATATACTTGTACCACCATTCATCGGTTTCATCAGCCAGTTGAGAAGTATCATTTGGTTTTTGCATTCTTAATTTAAGTTCTTCGCTTTTTTTGTCATTACCATACCAGCAAACAACATACATCCGATCATCAAGGAGTGGCGTTAAAAAAACCTTTTTAGTGGTACCCTTAAAATCTTTTTTATCAATAGTTATTGGAACGCCATCGAACAGAAAAGCAAGATGTTTGGGTAACTGAAATGGGTTTGCTGCAAAGTACTCTGGATCTCGAAATGCCCCGAAATCTTCAAAATTTATGTCGCTGATTGCTGAAACAGATTGAGGGAGTTCTTTTGTTTTAACTATGTCAAGCCCATATGAGAAATCAGCGCTATTATACTGATCTTGTTTGCCAATCAGACCAAAATCAATACCAAAAAATGGTGGATACAGCCTTCTCCCTGCCTGATTAATGTCGAGAATGCTATCAGTATCTTTCTGGTTATCAAGTCGGTTATTGAGGTGAAAGGAAAGTACGCCCACACCAGTGGCGTAAAGATGCAGTATAATAGAGTCGATGTATAAAACATATTGCTTTGGGTCTGCTTTGTATTTACTAACTGTAATATTATAGGTATAAATATCCGGCTCAATATTGTATGATAAATTAGCGATGATAGTTTTATCAAGATCTTTCTTCCCTTCATCAAACAATATTTCACGAACCATACTATAAAAATAGTTGTATTCATTGTAATTCAACACCTTGGAGGTATCGTAAGAATATCTTTTCCAGTTTAAATCATTAAAAAGGCCTACAAGATCTTTCAGATGTGTTCGTTCCTCCAGGGTTTTGTTTTTCATTTCCTTGCCAACAAACTGCCATTGAAACGGAAACATGAAAACATGATAGCTGTACAATTCACTCATTATTCTTGTTTATTAAATTGTATGTTGATTATTTGTTTTACAATTTCCATGATTTGATTTGAGCTTAAAGCGCCATTTGCAATGCCAAAAAAACCGTTCTTACCACCGCCATGATAGGCATCTCCATTGCTTATCAGTTGCTCAAATATTCGAATCAATTGATTAATTCCCTTTCCGTAATAATTCAATTCATTATCGTTATAAACCATTAACCGGTTATAAGGGTAAAGTCGGTCTGTAATTATCGAAAATCGGGAGGTAAGGGACTTTACAATTGTTATTCCTCCTTCTATTGTGAGATTTTCCTTGATAGATTTTTCCGCCAGCCATTCATCTTCTTCTGTCGCCCCCTGTGCTTCGCGGTCCCGGCGGCGTATGTCGGCAATTTCTTCTTCGGTGGCCCCAATCGCGAGCATGGCCGGGATATATCCGCTATCGTTAGCCGAAATAAGTTGAATATACCGGGTAACTTCAACTTCTATGTTATAGGCTTTTTTAAGGAAGCAGATGATCTGATCAATGGAAGAAGGTTCTCCGCTGTTCTCATAATGATGATCGATTTCGATGTAATTTTTAGGCGGGGCAATATCCTGTTTAAGTTCGATCCCTATAAAAACATCCTGGCTATTAAAAAGGTCTTGATAACTACTCAGACATGCCCCCCATTTCAACCCCCTGTCAAAGACTTTGTTTTTCGGTAAATGTTTTTTTAGAAGATCAATAATGGTAAGCATCTCCAGATCATGGCCTCCAATCAGAAAATAATATACCGGATTCTTTTTGCGGGATGTTTGAAGAGTACCGTCAACTTTACGAAGTTGTTCCATATACTGCGATTTTGAGATTAGTTTCTTTTCAGTAATAATAAAATTACATAACGGTCGCCTATCCTATTTGACTGGTCCGTTTTTTCTCTCTCTCAAAATCCAACATTTACATCAACTAACAGCTTCAGGACACGGGGAAATGAAAACCTTATTATTTTTTTATTAAAGGTATGAAACTATAATTTAAAATTCAATATGTAACATTCCGAAATGTTCTAAAACCTAAAAACAACAATAACAATTCTCAACGGTTAAAACCCGGGGAGCCTGCTTTAGTGTTATTGTTTATGATAGAAGATTCAATAGCAAAATCGTTCAAATCTCCTCTCCTTCGTTTATGCTGCAATCAAACGAAGAAAAGTTAAAATCGTGGTATAACCCTGACAGGTTTATACAATTAATCGGCTTCCTTTCAGTTTATACTCTTGTAAATGCTATTTTTGCGGGATGAAAAATTTTACTTTTTTCCTTTGTTTATTGAATATCCTATGTTTTGCAGAAGCGCCTGCACAAAGCAATAATGCAACCATTTTCGGACGTGTGGGCGGCGAAAACGGCGAGCCGTTGGAGATGGTCAGCATTTCGATGAAAAACTACCCGATTGGCACCACCACCAACCGGAACGGCGAATACCTGCTGCGTATCCCGGCACGTAAACAGGTGGCCCTGGTTTTTTCGATGGTGGGCTACCTGCCGGTTGAGCGGGAAATAAGGGCAGAAGAGGAAGAAAAAATAGAGATCAATATCAGCCTGAAAAAGTCGGAGCAACAGATCGATGAAGTAACGGTGGCAGGCCAGCGCCGGAACAAAGGCAGTGTAGAACGTATCGACCCAAAATTTCTGAACAACATGCCCGATGCAGCTTCAGGCGGCGTGGAGGCGCTGATCAAGACCCTGCCGGGCGTGTCGTCGAACAACGAACTCAGCTCGCAGTACTCGGTGCGCGGCGGTAATTTCGACGAAAACCTGGTGTATGTGAACGATATTGAGGTGTACCGCCCCTTTCTGGTCCGTGCCGGCCAGCAGGAAGGGCTGAGCTTTATCAACTCCGACATGGTTTCGTCGATTGGTTTTTCAGCCGGCGGCTTCGATGCCAAATACGGCGATAAAATGTCGTCGGTACTCGATATTAAATACCGGAAACCTGTTGCATTTCAGGGATCGGCCTCCCTCAGCATACTGGGCGGATCGTTCCATCTTGAAGATGTCAGCAAAAACAAAAAATGGTCGCACATCAGCGGTTTCCGGTACAAGACCAACCGCTACATGCTGAACAGCTTAGACGAAGAAGGCGAATACGACCCGCGTTTTACCGATTTTCAGACTTACATCTCGTATAATTTTTCTCACCTATTCGATATTTCATTCCTGGGGAACCTGGCCCGGAACAAATATCATTTCATCCCACAAACCCGCGAAACGCATTTCGGCACCTGGAACAACGCCAAAAATGCCACAATTTATTTTGAAGGACAGGAGATTGACCGCTACACCAACCTTACCGGCGCACTGTCGGCCAATTACCACCCGGACAATAACCTGAACCTGAAGCTGATCGTGTCGGCTTTCAATTCCTCTGAAAAAGAATCGTATGACATCAAAGGCGACTATTACCTGAACGAATTAGAACGCGATATGGGATCGGAAGAGCTGGGCGACAGCATCATGAACTTAGGAACAGGCACTTTTATCAACCATGCCCGCAACCGGCTGAATGTAGCGGTATACAGCATTGCCCACAAAGGCGCCTTCAACAGCGAAAAACACCTGCTCAACTGGGGAGTGAAGATGCAGGCCGAAGGTATTGACGACTACATGAACGAATGGATTTTCCGTGATTCGACCGGCTATTCGCTGCCTTATTCCGACAAAAAGGTAGAACTGTTCAGCAGTTCGTTTACCGATTTTTCGTTTCATTCGCTGCGTTTTTCGGGATATATACAGGATACTTACAAATTGCCGGTATCGCGTGGAGAGATGTATCTGACCGCCGGGATCAGGGGCAGTTGGTGGGATTATAACCGTGAACTGTTAGTCAGTCCGAGGGCGTCGCTCAGTTATTATCCCGACTGGCAGGCCAGCGTTAGTTTCCGGCTGTCGGCAGGCGTTTATAACCAGCCTGCTTTTTACAAGGAACTGAAAGATTTAAAAGGAAATATCAACCCGGATATAAAAGCTCAAAAGTCGCAACAGTTTGCAATAGGCAGCGAATATCTTTTCCAGGCCTGGGACCGCCCTTTTAAACTCACATCGGAACTATATTACAAAAACTTCAGCTACCTGATCCCTTACAAGGTTGACAATGTGCGTATCCGCTACTTGTCGGACCAGGAGGCAAAAGGTTACGCAGCCGGTATCGACTTAAAAGTAAACGGGGAATTTGTAAGCGGTGTTGAGTCGTGGGCCAGCCTTTCGCTGATGCAGACCGAAGAAAACATTGCAGATGACGGGCATGGCTATATCCCCCGCCCTACCGACCAAAGCCTGAATTTCAGCATATTCTTTCAGGATTATTTCCCCGGAAACCCAGGCTACAAAATGCACCTGGCTGCTTATTTCGGTTCCCGGCTCCCCACCGGCCCCCCCAACTCGGAACGCTATATGGATATTTTTCGCATGCCTTCGTACCGGCGCGTCGATCTCGGTTTCTCGAAAGTGCTGGTCAGTCCCGGCCACCGGTCCCGGCCACTACGGTTCATAGACAATGTAAAAGATATGTGGCTGAGCCTTGAAATTTTCAACCTATTAGGCATTAACAACACCATTTCGTATTTCTGGGTCAACAGCAATTCGGGCGATCAGTACGGGGTGCCCAATTACCTGACCGGACGGAAAATCAATCTGAAACTATCGGTAAAATTTTAAAATGAACTTCCCTGCCGATTCTGTAAAACCGGCTGAGTTATCCGGTTACAGTCCATTATTCAGATGACAATCAGGAAGATATATTTTTGCACATACCTCCCCCCTGGCAATACGAAGACCATTCATAGCCAATGCCTGCAATTCGTCTTCGCCGGGATATATTTTTACCGGAGCAATAAATGAAACCTTTTCAGCAATATAATTGCATAGATAATGGTTGTGGGCCAACCCGCCGGTCAGCAGAATTGCATCCGCTTTCCCGTTGAAAACAACGGCCATTTGCCCGATGGATTTCGCTACCTGGTAGCCCAGCGCATCCTGGACGAGACGGGCTTTTGCATCGCCCGAGGCAGCCCGTTTTTCCACTTCCTGCGCGTTGTTTGTTCCCAGATGGGCCACATAGCCACCTTCGCCCACTACCATCCGGTATATATCGTCACGCTGGTAACGTCTGCTGAAACACATCTTTATCAGTTCACCAACCGGCAACGAACCGCTGCGTTCGGGGCTGAACGGGCCATCGCCATCGAGGGCATTGTTCACGTCGACCACCCGTCCGTTTTGATGGGCGCCTACTGATATGCCCCCTCCCAGATGGGCGACGATCAGGTTCAGTTCTTCGTATTTCCGGCCTGTTTCCACAGCATACATACGCGCAGTGGCTTTCTGGTTCAGGGCATGAAAAACCGACCGTTTTTTAAAACGCGGGTGACCGGTTACACGGGCTACTTCCTGCAATTCGTCGGTAACTACCGGGTCGGCAATATAGGCGCGGGCATTGGGTATCTGGTTGGCAATATAATCGGCAATAAGCGGTCCCAGATTGCTGGCATGTTGTCCCAGTATTCCTTTCCTGACATGCGTCAGCATCAGGTTATTGACTTCATAAACGCCCGATTCTAAGGGAAAGGTCAGGCCACCACGGCCAACGATAAGTTTGATCTTGTCCACATCAAAACCCTCTTCCACTAAAGTATCAATAATCAATCCTTTCCGAAAATCAAACTGGTCGATGATGTTGGAATATGCCAGGAGCTGATCGACAGAATGGCGCAATGTTTTATTCAGCCTGCACTCTTCATTGAAATAAACTGCAAACTTGGTGGATGTTGACCCGGGATTGATTGCCAGTATCTGATGGATGCTCATGGTTCTTATTTACAAAGGATTGCTGCCAGTGCAACCGAATTCAGTTTGGTTTGCATGCTATCGCCGCGCGACGAGAGTATTGCCGGGACTGTTGCTCCCACTACCACTGCCGCCTGCTCCGATTTGCACAATTTCGTATTGGCCTTATAAAACACATTTCCCGCATCAATGTTCGGGAACAACAAACAATCGGCGTCGCCTGCCACTGGCGAAACAATCTGTTTTATTTCGGCTGACTCCCTGTCGACCGCAACATCTAAGGCCATTGGACCGGCCACTATTGCCCCGGGGAAATATCCTTTGTCATACATTCCGCTAATTACCGCGGCATCGGTACACGAAACCAGAGATGGCAACACCTGTTCGCTGGCGGCAATCAATGCCACTTTGGGTTGCCCGACCCCTAACGCACGGGCTGTTTCGATCAGATAATTTACTAAGACAACTTTTTGCTCCAGGCTGGGATACGGGATCACCGCCACGTCGCTGACCACAAGCAGCTTGTGATAAACCGGGTTTTCGATCACCGTAACATGGCCCAGCACCCCGCCGGGGGGAAGCAGGCCATATTCTTTATTAAGCAGGGCACGCATGTATTTGTCAGTACTGATCAGGCCTTTCATGATGATATCGGCCTCTCCCCTTTTGATCAGTTTTACCGCTTCCGATGCTGCTTCCTGCTCATCTTTGGCAGGAATGATCGTGAAAATCCCGGGATCAACATTGATTTTATGGCACAGGCCGATAATTTTATCCCGGTCCCCGGTTAAAATCCCGGAGACAATATTCAGACTGATTGCCTGATGTACCGCTTCTACACTATGTGCATCAACTGCATTGACCACAACTAAGCGCCGTCTGCCCTTACTCTTTACCTCTGAAAATAAATCGGACAATTTTCTGATCTCCATACCTGTACAATTTGATTTGTCGAAATTACGGAAACAGCAAATCCTGTTATATAACAAATATCAACCTTAAAGATATTTCTAAAACATGGTAAAAAGAAGGATAAGGCTTATGTGTTATGGGCCATCTGCCGGATAATTATGATTTTACCCGTCCCCTGACAATCTTTTCCGTGTCGAGCGCAATCATCAGTTCTTCGTTGGTAGGCACAACCAGAACTTTTACCTTTGATCCGGGGGTTGAGATCACTGCTTCTGTTCCTTTGACCAAATTGTTTTTTTCCTGATCGATCACGATGCCCAGCCATTCGAGTTCAGAACAAACGCCATTACGGGTATGCACTGCATTTTCTCCGATCCCGCCTGTCATGATTAAAATGTCCAGCCCGTTCATGGCTGCAATGTACGACCCGATATATTTTTTCACTTTGTAGTTGTATATATCCAGCGCCATTTTTGCACGTTCATTCCCGTTCATACCAGCCTCACTGATTTCGCGCATGTCCGACGAAACGCCTGTCAGTCCAAGCATACCGGCATGTTTATTGAAGAGGGTATTGGCTGTTTTAATTCCCAGGTCTTCTTTTTCCATGATGTAAGTCACCACGCCGACATCGAGGTCTCCGCAACGGGTCCCCATGATCAGGCCTTCCAAAGGGGTGAACCCCATGGAGGTATCTACCGATTTTCCGTTTTTCACCGCAGCAACTGAAGCCCCGTTCCCAAGGTGACAACTGATGATCCGTTGCTGGCCGTAATCGACGTCCAGCATTTCACAGGCGCGTTTGGTTACATAGCGGTGGCTGGTACCGTGAAAACCGTAACGCCGTATCCCGTATTTTTTATACAAAATGTACGGAATACCATACATATAGGCGTGTTCTTCCATGGTTTGGTGAAAAGCCGTATCGAATACCCCGACCTGAGGAATCCCCGGGATCAGTTCTTCCATCGCCTGTATACCTTTGAGGTTTGGCGGGTTATGCAAGGGCGCCAAATCGCTGCATTTGGTCACTACCTCAATGATTTCATCGGTTAGAAAAGCGCTTTCACTGAAACGTTCCCCCCCGTGAACGACCCGGTGCCCCACCGCATCGATTTGTTCCATGCTTTTCAGGCACCCGTGTTTTACACTGGTTAAAACGCCCAATATATACTCAATCCCGCTTTTATGGTCAAGTATTTCACCTTCAAAAACAACTTTTTGTCCGTCAGTTTTTATATGGTTCAAAAATGAACCTTTCATGCCCAGCTTTTCAATTCCCCCTTTGGCGATTACTTTTTGGTCGGCCATATCAAAAAGCTGATATTTTATTGAACTGCTTCCACAGTTTAAAACAAGAATTATCATCCTTATATTTTTTCTGAATTAAATTCAATTCTTTAATTCGCGGAAATCAGGAGTTAACAGGTTGCTCCTCTTTCCGTTATTTTATTTCCGTTTTCATCGTATTTATAGAAACCTTCCCCGCAATCCATTCCGAGATGTTTTGCACGGACCAGCCGTTTTACGATTGGATTGGGTTTGTACTTCTGGTCACCAAATTCGTTGTATATGTTGTCCATCCAGCGGACAATCTTATCCAGACCGATTTTATCGGCAATTTCAAAAGGTCCCATCCGCATGCCGTAACCAATTTTCATAGTCTGGTCGATATCGTCCATTGAAGCAACGCCTTCCATCAAAATTTCACAGGCTTCGTTCAATACCACCACAAATATCCTCACACTTACCAATCCGGCTGATTCGACCACCGGAACAATCTTCCGGTTGATCAGTTGTACAAATTTGCAGACTTTCTGGTAGGTTTCATCCGAAGTATACAGTCCTTTTACCACTTCAACGATACGGGCTTCGGGTGAGGAAACAAAAAAATGAAGGCTGATGCAACGTTCCTTATGCTGAAGTTCAGAAGCCAGCTCGGTTATCACTATAGTCGTTGAATTGGTACCGATAATACATTCCGGACCAACTGCTTCTTCAATTTTCCTGAAAATTTCCTTGCGCTCTTTAATTTTGCCGCCACGATCGATGGCCCGAATGGCCTCAACTACAAAATCGCAACCTCTCAGGTCGTTATAATCCAAAGTACCTTTAATACGCGATAAAATAGCCCGTTTTTCATTATCGGTCATTCCCCAATGCTCGATCCGGTTGTCCAGGATTTTTCCAATACTGATGTACGCTTCTTTGATCTTATCTTCATTGATTTCGATAAAAACAACTTCCATTCCGTAGAAACTGGCAACGCGGGCCAGGTTCTGACCGACAAGTCCACACCCGATAATGCCAATCTTGGAAAAAAGTGTTTTACTCTTATTCTTTTTACTTAAACCAAAATCTTCAATTGGTTCGTAAATAATATCGCTCGCCATATCTTAGACTGATTTTTTGGCATTCGTTTACTTAAAAATTGCTGCAGCCTGATTTGCTGTAACAGCAACCATATTCACAATGTCGCTTACCGAACAACCCCTCGACAGATCATTGATCGGAGCGGCCATTCCCTGAAGGATAGGACCAATTGCTTCGGCTTTTGCCAGGCGCTGTACCAGTTTGTACCCAATATTGGCTGCTTCCAACCCGGGAAAAACCAGGATGTTCGCCCGCCCGGCCACATCGCTTCCGGGCGCTTTCAACTGCCCCACTTCAGGAATCAACGCGGCATCGAGCTGAAGTTCCCCGTCGATCATTAAGCCCGGATCAATTTCTTTTGCAATGCGGGCCGCATTGATGACTTTATCGGCCAACGGATGCCGGGCACTCCCTTTTGTTGAAAAACTCAACATGGCAACACGTGGTTCAAGACCCGCTATTGCGCGGGCAGTTTTGGCTGTTGTAACCGCTATTTCAGCCAGTTGCCGGTCGGTGGGATCGGGTATTACCGCACAGTCGGCAAATACAAGCACACCATTATGCCCGAAATCCGGATCGTTTACCAACATCATGAAAGCTCCCGATACAACATTCATTCCAGGCAAAGTTTTAATATACTGAAGAGCAGGACGTAACACATCTCCGGTAGCATTTACCGCACCGGCCAGTTCACCATCGGCATCCCCGTTTTTGATCATCATTGGAGCAAAATACAAAGGGTCGTCCAGTAATTGCAGGGCCTGCTCTTTGGTGAGCCCTTTTTCTTTTCTGATTTCGGCCATGCTGTCGGCATAAAGGTTCCGGCGTTCATCGGTTTTCGGATTGACAACCGCTGCACCTTCAATATTCACTCCAAGTTCCTTTGCAGTTTTTTTAATTTTTTCAGGATCCCCCAGTAAAATGACCTGTGCAATACCTTCCCGGACAATGATTTCCGTTGCTTTTAATGTTCGGGGTTCCGACCCCTCGGGCAGTACAATGCGTTTCTGATAAATTTTTGCGTTTTGAATGACTTTTTCCAGTAAATCCATTTCAGGTGTAAAGTTTAAAACTATCGGGTAAAATTTTCAAAAACAAAAGTACGGAAATTATCAAGCGGCTGGACGGAAAAATGTCAATAAATACGAAAAACTGATAAAATTCACCCCTATTGGAAAAAGACAATGCAATCGGTTGTATTACCTTATGATTGCCAGAAAAAAACTAAAAAAGGGAACAAATAAAAATCTGTCCCCTTTCTGTCAGCATTTTACATCAATCAGAATATCCTTGTTGCTTTTTCCTTTTTCTATTCACATATAAGCAAGCAATGCCAGAAGCAAAGCAATTGCTGCACTGATCACGATAGCGATCAGGGTTTCATTTTTTCGGGTATTTGCTGCTTTTTTCATCTTCCCACTTTCTTAATTTCGTACTTAGCCCTTAATGATTGCCGGCTCAAATTTTATATTCTGACGGCAGGTCAATACAAAGTAACATTGTTCGTTTTAAATTTCTGAAGAAAAGCTAACAAGTCCAGGCGGCAACACAAAATAAGAAGGGCCATTCCCTGCAACCAAAGAACAGCCCCTCTCTTTTTGTCCTATAATTTTTCAATGAACCGATCTGAACAAACGGTTCCAGCGTATTTTCTTCAACAGCGGCTGATCTTTATCGAGTGAAAGCCAGATAAAAACAGCTTTCCCGACCACATGGTCTTCCGGAACAAATCCCCAGTAACGGGAGTCAGCTGAGTTGTGACGGTTATCTCCCATCATCCAGTAATAATCCATTTTGAACGTATATTTACCGGCAACGTCCCCGTTAATGTATATCACCGAATCTTTTACTTCCAGTTCGTTTTCTTCATACAGTGCGATGATCCGCCCGTACAGTGGAAGGTTATCCATGGTTATGTCGATTGTAACGCCTTTTTTGGGGATAGTTAAAGGGCCAAAATTATCGACGTTCCATAAGTATTTTTCACTAAACGGAAAAATATTGTTGTCCCTCGTTCCGAAAGGCGCCAGCATTTTATCGACCGAAACCACATTGGCCATTGCTTTCATTTTTGCCGCATTTTCATCCGTCATCGGGTATAAATATTGTGAGTTCGGATATGTGTGGCGGTCGGCTTCTGCAATTTTCATATTGTCGAGCGTTTTTTTGTTGATAGCCGTTCCATTGGTTGCTACCCGGTAATCGTATTGAACACCCGTAAATTTCTCCTGGGGTTTTCCGTTCACAAAAAGCTGGCCTTCTTTCAGTTCGATCACATCGCCCGGAATACCCACGCAGCGCTTGATGTAGTTTTCTCGTTTATCGACCGGACGGGCTATTATTTCCCCGAAATTCCGTTTATCGCTCCAAACCCGTTCGCGTCCGTATGAACGCACCAGTTGATAATAGCTTTGGTCTTGCACATTCAACGCCACAGTATCCCCCTCAGGAAAATTAAATACCACAATATCGTTGTTTTTTATTTTCCCGAACCCTGCAATGCGCTTGTACGGCCTTTTAATCCATTCGACATACGATTTCCGGGTTTTCGACAAAGGCAGGGTATGGTGTACAAACGGAAACGAAAGTGGCGTATTGGGCAGCTTGGGCCCATAAGCGGTTTTGCTCACAAACAGGTAGTCACCGATCAACATCGATTTTTCCATAGATGAAGTCGGGATGGTATACGCTTCGATGAAAAACATGCGGATAAAAGTGGCAGCAATTACAGCAAAAATGATTGCGTCAATCCACTCTACCAGTTTGGTCTGCTTTCCATCCGGGGGATTTTTCTTTTTCCAGAAAGCCCAATGAACTTTTTTGCTTACATACATATCAAAAATCGGCGCAAGTCCGATAAACCACCAATAGTTTTCGAGCCAGATTACCCACAGGGAGTAAATCAGTCCCACTATTGCAAATTTGAACCATTTGTTGGTCAGGATATTTTTCATCGTATTTCGTATAGGTTAAAGATTTAATAAATCGTTCATTTTAAGTATCCCCCTTTTCCCCAGGCTAAATTCGGCAGCCAGCACGGCGCCCAATGCTAAACCGGCCCTGTTTTTTGCATTGTGTATGATTTCAATGGTATCGGCTTCCGATTCGTACCGGACAGAATGATAACCGGGCACCTGGCCTTCGCGTGCGGAAATAATCCCCACTTCATCATTTTGGAAGGTAGCCTGATTTACCCATTTTGCTTTTCCCGGCATATTCCGGATAATGCCTTCAGCCAGTGTAATTGCAGTACCGCTCGGGGCATCGAGTTTTTGCGTATGATGGATTTCCTTTAGTTCCACTTTATATTCGCTTCGGGTTCCCATTAGCGCAGCCAGCTTTTCATTGATCAGAAAGAAAATATTTACCCCCACGCTAAAATTGGACGCATAAAAAAAAGTACCATTTTTCGACAGGCAATTGCGGTATACTTCGTCCTGTTTATCGAGCCAGCCGGTCGTTCCACTAACCACCGGGATGGCGGAATCGAAGCACAGGTTATAATTTGCCACAGCCGATGAAGGGATCGTAAATTCAATAGCTACATCAGCTTTTCTTAGATTTTCTGTCGTTAATTCGTGTGGGTTGTTTATATCGATTTTTAAAACTATCTCGTGCCCGCGTTCCAACGCAATCCGTTCGATTTCCCGGCCCATTTTCCCGTAACCGATCAATGCAATTTTCATCTTTTATATTTTTATTTGGTGTACAAAGATATAAATTACACTATAAAAGTAGAATTCCTCCGACTGGCATTGAAATTTTTTCGGTGAACAATGCCGATTGTCCGACAAAACCTGCCCTGCCTGATACGGCTTATAATCCATGTTTTTTCCAGCAAGAACATTGTGAGTTATAAATTACCCATATTCCAAAGATTGAAGACCGGAACCGGGCAGTTTTCTGTATTTCATTCTGGAAAATACGTTATTTTCGCAAGATGCAAACAAATGGAAAGATAAAATTAGTTGCCACCGATCTGGATGGTACCTTTCTAAAAAACGATAAAACGGTCAGCCCGAAAAACATGGAATCACTCCATGCAATGGGCCGGAAAGGCATTGTCAGGGTTGCGGCTACCGGGCGGAACCTGCAAAAGACCAAGGAAGTTATTTCTCCGGACGTCCCTTTCGATTACATTGTTTTTTCATCGGGCGCCGGAATTTATGACTGGCGAAACGGGAAGCTGCTTTATTCGCGAAATATACCTGGTCAAACGGTGGGCCGTCTTTCGGAATACCTGATCTGCAACAGGCAGAGTTTTCATCTTTTCAGAAAAGTTCCGGACAACCACCATTGCTGGTATTTCCGGAGCGAGAGTGCGGGCCCCGAGTTCGAACGCTATTTTGCATTCCATAATTCTTTTGCCGAACCATTTCCCGAACATTCGGAAATTAATTCCGAAGCCTGCCAGTTCTTAATAATCATTCCCTGTGAGATTGGCCTTTTTGAACAGATGAAGGAGGAAATGTGCCGGGCTTTTCCGGGACTGAACATAGTGCGTACCAGTTCGCCCCTGCATACGCCGTATATCTGGATTGAAATTTTTCACGAAAGTGTTTCAAAGGGCAATGGGGTAAAATTTATATGCGAAAAGGAAGGGATCGATCCGTCCGGTACAATGGGTATAGGAAACGATTACAACGATCTTGACTTACTTGAATTTACCCGGTTTTCCTATCTTGTGGAAAATGGCCCAAACGATCTGAAACACCGGTTCCTGCCGGCAAAATCGAATGAAGAAGACGCATTTTCTTTTTCTGTGGCCTATCACCTGTAACAAACGGCAGCATACGATGACTTATACAAAAAAATCAGTATTCCCCAAATCATAATCAACATGAAAAAACTATTGAGCATTTTGCTGGTCGCATTCTCTGTAAACTGTTTCGGACAGACAGGCTTGCAAAAAAATGACCTGCTCCCGGTCGACCCTAAGTTGTCAACCGGGAAACTGGAGAACGGGATGACCTACTATGTGCGGGCCAACAGCACTCCAAAAAACCGTGCCGATATGTTCCTGGCAGTAAGAGTGGGTTCGGTCAGTGAAGACAGTGACCAACTGGGACTGGCGCATTTCTGTGAGCACATGGCCTTCAACGGCACCAAAAATTTCCCAAAAAATGAGCTGACCAGTTATCTCGAATCGTTAGGAATGGAATTTGGCCCGGAAATCAATGCGTACACCTCGTTCGACGAAACGGTGTACATGATTAAAGTGCCACTCGACAGCGCCCTGTTTGTGGAAAAAGGCTTGCAGGTGCTTTACGATTGGGCCTGCCAGGTGTCGTATTTCGATGAAGATATTGAAAATGAACGGGGCGTTATCCGTGAGGAATGGAGGGGAGGGCGCGATGCCAACGAACGGATGCTCCAAAAATGGCTGCCTGTTTTTCTCGCCGGGTCGCGTTATGCAGATCGGCTGCCGATCGGGAAAATCGAAATCATCGATCATTTTAAAACCGATGTAATCCGGAGATTTTACAACGATTGGTACCGTCCCGACCTTCAGGCGATAATTATAGTTGGCGATTTTGACCAGCAGAAAATGGTCCGACAGGTAAAAGAAATGTTCTCGAAAATCCCGGCCAGGCCAAACCCGCGACAAAGGGAATTATTCGATATTCCCGATCATCAGGATACAAAAATTTCAATTGTCACCGATAAAGAAGTGCAATATCCCGTTGCCCAGGTATTTTACAAACATCCGATGAAAATAGCAAAGACCCTTGGCGATTACCGGGAAATGATTATCGAAAACCTTTATAACGGAATGATCAACATCCGGCTGAATGAATTGACCCAGACAGAGAACCCGCCATTTATATACGGAGGTTCAAGTTTCAGTGAATTGTTCGGGCCCAAAAGTGTGTATGCTTCCGTTGCGGTATGCCAGATCGGGAAAATAACCGATGGGATCAGGGCAGTGCTCACCGAAAACGAACGGGTAAAACAATTTGGTTTTACTGCTTCGGAATTAGAACGACAAAAAGCCTCCATGCTAAAATCAATCGAAAAAGCCTATAATGAGCGCGACAAGCAGGAGTCGGTCAACTATGCAGAAGAATACAAGCGTAATTTTCTGTTCACGGAAGAACCCATCCCTGGCATTGAAAACGAATTTGCTTACTATCATGCGTTTATGCCAGGCATTGCCATCGAAGAGGTCAACGCCCTTGCAAAAAAATGGATCACCCAGGAAAACAGGGTTGTTGTTATTACCGCTCCGGAAATAGAAGGGACGAAAATTTCCACCGAACAGGAAATACTCAGCATGCTCGGTGAGATAGAAACACAGAAAATTGAAGCCTATCAGGATAAAGTTGGGAATCAGCCGCTGATCGGGCAGGAACCAGTATCCGGGAAAATTACTTCTGTAAAAACCATCGGCGAAGTGGGCGCCACCGAATGGAAACTATCGAACGGCGCAACCGTGGTGATCAAATCAACCGATTATAAAGACGACGAAATCCTGTTTACTGCATACAGCCAGGGTGGAAACTCGTTGTACGGACAGGAAGACGATATTTCAGCCGATATTGCAACTACTATTCTTACAATGAGCGGGATTGCTGATTTCGACAACATCACGCTCGATAAAATGCTTTCTGATAAAGTTTTCAGCCTGTCGCCTTACATCTCTGATTTAACAGAGGGGTTCAGCGGGAGTTCATCCGTTCAGGATATGGAAACCCTTTTCCAGATGCTATACCTCTATTTTACCCGTCAACGGACTGATCCGGTTTCCTATTCTTCATATATCAACCGGATGAAGGCAATGTTGGAAAACAAGAAAGCCTCGCCGGAAGCTGCATTTAAGGACACATTCTTAGTCACTTCTGTCAATTATCATCCGCGTAAAAGGCCAATGACCGTTGAATTGTTGGACGAAGCCCGGCTTGACCGTATTGCGCAGATTACCAGCGAACGTTTTTCCGATGCCAGCGATTTTAAATTCTTCTTTGTTGGAAATATCGACCAGGAAAAGCTAAAACCGTTGGTTGAAAAATACATCGGTTCCATTCCTTCCACCTATTCCGGAGAAAGATGGAAAGACCTCCACATTGAAAGCCCTTCGGGTGTGATTGAAAAAACGGTGTACCGTGGGCAGGAAGAAAAAAGTATCCATTACATGAGTTTTCATGGCACGTTTGATTATTCGAAAGAAAATGTGATTGCCATCACGGCCCTCGGCAAAATCCTGTCGACCCGTCTGCTCGAAGTGATCAGGGAAGACAAAAGCAGCGTTTATTATATTGATGCCAGCCCATCGATCAATAAATATCCTGAAGCAGAATACAGCATGACCATTTATTTTGGAACTGCACCCGAAAAGGTTGGCGAACTGAAAGAAGCCGTATTTGCAGAAATCAGGGACATTGCACAAAACGGCCCTTCGGAAGAAGAACTGAACAAAGCCAAAGAAAAGCTGTTACGTGAACGTGAAGTGAACCTCCGTGAAAATAAATTCTGGCTCGGTGCGCTCTCTTCATATTACCGGAATTATGACGGCGATTTCAGTGAATTTGGCGCATTCAATGAGGTAGTAAATAGTTTAACCATCGGTACGATTAAAAATGCAAGCTCAGAATATCTCGACTTCAATAATTATTTTAGCGTTACCCTAAAACCTGAGTCAGCAAAGAAATAACATCCAACCAAACCGTTGAAAATTGTTTCCAGCGCAAAACAGGCTGTCGTCTGAAAAGGAGGCAGCCTGTTTTTTAGCCTTTCCTGAAAATGTTATCTTTGCAGCATAAAAAAGGAGAAAAAAATCAAAAAGCTGCAACTGTAAAAAATCCGACCATGAAAAATAAATATGCTGACTTTTTTATACGGCTGGGAGCCTACTCGGTGTTGGTTTTCATTGCCTATACTATTTTCCTGTACGATACTACACGGATGTATAACGATCAGAAATTCAGCGAGTATTCATTAACCGAATTTTATCAGGAAGTATTGTTCCTGTTTGCATCTGTGGTATTTTTTATTACTGCGGCAAAATTTGAGGATAGCCGGCCGGTTTCAATTCTTCTGGGGGGATTTACCCTTGTGGCTTTTTGCCGCGAATTCGATTACCTGACCGATTTTATCGACAGCAGTTTCTGGGGGGTCACTTCCGGGATCGTGATGCTGACAGTTTTTGCACTTTCCTGGAAAAAACGAAAGAACCTCACCAAATCGTACTACGAATATTACGACACCAAAGCCTTTGCATATATGATGAGTGGCATATTAGTAACCTTTCTTTTTTCCCGACTGTTCGGAAAGGGCGATTTCTGGAAAGCGCTGATGGAGGAAAACTATATGCGGTCGGTTAAAAATGCAGCCGAAGAAGGTGTCGAAGTAATGGGTGATATTCTCATTTTTATATCATCCGTCGAGTACCTGATATTCAAAATCAAACAAAAGTGCGAAATAAAATTGAATAAAAACTGACAGTTATCTTTCTGTCTGCTTCTTTTCCTGGAATTGCCGGACCACTTTTCCGGCTTCGGTTAATTGTTCCGGTTTTCCGAGATCAAACCACAGTTCCGAATCATCAATATAGGCTTTAATACCCTGATTTTGTGCCAACCGCAAATACAGGTCGATAACCGAAAATTTTCCTTCTTCAAGAATCAGATCAAAAATTTCGGGATTGATAATATGGATGCCGCTGAATGCAAATTCCTGATATTCAACCACCGGGCCAGGCCGGCTGATTTTCAGTTCCCCCGACCGGAGGTCTTTCCACCCGGCAAGTTGCATCTGACTGTCAAACAACAAATAACGGGAGGTTTCGCGTTTTCGTACGGCGAGGGTTGCCAGCGCTTTCTCCTGTAAATGGTATGCCAACATGCGGTTTAGGTCAAGCGAGCTGAGAATATCTACATTATACAAAACAATCGGTTCGTCGCCCCGGAACAAAGAGGCCGCTTTCTTAAGCCCACCGCCGGTTTCAAGCAAAAAATCCCGCTCGTCCGATATTTTCAGGTCAATTCCGAAATGCTTTTTCTTCTCAAGGAAATCAATAACCTGATCGGCAAAATGATGGACATTAACAACTATCTCGCTGATACCAAAACTTTTTAAGTAATTAATCGCATGTTCGAGCAAGGGCACGCCTGCCACTTCGGCCAATGCTTTCGGTTTTCCGGCGGTAATGGCCTGTAATCGGGTGCCGAGACCGGCAGCAAATATCATTGATCGCATATAAATCGTTTTTTTGTACAGGTTATAAAAAAGATTGGGTCTAAAAATTATCCGAATTCATCCAAAAACTTTTCTGGTTTGTATAATATAGGACTGCATCCGGCCAATCGTTTCATATTATTTGTAAATTGCATTAAACCAATAATTCAATTTCAGGTCAAAAGAAGCGATAATAAAAGTATAAACTTCAATTAAATTTTATAGAAATGAAACCCACATGACAAAAAAAAGACCCCCAAGAGAATGAAAATTGGGAGCGGTGCGAACGATACCATTTCAAAAGAGGATTTGTAATTTAGTTATGGCATAAGCCAAATAACTAAAAGAC
>JAVEYG010000014.1:0-96678 GCA_034003625.1 Prolixibacteraceae bacterium | reverse complement strand
TTATTGCCATTTGATTTAAATTCCATGACCTTTTTTCTTCAAATTTTTCTGCGTTTAAAGAAAATATTGACTGTGCTGTTGTTGCGGAGCCAGAAAAAAAATCTAAAATAATATCATCCTGATTAGAACCAATAAGAGCACATCGTTTTATCAGCTCAACAGGCTTTGGGTGATCAAAATATGTTTCACCAAAAAGACTTCTGAGTTCACGAGTTCCTTCTTCTGTACGCATTTCTGTTTCATCCCATAAAGACTTTACCTTTGAAGTAGACTTTCTGTTCTTTTCATAAATATTCCAATTGCCATCTTTTTTTTGTTTAGCAAGAATCTGACTTTTATCTATATTATCCAATACAATATTTTGTGTTGCCTTCGGAACACCCCATCTCCAAACGCTTTCTTTACCTACACTATTAAATGGTCTTACCTCAATATAATAATTATCGTCCTTATTTAAACTTGTTGCACAATATCCATTCTCATTAATATTTGGATTAACATAAAATGGATAAAAAAGGTTTGGACGATTACCACTATGAAATTTTGGATTACGATTCCTTAATTCTCGAAGATTATAACCACCCATTGAGTCATTAAAGCTAAAGTCTGCGACTTTAGGGATCTCATTTAATTCACTCGACTCCGACTTTGAGTAACACAGCAAATATTCATTTGTAACCGCAACTTGCTTATAATCTCTTCCACCAGGATTAACAATTGGGATTATTGTCGATTCAAAATTTTCCTCCCCAAACACACTATCGCAAATCAATTTCAGGTTAGCCTGTTCATTGTCATCAATCGAAATAAAAATAACTCCATCGGGTGTAAGCAAGTCGCGCGCAAGCAACAAACGGGGGTACATGAATGTAAGCCAAGCTGAATGGGAAGCACGGCCTTTGGTAGTGAGGTCGAAAATCTTCTGTGCCTGTTCTTCACTAATGCTTAGTTTGTCGATTAATTCTTGCGGTGTAAAATTGAATTTGTCGTTATACACAAAACCGTCAGAACCTGTATTATAAGGCGGGTCGATATAGATACATTTCACCGCACCAGTGTAGGATTTTAACAAATGTTTCAGTCCATCTAAGTTATCGCCACTGATATAGAGATTTTGGCTGTTGGCGTTTTCGGGTTTTGCATTGTGCTCCACGTCGGGTTGAATAACGGTGGTAGTATCAATCGAAGCCAATAATTTCGCATAGTTTTTCCCCAGAAAGTTGAGGTCGTAGCCTTCGTGGGTTATGTCCACATCGGCTTTAATCAGGTCTTTAAACTTGTCAATATCGAAAAACCCTTCTTTGTTGAAACATTGGGGAAAATTGGCTTGTAACACTTCTAATGTTTTGCTGTTGGGAGTTAAAGCCTCGTTGTTTTGGAGAATATCTTTTATCATGTGTGTATGTTGTTCTGTTACTTGCTTTTATTTTCAATAGCTACGTTCAATGCCTGATCTGCTAATTCAGTTTCGTTTTCTATTACATCTAAAATTTTATCCGCCAACCAAAGGGTTAGCAATTCGTTTTCATCGGTAGTAAGAATTTTAGCAATGGCAATCACTTGTTCACGCTTAGCCGGACGTTCACCACGTTCAATCTTGCTAAACATCGGTGTATCCATATCCAGTACCGCAGCCAAATGGCGTTGCAGCAACTTCCGCTCTTCTCTTAGTTGTCGAATTTTATTAGCAAATAACATAATCGTTTTGTTTTAGACTTTTTGTTTCAGATAAAGCCGATTGCACGCAGCGCAGATTGAAACAAGCTCAACATTTGCTTTTGATTGCAAGACTTTTTGCTTTTTGGATTGTCAGAATTTGAACAAAGATAGACAATTATTCACAAACAAAATGGACAAAAGAGAAAAGATTTCAACAATAGCAGCGACATTTTTTATATCACAAATTTGGCAATAAATGATCTGTATTGCCAAAAACGTGATATAACGTTATACCGGAAGATTTTCAGGTTTGATATTAAGGCTTTTTGTACTTATCATGCGCATAGTGATTTATCAACCCATTGACTGCAAAGCGTTTTATGTGCTTTTCGGCGGTTTTGTCGGGAATGCCTAATTTGTTTGCAATGGTCAAATAATCCTTCCGGCAGAACTCCTTCGGGAGTTCGTCTAAAAACTGTTGTTTTTGATTTTTGGGAGGTGTTGCAACAGCTTCGGAAGGTAGTTGTTGAAATACCTGAGCAGCGTGCTGAACAAGTATTTTGACCATTGATAAAGCTGTATTGAAATCATTATCCCTGCAAACAAGGGGCGAATGTATATCGCCATCGTCCATAATCCGAAGGGCTGTAAGTATCATAGCCATTCGGAATGTAATGAGACCGAGCCGCCGAACGGTGGCGAGGTAATCAGCCCCATACAGACAAAGGTATTGGTTCTGCGTCTGGGCAAAATAGGCATTAAAAGCCTGTTGCTGTGCCAAAGTCAAACAAAAGCGTATTGGTTCAGCCTGATATTCTAAGTGCTTATAAAGGTCAAAGAATTGCATTCCAAGGTGATTGAAATAACTATCCAGTGTCTGGTCGGAAGAGTTGGCAAAAACATCATTCCACACAGGACGGACATTCATAAAATAGAAAATGAAACGGCTGAATAAGCCGTTTTCGGCACTCGGAATGAGTGCTGAAACTTGTTTGGGTGTTCCCGATAAAAGGGCAGACAAACGAGGATTTTGGATTTCAACAAATTCCCTGTCTTTTCTGCGGTTATAAGAAATTGTTTCGTGGTGGAACGCTTTGCGGAAACCATCGGAATAATTTCCGTGTTCGCTTTTGAAAGTGAGTGCAAGCGTGTCGCCCTCGGTTTCAAACATTAGCCCTGAGCCGTTGTTGTCATTCAAAATCTGAAATACACCTGTTGCACTGTTGTTGGCCGGAATGACCAACATTTTTACAGGCGGTTCTTTGGGTCGCTCTGTTTCAGCTTTGTTTTTGGTAGCTGCGTACTCGGTTAGATTTCTTTGGTATTCTTCAAATTCAAGTTTTGAAACTTCCCTCAATGATTTGTGTATCGGGTCAACTAATTTACGACAGAGCGTTAAGCGACCTTTACCTGCGGAAGCCTGAGCCGTAACAAAAAGGAATAAGTTCGGATAAACTTCTCTTTCTGCATAAATGCCGTAAACTTTAGGTAAACAGGCTGAAATCACGACAAGTGACCCAAGTAAAAGGAGATCTCTATCTTCGGGCGAATTGGACTTTGCCGCTACCTTTTGAAGTAAGCCCGGGAGGTCTGTATAAATTTCATCGGGAAAAGTAGGAAGATTTGTTTCCTGCATTTCCTCCAAATCCTCCGTTTCTTCTTTCGTGGGTTTGACCTCTCCAACCCCTCCCAAGGAGGGGCTTTTTGTAGGTTGGGGAATGGAAACGCTTACACCAGCTGACTTAGTCAGGTGGTAAAGTGTTTTGATTGTAACTCCGTGGCCGTGCGAAGCAAGGCAAGCGGAGTATTGTTTGTCGGTTTCGCTTTGCGAATAAGACGGATAAAATCGACTTAGTCGGTGGTAATAATTACGACCGCTTTCGCCCAAAGCGTCAGCGAGGGCAAAGCCAAGGTCACGCCAATCGGCATAATTTGGGGCAATGTCAACAGAAGCGGCTTCAATACGTTGGGTGATTGTTTCAATCTCAGAAGCCCCTCCAACCTCCCCAATAGGGAGGCTTTGAGTTGGTGCTGAAGTTTGTTTTGTGGTTTCTGTGGGCTGCCATTTGGCAGGATCAAATGTTTTCTTGCTCATGGCTAAAATATTAAATGGTAAATAATGAGTCCTTTAATAATAAGTGACAATAGTGCAAACTTGCTCTGGAGTACGACTTTTGGGGTGTTAAACCAATTAATCTTTCCGTTCTCTTCTCCGTGAATTTTGTCGTGTAGTTCTACCAAAAAGATTGCCCAGATTTTTGTGAGAGTATTCCAATGATAATGATTTGTTGAACTGCTTTTGTGATCAATCAGAACTAATGTTTCGATTGAGATCAGGAATTCCCGTTTTATGTACATTTCTGTTACTGCAAGTCCTGATTTGGTTGGATTGGAAACCAATACGTATGTTTTTGTTTTTCTATAATGTATCATGATTTTCTAAAATTAAAGGGTTTATAAAAGCGTTTGGATCGTGGGGAAGAAAGCAGGCGCGGGATATATCCCGCCCTGATTTGTCCACCTCAATACCGTAGGTTTGAAGAATGTAGTTTGCAACCGCAGCAAAGTAATTGCTGTGTGTTGTTTGTTTGGTGTCAATAGAGATTATCCATTTCAGTCCATCGCCGGAAGGGCTGACAAACAGCAATTGCGTGTCGAAGTATTCATCAACAAGCAATGACTGACGGACTTCTTCGAGGTTTGGCAGGTGGTCGAAATCGACCGCCATCAAACCTGAGTGTTGTACTATCTTTTTATCATTCCGGGAGGTGAAAACTCCTGAAAAAGTGCAGTAGTCAAAGTTGTTTGCTTTGAATTGTCGTGCTTGCTTTGGTTCTTTTATACTCCTCAGTTTTTCGGTTCGTTGTTTTGCATATTCGCCGACAATGTAATTGTAGGCATCAAGCAAAGAAATTGACTTATGAGGAATGATATTCTGAACTGGAGCTTTGAAGAATGAGAAGAAAGCTTCCCCAACCCCTCCAATAGAGGGGCTTTGAGTTTGTGCGGCCTCTGGAGTTTGATTTGATTTTTTGCCATTGGCGTAAAAATCGAATTTCTCACCGATATGCAAGTTCATTTCTTTATTTAGTGTTTGCAGTAATTCATCCCCCGACTGTTTATAGTGAAGCTCGGCGAAGTCGAACGCATCACCGGCAGGGATAGCGTTTTCACTATCAGAATGCCGTGCAAACTCTTTATCCAAGGCATTACCCAATACATTCTCCTTCTTGATATAAATATTCAATGTCGATTTATCGGCATTGAATGGGTTTTTAGTTGGAGAACAAGTCCTCCCCGAAAGGGAGAGGACTGTTTGGTCAGGATAATACAATCTCAAAATATGTGCATATATTCCAATGCCATAATGAGTTTTTGATAATATCGCCTCTTTACTTCTTGCCTCCATAATACTTGATTTTCACCATTGTGTAATGGTTGTTGAGGATTCGGGAAATATCGGAACGGCGATAGTAGAGCTTGTTGCCTATGCGTGAAAATGGCAGTATGCCATTGGAACGCAATGTTTGCAATGTGCGAGGGCTGATATGCAGAATTTGCATAACATCCTGATTGTCGAGCCAATCTTCCAGCCTGTCAGTTAGTGGACTGGCAGGACTTGCAGGGCAAACAGTACATGAGTTTGTACCCTGATTGCTTACAGCAAAGTGATTGCGAAAAGCAATTGCAAAGGGTTCCTGACTATTCAAAAAATAATCTGTCAGGATTTCGCCAATAGTTTTAGGTTCGCTCATTTCAAACCTCCTTTCTTATTGGCTACAAAAGCGGCTGCATCTGCCTGTAATTCGGCTACTGATTTGTGTTTGTCACCAATCAACCAAGCATCAATTTCGCTTTTAAGAAATTGGAGCTTCTTTCCCTTTTTGTGATAAGGAATGAGTTTTTGACCAATCCAACCGTAAACAGTCTGTCGGGCTGGCTTGTCTGGCAAATAGCTGCACAATTCTTGTAAATTAAACCACTTGTCAGATTCGGGCAATTCTGACTTTGTTGCACTAAGCAAGGATTCTAATCTTTCGACCTTGCCAATTAAATATGCCAATGCTCGTGGCATATCGTTAAATGAAATTTCTGTTTGCAATAAATTTTCTTGCATGTTCAAATTTTTTATGCATTAAAAATTTGAGGCTCCAACAACGCCCGAGAGCCTCATTTTCGAGCGTTGTTTGCAACAAAATTACTATTGCTGAGAGGGCTAAAACAGGGAAATGCACTCCGCGCGGAGTGGGTGCGGAGTGCGGAGTGGTGCTAATAAATAGAAAAAGACCAACGTTTTAGCATTGGTCTTTTATCTTTTTATTTATGGATTTTATGGTTGCTGCGGAGTGCGGAGTTTTACTTTAATAGGTTGGCGGCTTTTTCAATTTCGGACAGTTTTACTTTCGGCTTTTTTTGATCTTTGAGATTAGATTCATCAAGAGGTTTTTCATTTTCATCCACAAAGCAGGCACAAACAACTTTCCATAAACTGTTTTTTGGATATGTTACAACCTTTAATTGATTATTGATAAGCTTGATAAAATATGATAAAGTACTTTTACCACCAGTCCACTTGATCGGCTTTGCTACAAATTCACCTGAAAACAAGTGTCTGAAATCAGTAATACTTGTGTCCTGTGCAATAAAACTATTTTTCTTTAGGGAATCCATGAGGTCAGTTATATTCCCACTGTTTGAGTGTATCTTCTTGTATTTAAATGAAAGAATCTCGGTTTTTGGTTTGGAATCTTTATCTGGTAGAGGAAGAACATTGATAATTTGCGTTTCCTTGATAAAGCTGTTCTCTGGCTGAGGTTTATTTAATAATCTGCTGTAAATATCGGCAACATTCATCACATCGTCCGGGTTGATATAGTTTGAGTAATAGCTCTGAAGTTCTAAATAGCACTTAATCAATGAAACAAGCGTATAATTCAAAATATATGTAGATTCTTTGTGTTGGCGATCGATATTAAATTCTGCATGTCTTGAAATAATCAAGTTTAATTCATAACCTTTACGAATAATTAATTCATTGGTGTTTATTAGTAATGAATTAAGTTTGCTTCTATTTGTTTTTAGTTTGAACAAAATCAAATTTTCCGTTTTGTTTTCCAGCTCTTCAATCGTAGTATTAAGAAATTGTGTGACGTCGTTGTCTATCATTCGACGATAATATCTGATTTTATCAGAGAAAGCTGTTATAGAGAAATCAAGCGTATAATTTGTCTTGTACTTTTCTGCAACTGCCGGGGTATTTCTAATTTCCGGAGTATAAAAATTGTCTGCTTGATTGTTTTTATCAAGCCAGGGGCGTAGATCATTTGATATTATAGATTCGATTGTTTTCATGATAGTATTAGTCTGGTGTTATATTTAGTTTAATTGCTTTGGTTGCTTTCTGTTTTTTCTCATCCACAACTTTAGCGTATATCTGTGTTGTTTTTACATTGGTATGCCCTAACATCTTGGAGACAGTGTAAATATCTGTACCTCCAGCAAGCTGCAAGGTTGCATAAGTGTGACGGAAACAATGGAATGTTATATTTCGGGTAATTCCTGCAGATTTTATCCATCGCTTTAATGGACCCGAAATCCAAGAGGGGTCTGGTAAATCTTCAAAAACAAGTTGCTCCGGCTTACCGGGTTTACCGCAAAGCTGATAGGCTTGTTCTGAAATTGGCATATACTCAACGCCTTTTGTTTTTTGTTGAGTAAAGTTGAGGCGGACTTGTTCGCCGACAACTTGTATTTCTTTCCATTTGAGCTTT
This sequence comes from Prolixibacteraceae bacterium, assembly GCA_034003625.1. Classification (GTDB taxonomy): domain Bacteria; phylum Bacteroidota; class Bacteroidia; order Bacteroidales; family Prolixibacteraceae; genus GWE2-42-39. Next base: position 89,248 of record JAVEYG010000014.1, on the reverse strand, counting down.
TGAATATCGCAATGGCGAACGCCTGTTAAGGCTGAGAAAAGGGCTGCACGCTTCAAAATAGGGCGGTCGCATGGTGTTTCTGCCAATATATTTAATTCTTCAACTGAAAGGTGTTCCCTGCGGCTTTCCTGGTCTTGTATACCTTTTATCTTGGCTGAAATATCTACAGTCAGATATCCATCAATAAATGCTTGCTTTAATCCGGCTTTAAATATGCTGTAATAAGTGGCTGCGGTATTGTGTGACACCGTGCCTGTTTTCTTGCCACCACAAGGAGCTGAAAGCATAAAGCGACGGAACTCTTCGGCTTTGCTCAGGGTTACTTGAGAGAATGGAAGCGGTTGACTATTGGTAAAGAGTTTCAATAATTCTGCAACCCGATTCCAATTGATTATTATTGACTGGGAGCTGTTGCGGTGGCGGTCTTTTGAAACCTTTGAAAAGTATTCAATAAAATCTATTTGCTGGCGTTGGTTCTGAACTGCAAGTTCAGCTTCTTTTTCTGTGTATAAATCGGCGTTGTCATATTCCTTTTGGCGAATGCTGCGTACACCATCGGCAAAAACACAGGCTTCCTGGTCAATGGTGCTTTTACATTGAATGATACCGTTTACATCCCTTTTCGGTTTAAATGTTTTTGACCCATCGGCAGAAGTACGGGCGGTTCTTGTTTTATCCCATACCGGGCTTGTTATTGTTCTATTGAGTGCCTCAATGATTCGTTGAGGTTTATCCGTACCATTAAAAACAGGATAGCTCTCGAGTATCAAATACCATTCGTTGTGATATTCTGACTTGCGAAGCTTTACAGTACATTTGGTTTTTGCGAGTTTCTTTTTCATGGTTCCGCTTTTTATTTGTGGGCAAACAATCGGTCGATTTCTACTTTTGGAACATAAACAAATTTTCCTATCTGTTTTTTGGGAATGCTATTCTTGCGAATAGTTTTATCAACGGTGGAAAGTGATATTCCGTATTTCTGAGAGATTTCGCCAATGGTATAGCAATTGGCAGGGTCAAAACTGATTTCCTGTTTTATTATTGTTGGTTGAATTGCTTTAGCAATTTCAACCTTTGGAAACATAGCCTCTATGTGAACCCGACTAATGCGGGTTAATCGCTCCCCAAGGTTGACAGCAGGGATATTGCCTTTTCTTATTTGGCGGTAAATAGTATCTCTTGAAATGCCAAATAAAACTACAGCTTCAGCAATGGAGATATAAGGGCGGTCGGTTGGGATTTGCTCGGCTAACTGTTGGCGTTGTTCCTCTTGCTTTTCTTGTGCCTTCTTTTTGCGGGTTGCGGCCTCCGAACATTTCTTTGAGCAAAACTTTGAATACACAGTTTTGGCATAAAACTGAGTACCGCAGATTTCGCAATTCTTGGGAAGAATAAATTTACTACCAGGCATATCAATCGTATTTAGAGTGAATAAGTAGTGATAAGTATTTATTAGTCGCACTTTACTGTTGTTTAAGTCGCGTAACAAATATGTAGCAAATATACGAAAAATAATCGAATATAACAATAGATAAGCATAAATAATAAAATAAAAAACCGCTGTAAACTAAGCGTTTACAGCGGTTTGAGTATGGATATTAATCCTTGTTTTTGGCTTTTACTTTACTTCTTCAAAATCTACATCGGTCACTTCGCCGTCTTTGGCCTGGCCATTGCCTCCTGCATTGGCTTGTGTCCCCGCATCGGGTCCGGGCTGGGCGTTGGCCTGCGCATTGTACATTTCCTGCGAAGCGGCCTGGAACACATTGTTCAGTTCGGCAGTGGCGGCGTCAATTGCAGCCAGGTCTTGCGCTTTGTGGGCTTCTTTCAGCTTGTTCAGCGCTGCTTCAATCGGGCCTTTTTTATCCGCCGGAAGTTTATCGCCAAACTCTTTCAGTTGTTTTTCGGTTTGGAAGATGAGGCTGTCGGCCTGGTTCAACTTGTCCACTTTTTCGCGGGCAGCCTTGTCGGCGGCTTCGTTGGCTTTGGCTTCGTCTTTCATCCGTTGAATATCGGCATCGCTCAATCCGGAAGAGGCTTCAATACGGATCGACTGTGTTTTGCCCGTTGCTTTATCTTTTGCCGAAACATGCAGAATACCGTTGGCATCGATGTCGAAAGTCACTTCAATCTGCGGTACACCACGCGGAGCCGGCGGCAGTCCGTCGAGATGGAAACGGCCAATGGTTTTGTTCCCTGCAGCCATCGGGCGTTCACCTTGCAGCACATGAATTTCAACCGAGGGCTGGTTGTCTGCAGCAGTAGTGAAGGTTTCCGTTTTCTTTGTCGGGATGGTGGTGTTCGATTCAATCAAACGGGTCATTACGCCACCCATCGTTTCAATGCCCAGCGAAAGCGGGGTCACGTCGAGCAGCAATACATCTTTCACTTCGCCTGTAAGCACACCTCCCTGAATAGCTGCGCCAACAGCCACTACTTCGTCAGGGTTCACTCCTTTCGACGGGGCTTTTCCGAAGAACTGCTGTACTTTCTCCTGAATGGCAGGGATTCGGGTTGAACCGCCCACCAAAATTACTTCGTCGATATCGCTGGCCGATAAGCCTGCATTTTTCAATGCTTTGCGGCAAGGCTCAATAGTAGCGTTGATCAGCGAATCGGCTAACTGTTCGAACCTGGCGCGGGTCAGTGTTTTCACCAAGTGTTTCGGGATGCCGTTCACCGGCATAATATAGGGCAGGTTGATCTCCGTCTGAGTGGAACTCGAAAGTTCGATTTTTGCCTTTTCAGCTGCTTCTTTTAACCGCTGTAAAGCCATCGGGTCCTGGCGCAGGTCAACACCTTCTTCTTTTTTGAACTCATCAGCCAGCCAGTCGATAATGGTCTGGTCAAAGTCATCGCCGCCCAGATGGGTGTCGCCATCGGTCGATTTCACTTCAAACACGCCATCGCCCAGCTCAAGGATGGAAATATCGAAGGTACCGCCACCAAGGTCGAACACGGCAATCTTCATTTCGCGGTCCATTTTGTCGAGTCCGTAAGCCAGCGAAGCGGCTGTCGGCTCGTTAATGATCCGGCGTACATTCAAACCCGCAATTTCGCCGGCTTCCTTGGTGGCTTGGCGCTGGGCATCGTTAAAATAGGCTGGCACTGTAATTACCGCCTCTGTAACTTCCTGTCCCAGGTAATCTTCGGCTGTTTTCTTCATTTTCTGAAGGACCATGGCCGAAATTTCCTGCGGTGAATATTTGCGGTCGTCAATCTGTACGCGGGGAGTATTGTTGTCGCCTTTTATTACGGTATAAGGCACTCGGTTGATTTCTTTAGTGACTTTGTCATATGTCTCCCCCATAAAACGTTTGATTGAATAAACAGTTTTGTGGGGATTGGTAATAGCCTGGCGTTTGGCAGGGTCGCCGATTTTGCGTTCTCCGTTTTCAACAAAACCAACTACCGACGGAGTAGTCCTTTTCCCTTCGCTATTGGGGATTACAACCGGTTCGTTGCCTTCCATTACCGAAACGCATGAGTTGGTTGTCCCTAAGTCGATTCCAATTATTTTTCCCATTTTATTTGTGTGTTTTTAGTCGTTCTTGTAAAAAATATCACGACCTGAGTTAGCAATCATTATGCCATGCCGGATTGGTCGCTTTTTTTTGAAATAATGGCACGGAGAATTTTCGGCACAATGGAATCCTGTCATTTGTGGTGACAAAACGACAGCGAATAACTTATTTGTTTATTTTTGGAAGCGTAAACTTCAATTAAACCTTTTTTATGGAATCAAAATCAATCAGGACTGAAAAGAAAGAACGCCTGCTTTCACTGGATGCGCTCCGGGGCTTCGACATGTTTTGGATTATCGGCGGAAGCGCATTGTTTGCATTCATTGGAAAAAATACTGGAGCCGACTGGCTTACCCGGCAAATGGGGCATGTCGACTGGGCAGGCTTTACCATGTACGATCTTATTTTCCCCTTGTTCATGTTCATTGCCGGTGCGGCCATCCCGTATGCTATTGTTTCAAAATTAGAAAAAGGGGCTGCAAAAAAAGAACTGTTTCTAAAAGTCCTGAAACGAATGCTCCTGCTGGTTGTTTTAGGATTATTGTATAACGGTGCATTGAAAGGAAATCTAACCAACATCCGTTTCGCAAGTGTATTAGGACAAATCGGGCTGGCCTATTTTTTTGCCTCTCTCATCGTAATTTATACTTTGTCATTTAAAAGCCGTTTATACTGGTTGGGTGGGATACTTCTGGGATATGCTGTTGTTCAGCTTTTTATTCCGGTGCCGGGAGTTGGCGCCGGGCAACTTACCCCCGAAGGCTGTATCAACGGCTACATCGACCGGTTGCTGCTCCCCGGAGTGTTGCATGGGAAAGTATACGATCCGGAGGGCCTGCTTTGCATTGTTTCGGCCACGGGTATCACGCTGATGGGGTCGTTTGCCGGACATTTTCTGAAAGAACAAAAACGGACCGACTGGCAGAAAGTGTATCTGTTGGCAGGAATTGGAGCAATTCTGGTTGTTGTTGGTTTGGCTTTCAGTCCATTCTATCCGATCATCAAAAAATGTTGGACCAGCACGTTTAACTTAGTGGCTGGCGGGATCAGTTTTCTGTTGATCGCTCTTTTTTACATGCTTATCGATGTGCTGAGGTGGCAAAGATGGTCGTTTTATTTCCGGGTGATCGGGATGAATTCGATCTTTGTTTATTTGTTTGTAAGATTTGTGAACGTAGGTGGAATTGTTCCTTATTTCTTCGGATGGACGGTTATCCTGCCCGAAGTCGCAGCACAGCTAATCTCCTATATTGCCTATCTGACCCTTGTATGGGGGCTACTTTATTATATGTATAAAAAAGAAATTTTCTTCCGTGTGTAAATTGACATCTTTTTATAATGGAATCAAAATTAATCAGGACCGAAAAAAGAGAACGCCTGCTTTCGCTGGATGCACTCCGTGGATTTGACATGTTCTGGATTACCGGAGGAAGCGCTTTGTTTGCGTTTATCGGAAAGACAACAGGCGCTGAGTGGCTGGTTTTGCAGATGGATCATGTCAACTGGATTGGCTTGGTTTTGTACGACCTTATTTTCCCTTTGTTCATGTTTATTGCCGGAGCCGCCATCCCGTATGCCATTGTTTCAAAACAGGAAAGAGGTGTTGCAAAAAAGGAACTTCTTTTTAAAGTAGCTAAACGGATGTTTCTTTTAGTGGCCCTCGGCATATTGTACAACGGTGCTTTAAAAGGGAACCTCACCAATATTCGTTATGTAAGTGTGTTGGGACAAATCGGGATTGCCTACTTCATGGCTTCTATGATTGTCATTTTTTCAAAATCGATTAAAACACCATTGTTTTGGCTTCTCGGCATTTTGGCAGGTGTCACCGTTTTGCAGCTTTTTGTCCCGGTTCCCGGAGTTGGCGCCGGGCAACTCACCCCCGAAGGGTGTATCAACGGATACATCGACCGGTTGCTGGTGCCCGGCAGATTGGCCTATGGCCCCGATGGAAACATGGTTGCTACCGGCGGAATATTCGATGCGCTGGGAATACTGTGCATCGTTTCGGCAATCGGCATTACCCTTATGGGATTTTTTGCGGGACACATACTGAGAGGAAAAGAACAATCAGAATGGAAGAAGGTATATATTTTAGCGGGGATTGGCGCTGCCCTGATTGTTTTTGCAGTTGCATGCAGCCCGGTTTATCCGGTTATCAAGAAATGCTGGACCAGCACGTATAACCTGATGGCTGGCGGGATCAGTTTTTTGCTGATAGCTCTCTTTTACCTGATTATCGATGTGCTGAAATGGCAAAAATGGTCGTTTTATTTCCGGGTGATCGGAATGAATTCAATCTTCGTATACTTGTTTGTGCATTTTATTAATGTGAACGGCATCGTTTCTTATTTCCTGGGGTGGACCGTTGTTTTACCCGAAGTTACAGCACAGCTAATCTTACGGATTGGTTATCTGGCTCTTGTGTGGGGACTTTTATATTATATGTATAAAAAAGAGATTTTTCTGCGTGTTTAAATTGGTGGCTTTTTAGTATGGCTGGTTCGCCGAAAAGTTGTTTACTTTGTGACGATAAAAGTAAATGTTATGTCAGTTTATAAAGAAGTAAGAAAGGTAACGACCCACGTGTTGTCGGAGATGAAGCTGAAAGGGGAAAAGATTTCCATGCTGACAGCTTACGACTACAGTATGGCCAGATTGGTTGATGAAGCCGGGGTGGATGTAATTTTGGTTGGCGATTCGGCTTCCAACGTAATGGCCGGAAACGAAACCACGCTTCCGATTACCCTCGACCACATGATTTACCACGGTACATCGGTGGTCAAAGCTGTGAAGCGTGCATTGGTGGTGGTCGACCTTCCGTTCGGGACTTATCAGGGAAACTCAAAAGAAGCGTTGCAATCGGCTATCCGGATTATGAAGGAGACAGCTGCTGATGCGGTAAAACTTGAAGGCGGCGCAGAGGTGCTGGAATCGGTGAACCGTATTTTATCGGCAGGAATCCCGATCATGGGACATCTTGGGCTGATGCCGCAATCCATTCATAAGTTCGGAACGTATTCAGTCCGTGCCCAGAGGGAGGCTGAAGCCGGGAAATTAATTTCCGATGCCCATCTTCTGGAAGAAGCCGGCTGTTTTGGTATTGTGCTTGAAAAAATACCCGCTTCTTTGGGGACCCAGGTGGCCAGTGAGTTGAAAATTCCAATTATTGGCATCGGCGCTGGTGGCGGGGTTGACGGACAGGTACTTGTTATCCACGATATGTTGGGAATAACCCAGGAATTCTCGCCCCGTTTTTTACGCAGGTACCATAATCTTGCGGCAGAAATCAAAGGCGCCGTGGGAAATTATATCAAGGATGTGAAATCTCGTGATTTTCCGAACGAAAGAGAACAATATTAATGTAGGCATATTGTGTACCTCTGGCAGGTTTATGTGACCCTGTCAGGGGTTTTTTACAGGCGTCAGTCCCAGTTCTTCTCCTTTTTTCAGCATAAACTGATAGGCTTCCTCGTAATTATTGTGGATTTCACCATCCAGGATGGCATCTTTTATGGCATCTTTAATGGTACCAACCTCCCGGCAGGGGCTCAACCCGAAAACATCCATAATGATCTCTCCGGTCACCGGTGGCTGAAAGTTGCGGATGTGGTCGCGTTCTTCAAGATCTTTCAGCTTTTCACGCACCAGTCTGAAATTGTTCATATAGCGGACCACCTTTTCCTGGTTTTTCGAGGTAATATCGGCTTCGCACAATGTCATCAGTTCGTCAATGTCGTCGCCTGCGTCGAATAGTAGCCGGCGGACTGCCGAGTCAGTGACTTCTTCTTCTGAAAGGACGATGGGGCGCATGTGCAACTGCACCATTTTTTCAACAAACTTCATTTTCTCATTGAGCGGAAGTTTCATGCGTTTGAAAATGCCGGGAACCATTTTTGCGCCTATAAAATTGTGCCCGTGAAAAGTCCAGCCCAGCTTGTCGGAAAATTTCTTGGTAGCCGGTTTGGCAATGTCGTGAAGCAATGCCGACCATCGCAACCAAAGGTTTTCCGAGTTGGGCGCCAGTCGGTCTAAAACCTCCAGTGTATGGTAAAAATTGTCTTTGTGGCCAATCCCGTTTATTGCTTCCTGTCCTTTCATGCGATGCAGCTCTGGGAAAATCAGTTCGAGTAGACCGGTCTTGTCGAGCAATTTAAAACCCACAGACGGTTTCTTTGCCATGATGATTTTTTCCAGCTCAGTCACAATCCGTTCTTTCGAAACAATTTTTATCCGTTCTCTATTCCGGGAAATTGCGTGTAAAGTGGTTTCGTCAATCAGAAATCCCAATTGGGTGGAAAAGCGGATGGCACGCATCATCCGCAGAGGGTCGTCGGAGAATGTGATATCCGGATCAAGCGGGGTACGGATAATTTTTCGCTGAATATCGGTAAGGCCGCCAAACGGGTCAATCAGTTCGCCGAACCTGTCAGAGTTCAGGCAGATGGCCATCGCGTTAATGGTAAAATCACGCCGGTCCTGATCATCGTGTAAGGTGCCGTCTTCCACAATGGGTTTGCGCGAATCTCTCTGGTACGATTCCCTGCGGGCCCCTACAAATTCAATTTCCAGTTTTTTGTATTTTAACATGGCCGTACCGAAATTTTTAAAAATACTAACCGCAGGGCTTGGCTTTAATGATTTGGCAACCTTCTGGGCAAGTTCAATCCCACTGCCAATGGTTACAATGTCGATGTCGGGTGAGGGCCTGCCCAATATCAGGTCCCTGACAAAACCGCCGATCACGTATGTTTCAAGTCCATTTTTGTCGGCAACTTCTGAAATCACCGTGAATATTGAGTCTTTTAAATATATCTCCATTTTGTAGTGTCAAATGTATTCAAACATGTAAATAATTAACTATGACAATTTGTTTGAACTCGTGACAAAATTACAATTATTTGCTCTGTGCAGGGTACTTTTCTGACTTCATTTTTTTCGGTATAATAATTGATATGGAAGTATTAAAAAATGTATATATTTGTATAAAATTAAAAAACTAAGTCATGTTGGAACATTTAACCAAAGAAACATTCAAAACGAAAGTTTTCAATTTTGAGCAAAATAAAGAGTGGAAATACGAAGGCACTACTCCTTGTCTGATTGATTTTTATGCAGACTGGTGTGGTCCGTGCAAAATGGTCGCCCCGGTTTTGGAAGAGTTGCAAAAGGAATACGGCGACAGCATTAAGATTTATAAGGTAAATACGGAAGAACAGCGCGAACTTTCGGCCATGTTTGGCATCCAGAGTATACCTTCGTTATTGTTTGTTCCGAAAGAAGGCCAGCCACAGATGGCCATGGGGGCCTTGCCCAAAAGTACTTTTGTACAGGCTATTTCGGAAGTGCTGAAGGTTGAGAAACCGGTTAATTAAGTAATTCAGTGGAACAATATAGTCATGATTTTCTCTAAAGGTTCCCGAGGATTTTCTCAAGCGAGATGCCACGTGAGCCTTTTATAAGGATCAGCTTATTTTTAAAGGGTTGTTTAGTTAGGTAGTCAGTAAGAAGTTCGGCATTGTCGAACTTCTTTGTTTTTGGGCCATTCGTTTGGCTGAAATTTTTTCCGACTAAAAAAATCTGTTCGAATTTATTGGCTGAGATAAAATCAACAATTTTCTGATGTTCAGTTTCCGATTCCGGTCCCAGTTCGAGCATGTCGCCCAGTATCAGTACCTTTTCAGGATGATTGATCAGGATGAAATTTTGCAGGGCGGCCATCATGCTGGTCGGGTTCGCATTGTAAGCGTCCATGATGATTTTATTGGTGCCGGTTTCTATCAGTTGCGAGCGGTTGTTCGAGGGCGTGTAGTTTTCAATAGCTTTCTGTATAAGCAGCGGGTCGATTTTGAAATAATGCCCTATACAGGCTGCTGCAAGAATGTTGTCGAAGTTATACGATCCGATCAGCTTCGATTTAAGGTAAAGCCAGCCTTTGGGAAACAGCGCTTTTGCCACTATATAATAATCGGTGGAAACCAGTTCGCCCTGTAGAAAGTCATCCCCGAATTGCCCGTAGCAGATATGTTCCAGAATTCCGGCATGTTTTCTTAAAACCGGATCGCCCGAATGAACAAAGCATTTGCCGTTTTTCGATTTCAGGAAGCGGTATAGTTCGGTTTTGGTCTGCACTACTCCTTCAAATGAACCAAAACCTTCGAGATGTGCTTTGCCTACATTGGTGATCAGGCCAAAATCGGGTGTGGCAATCTGGCAAAGTGCATCAATCTCGCCGGGGTGGTTAGCCCCCATTTCAATGACGGCCATTTCGGTTGACATATCCATCTGGAGCAATGTCAGCGGCACGCCGATATGGTTGTTCAGGTTTCCTTGTGTGAAGCAGAGCTTATATTTCATCGACAACACTGCGGCTGTGAGTTCTTTGGTGGTGGTTTTTCCGTTGGTCCCTGTGATGGCCAGTACCGGTATGCCCAATTTCTTCCGGTGGAAGGCGGCCAGTTGTTGCAAGCATGTCAGCGAATTCTTTACCTGGACCAGCCGTTCGTCCTTTTTAGCTGGCGCTTCATCAACGACTGCATAAGCTGCGCCTTTCTCAAGGGCTTCAATGGCAAACAGGTTCCCATTGAAACTGTCGCCTTTCAATGCGAAGAAAATACTGTCGGGAATAATTTTCCGGGTATCGGTCGAAATACGGGGGTGTTGCTCAAAAAGCCGGTACAGTTGTTCTATTTGCATATTTTCAGGAAAAAGAAAACCCCATTTTTTCAAATGAGGTCTAACCATGTATTATTTGTCAGGTTAAAATCCTTCAGTACTTCCTACACGGGTCATTGCGCAACGGAACCCAAGGTCGTTTGCAGCTTCGGCCTGGGGCAGCCAGCGGCGTGTCCCAGGGATGAGCCAATACGGACGGTCTTTCCATGAACCGCCTTTGTAAATACGGGCTTCATCGGTAATCAGCGACGAAAATTCACCGGGCTTTTTAGCCATGATGTACATGTTGTCGGTTTTTAATTTTTCGCTCACGCTGTTCCAGTCTTCATTGCCCTCAATAATTTGAGAACTGTAATCTCCGTCCCTGAAATTACGATAATCGGCAATCGTGTCTTTAATTAATTCCCCGTATTGGTCACGGGCTAAATTTCCTTCGGCATCAGTCCTGTATTTGGTGAAAACATTGCCCCGGAAAGGTTGAAATTCGGCCACATCTTCCGAAGATAACGGGCGATAGACATCGTAAACCCATTCGTTTACGTTTCCGGCCATGCAATACAACCCGTAGTTGTTGGGCTGGTAAGAATGGACAGGCGATGTAATGTCCGCATTGTCGTTCAGTGCGCCGGCCATGCCCATCAGATCGCCACGCCCGCGGGTAAAGTTGGCCATCATTTTTCCACGGTCCTTTTTGCCGGCATCTCTAAGGTATGTCCCGTTCCATGGGTAAATTTTGCGATCGGTCAGCAATTCGCCCTCTGTATTTTCAAGCAATGCGTAGGCCGCATATTCCCACTCCGCTTCGGTAGGCAGGCGATAACTGGGGAGCAGGAGGCCATCTTCCCACCGGATGCGGCGGTTGTTTCCGTTTGCATCTTCATAAGGACGTTTCCCTTCTGTTCCCTGGTATAAACCGGCAAGATAGGTATCGGTGGTGAATATATTCTGGCCGCTTTGTGACATGTCAGGAGAAAGTACGCCGCGTGAAATCAGTATCTGTTCATTGACCCGGTCGGTCCGCCATTTGCAATATGCGTTGGCTTGCAGCCAGTTAACGCCAACAACGGGATAATCGCCGTAAGCCGGGTGACGAAGATAATTTTCAATATACGGTTCGTTGTATGCCAGTTCTTCGCGCCACACCAATGTGTCGGGGAGCGCTTCATGGTATTTTTCGGAGTTGCCGGGATAAACCCGTTTCAGCCAGTAAAGATATTCACGATAATCAAGATTGGATACTTCCGTTTCGTCCATATAAAAAGAAGCAACTGTAACCCTGCGGGGTGAATTGTTCCAGCTGTACATCACATCTTGTTCCACACGCCCCATCGTAAAGGTCCCGCCCTGGATAAAAACAAGGCCTGGACCTGTTTCCTGCTGGTACCCGTTGTCTGCCAGAAAACCACCATTGTCGGGGTCGTTATATGCCCACCCTGTGGTTTTTGAAACGTTACCTTTTTTGCCTCCTCCAAGTATCCCGCATCCTGTTAGAAGGGCTGCAAAACCTATTATTAATATGGCTTTAAATTTCATTGTAATTTTCAATTTCAGTTTAAAAAATAAACACCCACAAATATAAACTAAATTGTTCAATTCTTATTGTCCGCCAATTTATTCTTTTTTTGACCATTCCGGCGCCTGCGTTCTATTTTTAAGGTGTACTTCTGTGATTTGTCGGAAAAAAATGATTTTTTTTGATCTGTTAATCTTACAATATAACACAATCTGTATCGTTAATTAGGTGCCAGAATGATTTTACAGAACTTTGCCGGATGAAGAACGTTTTACTTTTCTTTTTCTTTTTGACAGGTATTTTTCAGCTTCAGGCCGAAAATACCAAACGTACAATAAACTGGGATGTACCTCAAAATATTGCGTTGGATAGCGGGCATTTTCGCTGGCCCGATTTTGTCGGATCGGTAAAACAGGGCTGGAATTCAATTCCTTCCTATTTTGAAAATATCAAGGTCGGACAAACTGTTTTTTCCGTTCAGCTTGTTAACCCGGAATTCTCAGCGCTTCATGGCGTCCCGGCTGAATGGAGCGGGTTGGTTCCCGAAGAAATTAAATTTGAATGCCATCTTTTTCATTCAGGAAAAGAAAAATACCTGCAAATTGAACTGGTCCCGTTTGTTAAAAATGACGGGCAAATCTTCCGGATCGACTCATTTCAGCTTGAAATGGCAGAGGCCGGACCTTCTTTGAAATCGCTGCACACACAGGCTGTATGGTCCCAAAGTTCAGTTTTATCGTCGGGGAAATGGGTGAAAATTGCCACTTCGCAAAACGGGATTTACAAGATACGATACAGCGATTTGCAGGCATGGGGGTTTCCCAATCCTGCACAAGTAAATATTTTTGGCAATGGCGGCTATCGTTTGCCGGTGATGAACAATGAGCCGTTCCCGGATGATTTGCAGCAAATTGCCGTTTGGCACGGTAAGGACGGCAACAATGCCGATTGTTTGTTTTTTTATTCGACAGGCGCCGTTAAACGGATATATAATTTTTTGTTGAAAATGTTTGTGCATCAGCAAAATCCATTTTCCGACAAAGCTTTTTATTTTTTAACGGATACCGGAAATACCTTGTTGGTAAAAGATGAAACGAAATCGGCAGTTACTCCAGCGAAACAGGTTTCAGAATACGATTGTTGCATCGTGCATGAAAGTGATGAGTCGAACCTGATCAGTTCGGGGACAAATTGGTATGGCAACAAGCATACAAGGGGACAGGAAAGGATCTTTAATCTGAATTTCGTGAACCGGCTTGAGGCTGATACCCTGAAATTGCTGGTACAAACTGTCGGTAGGTCGTCGTCGGCAAGTAAGATGAATGTTTTTGCAAACAACCTGTTGCTGGGGGAAATTAATTACAATGCCCTGGCATTAGACGATCCGGAATCAATGTACGGATGGCCGGGGGTTTTGAGAAAAGACAAAATGCTTTCGGGCGCCGCAATAAGTATAAAAACAAGTTACGGGGCAACGCCCGACAATTCGGAGGCATGGATTGATTATATTGATGCAAATAGCCGGTGTGCCCTGGTTTTTGGAGGCGCACAACTTTCGTTCAGGGATATGCGGAATGTAAAAAACGGTTTGGTTACAGAGTACAAAATAGCACAGGCCCCGGCGGGTGCCAGGTTGTGGGATGTGAGCAATTATTCCCGCCCCATATCCATTCAGACAGAATTTTCGGGGAACGATCTGAATTTCGTGGTCGAAACCAGCCAGCTTCGCGAGTTTGTAGCTTTTAATCCGTCCGGAGATATTCCTGTTCCTGAGAAAATAGAAGATGTAGGAAATCAGGACCTGCATGCAGCAGCAATCGCTGAACTGGTCATTGTAACCCATCCCCGGTTTTTGGAACAGGCCAACGAACTGGCTGATTTTCATCGTGAACATGACCAACTGTCGGTAGCGGTTTATACCACCGAACAGGTTTATAATGAATTTTCTTCCGGATTGCCCGATGCCGCAGGGATACGGAATTTTATCCGCATGTGCTATGAAAAATCATCGGGTGAAAACAACCTGAAATATGTTTTACTTTTTGGCGATGGCAGTTTCGATAATAAAGATATCCGTAAAAAAGGGTATAATCTGGTGCCTACTTACCAGTCCTCCGAATCGTTGTCGCCGGTTGGCTCGTTTGTATCGGATGACTTTTTTGTATTGCTCGACCCGGATGAAGGCGGACATACCGGTTTGGTTGATTTGGGGATCGGACGTATTCCGGCACGCACCGTTGGCGAAGCATCGGCAGTGGTTGCGAAAATAAAGAGTTACGTGAATGCCGATGCATTGGGAGAATGGCGCAATGTGGTTTGTTTTATCGGCGATGACGGGAACAATGCCGACGGTTTTGACAACCTTCACATGGAACAGGCAGAAGAAATTGCCAACCTGGTCAATCAAAATCATCCGGCATTTTATACCGACAAGATATATTTCGATGCCTATCGTCGGGAATCGGGTTCAGGAATGGCAAGCTATCCGGAAGTGAACCAGGCAATTAACGAACGGGCAAAAGAAGGGGTGCTGGTATTGAATTACATCGGCCATGCCAACGAAGAATTTCTGGCTGATGAGCGGGTGCTGGACATCAGCATGATCGACTCATGGTCGAACTATAAAAACCTGCCTGTTTTTGTGACGGCAACCTGCGAATTCAGCCGTTTTGACGAGGATGAACTGTCGGCAGGGGAACATATTTTATTCAATCCGAACGGGGGAGGGATCGGGCTTTTCTCGACCACCCGGCTGGTGTATTCGGGCGCCAACTTCAACCTGACAAAAAGTTTTTACAACCATATTTTTGAGAAAGATGAAAACGGGGAAAACCTTCGGATGGGCGATATCATGCGCCTTGCAAAAATAGGTTCAAATACCGGGATCAACAAGCGGAATTTTACGTTGTTGGCCGATCCGGCGCTCCGTCTGGCGTATCCCCGGCTAAATGTACGGACGGAAACCATCAACGGGCAGGCGGCAGCAAATTTTACCGGGACGGTTTCGGCGCTGCAAAAAGTTACGGTTACCGGCAGTATAACCGGTTATTCCGGAAATGTTGAGACGGGTTTCAACGGAACGGTGGTGCCTGTTGTGTACGATAAGGCAAGTGATATTGAAACCCGTGGAAATGCGGGCCAAACGACCATGGTATTTTCCATGCAGGATAATGTCATTTACAAGGGAAATGTAAGTGTGACGAACGGAAAATTCAGTTTTTCGTTTATTGTTCCGAAAGACATTTCATACAGCATCGACAAAGGAAAGATCATTTATTATGCCGACAACGGGGAGACCGATGCCCACGGTGCATTCGATGATTTTCTGATAGGAGGTTCTTCGGGTACGACCATTAATGACAACCAGGGTCCGGAAATAAAAATGTATATGAACGATGAATCGTTCCGTCCGGGAGACAAGATGGGTGCCAGCCCGTTACTGATTGCCGAGGTTTCCGACGAAAACGGGATCAATACCGTGGGGACTGGTATCGGGCACGATATTACCGCGGTAATTGACGGTGATTACAGCCACATTATCGTATTGAATAACTACTACGAATCGGATATCGACAGTTATACAAGCGGGAAAATTGTGTACCCGCTCAATGGAATGGAACCCGGGAAACACAGCCTGACATTAAAAGTATGGGACGTGGTGAACAATTCATCGGAAGCTACGATCGAATTTGTGATAACCAGTGATTTCCGTATCGGCGAAGTGCTTTGTTATCCGAATCCGGTTACCAATTATGTTTGGTTTTCATTTACCCATAATTTGCCGGATGGCTTATTTTCGGCCACCATTGAACTGTTCGACCGCAGCGGAAAATGTGTGGAGCGGATCAACCGGCAAATCCCTTCCGACGGGACGGAAAGTGTACCGTTCAAATGGACGCCTTCCGAAAGCAATGTGGCGCTGGCTTCGGGCGTGTATTTTGTACGTTTTACGGTGACTTCGGAACAGGGCTACACTACTGCCGCTACCGGAAAATTTATTTTTCTGAAAAAATAACCGGCTGCAATACTTTTTACCGGGCTTTCCCGTTTAGTTTTTTAAGATGGAAAATGAGGCAACTCACTATCAAAGTTTTATATTTGCAACTTCAATTTTATAGCGGATAATGAAGAATTTTAGAAAGACTTTAGCGGCTGGATTCCTGTTTGTTAGTTTTTTGTTTGTTGTTTTTACCCCGGCTGCTGCCCAGGACGAAGACCCAAAATACAATACCATTACCACGGGCGTCCCGTTTTTAACAATTGCCCCCGATGCCATTGGCGGCGGTAAAGGCGACGTGGGTGCTGCCTCGAAACCCGACCTGTACTCGCAATTCTGGAACCCCTCGAAATATGCGTTCATGGAACAGGACATGGGTATTGGCCTGGCTTATACGCCCTGGCTGAGAAACTTAGTTGATGATATTGGCCTGGCGTATCTGGTAGGGTATAAAAAATTAGACGATGTGCAGACCATCAGCGCTTCTCTGAATTATTTTACATTGGGCGACATCGTTTTTTATGATGATCAGGGAACAACCACAGGGCAGAACAGCCCGAACGAATTTGCCGTAGATGTGGCATATACCCGGAAATTGTCGGAAGTATTTTCCGGCGCTGTGGCCCTGCGGATGATCTATTCGCATCTGGCTCCCGGAGTAGAAGGTTCTTATCCCGGTTATTCGTATGCTTCAGACGTAGCTTTTTACTACCGGAATGAATTCCGTGCAAACCGGAAAAGACAAACATTGTCGGCAGGGATCAATATTTCGAATATTGGCGCTAAAATTTCGTATGATAAGGGCGAACATCATAATTTTATTCCGACCAATCTTCGCCTGGGGGTGGGGTATTCCACGGAAATCGACCGCTATAACTCTTTTGGCTTTTATTTCGATGCCAATAAATTGTTGGTAAAAACCCCCGATCCTGAAGAAACATTAGAAGACTATGAAGGCACATCCGTAATTGCCGGCATCTTCCAGTCGTTTGGCGATGCCCCGGGGGGCCTGAAGGAAGAACTCCAGGAAACTACCCTGTCGGCAGGTGTGGAATATGAATACAATAAGCAATTTATTTTGCGGGGAGGATATTTCCATGAAAATGCCTATAAAGGGAACCGGAAATATGCCTCGTTTGGCGCAGGTCTGAAAATGAATGTTTTTGCACTCGATTTCAGTTACTTGGTTTCGGTAGCGCAAAACAACCCGCTTGACAATACGCTCCGGATGACCCTGTCATTCGATTTTGAAGCATTCAGCCGCCAGCGCAAATAATGGGTTACCGGGTCGGACACGGATATGACGTTCATCGTTTGGCCGAAGGGGAAAGCCTGTGGTTAGGGGGTATTGAAATACCGCATTACAAAGGCACGGTGGCCCATTCCGACGGCGATGTAATGATCCACGCCCTTTGCGACGCCCTGTTAGGCGCTGCCAAATTAGGCGACATCGGCACCCATTTCCCCGATACTTCCGCCGAATTTAAAAATATCGACAGCAAAGTCCTGCTGAAGAAAGTACTGGAATTCATCTGGCAAAAAAATTATACGATTGGCAATATCGACATCACCGTTTTGGCGCAAAAACCAAAACTGAAAGAATACATCCCGGAAATGGAAAAAACCCTGGCCGGGATACTGAATCTGGATACCGATTGCATTTCGATAAAAGCGACCACCACCGAAAAATTAGGTTTTGAAGGCCGCGAAGAAGGAATTTCGGTACATGCCGTTGTTTTATTGAAAAAATAAAATCAGAAAAATGGAAAGAACGTTGGTTATTGGCGCAAGTGAAAATCCTGAACGGTATTCAAACAAAGCTGTCCGTTTATTGAGGAACCATGGACATGAAGTGTTGGCGATCGGCGCCAGGGAAGGCTATATCAGCGATGTACGGATTGAGACGGAACAAGTTCGGTTTGAAAATATTGATACGGTCACCATGTATGTTGGGCCCCGTAATCAGTCTGATTATTACAAATATGTAGCCAGCCTCAGGCCCCGCCGTGTAATTTTCAATCCGGGGACCGAAAATCCTGAATTTGAACGTGAACTGGAAGATTCAGGAATAGAGGTACAGGAAGCCTGTACCTTGGTTTTGCTGAGCACAGGGCAATTTTAGTTAAACGGGATGGGCGGAAAAACATACCGCGAAATTACCGGGACGAGCGATTGGGAGGCATTGTTGCAAAAGGAAGAGGCCCTGCTCGTTTATTTTTCGGTTACCGGGTGTCCGGTTTGCAAAACCTTAAAACCCAAAGTTGTGGCTTTGATAAGTAACTATTTTCCCAAAATGGGGATTGCCTTTGTTGAAATGGACCAGATGCCCGTACTTGCAGCACAAAACCGCATTTTTGCGGCTCCTTCCGTGATTGTGTTTTTTGCCGGGAAAGAATATATCCGAAAAGGCCGGGGTTTCAGCGTGGAAGAACTGAAAACGGAAATAAAACGGATTTATTTGAGAATGTTCCCCGAAACCCTTTGATCCGATTGTTTTTCAGGTTAAATTTAGAGCCCAAATACGCATAAGATGAATTGTTTTCGGGGATATACCGTACTCATCTTCTTCCTGTTTGTGTTTTTTGTGTACCCAGCCGGATCACAAATTTCAAAAATAGACAGTCTTACCAGCCTTACCGGATCGCAGGAAGGTGAAGAACTCGCATCCACGTATCTTCAACTGGCAAAAGAATATCTGTACATTGCTCCCGACAAAGCCCTTGAAGTAAGTCAAAAAGCTTTTCATACAGCCATTGAGTCGAAAAAACCTGAATTGAGAAGCCTGGCAAACCTTACATTGGGATCGGCTTTTACCATGATGGGTGATTTTGAAAAGGGGAAATCGTACATTGACGAAGGGTTGCGGATTGCAAAAAAGATTAACCATGCGGAACACATTTGCACCGGGTTGAACGCACTCGCGGTATATCACATGAATACCGGTGATTACAATAAAGCAATTTCCCTTTTTTATGAATGTGCAGCACATGCAAAAACCGCCAGTCTTGAAAAACAGGAAGCCATGGTACGGTTCAATATTGGGGCAATTCTTACCAACATGGGCAAGTGGGCGAAGGGACTGAAGGAATTTAAATATGCGCTTGAGTATTTTCAAAAGGCGGGCGCCGAACAATTCATCAGCCGTACCATGATGAATATTGCAGTCAATTACAGTTCATGGGGCGACTATGAAATGGCCCTGTCATATTACCGAAAATCGCTCGACCATTTGAAACGGGTTGGAGATATGTCAGGCGAAGCTTCGGCGTTGAACAATATGGGCGAAATTTACAAGGATACCGGCAATTATGAAAAGGCCCTGGAGTATTATCAGGAATCATTGGATATTGCATTGAAAATGAAATCGAAACTGCACGAAGCGGTACCCCTGATCGGGAAAGGTGAAGTATACTGGTTGATGAAAGATGACGACCGGTCGGAGCAGTATTCAAAAAAAGCGCTGGAAATATTTCAATCCATGCAGATGACCGAAGGCATTGCCCGTTCATACCATATTCTCGGGGAAGTTGCATTAGCCCGTAACAAAATTGAGGAGGCATCCGGTTTTGCCTTTAAAAGCAAGGAACTGGCTGACGGGTCGGGGATAAAGGATTTGCAGGCGAAAGTCCTCCTGTTGATTTCAAAAATATATGAAAAGGATGGCAAAACAGCCCAGGCTTTCAAGTACTTCAAAGAATATTCGACCGTTAACGATTCGCTTTTCAACGAGAAACATAGCGAGCAGCTCACCCAGTTCCGCTCTGAACTGGAACTTCAGGATAAAGAAAGCCAGATTGAGATCTTGCAGAAAGATAACCAGATAAAAGATTATGAGCTGAAAAAGCAGAGGCACCGGGTGCTGATGCTCCTTTTTTTTATGCTTCTGTTGTCTGTGGGATTAGTGACTATCTTCAGTCTGAACAGGATGAAAAAGAAAGTAAACGCCCTGTTACTGGAAAAAAACAGTAAAATTCTGGAGCAGCACGAAGAACTGATAAAACTGAATGAGACCAAGGATATGTTCCTGACAATCATTGGGCACGACCTTCGCAATCCGATCGGGGCTTTTAAAGATACACTCGATCAATTAGCTGATTATCCGGATATGTTCCCGGAAGATGTCCGTCGCGAATTGATCGGAGAACTGAGAAAGGAAGCTGAAAGTACATATTTTCTGCTCGACAATATGCTGATCTGGGCGAAAAACCAGAAAAACTGTATCCAGTTCAAACCCGAACCTCTTCGGATCAGCGAATTGATCGAAAACAATATCCTTTTGAATAAACGTTTTGCCGAAAACAAGAATATAAAAATTGGCTATCAGCCGGAAGGAAATTATATCGTACTGGCCGATCAGAACATGGTATCACTTATTCTTCGGAACCTGTTTTCAAATGCCATTAAGTTTACCCGCCCGGGAGGGGAAGTAAATATTATGTTACAGCTTGCGGATGATAATTTTGTAGAAATCAGTGTGGCCGACAACGGAGTGGGGATACCTGATGAACTAAAAGACCAGCTTTTCAACAAACACCGTCATACGTCTACCTATGGTACCAATTACGAAAAAGGCTCGGGTTTAGGGTTGATGCTTTGTTCCTCATTTGTTGAACAAAATGGAGGTGACATCTCAGTGGAAAGCGTTGTTGGCGAAGGGAGCACTTTCCGTTTTACCCTGAAGCGGTATCTTGGCAAGAAAGATTAAAATAAACTGTCGATCAGCTCATTATTTGCAATATGGGGCAAAGTCACTTTCAGCGACGGATTTGCCTCCATCGCTCTTTTTATTGTTGAAATTGCCGGTTGGTTGCGGGCCCAGCTTCTGCGTGCAATCCCGTTGTTCACATCCCATTGAAGCATCATCCGCAACCTTCGTTCGGCATCGTCCGAACCATCAATAGTCAGGCCGAAACCTCCGTTTATTACTTCGCCCCACCCAACGCCGCCGCCGTTATGAATGGACACCCAGGTAGCGCCGCGGAACGAATCACCAATCACATTTTGGATAGACATATCGGCAGTAAAAGTCGATCCGTCGTAAATATTTGAAGTTTCGCGGTAGGGGGAATCAGTGCCCGAAACATCGTGATGGTCGCGGCCAAGCACAATCGGCGCTGAAATAATTCCTTCGCGGATGGCTTTGTTGAATGCCTGCGCAATCTTTACCCGCCCTTCGCAGTCGGCATACAGGATGCGGGCCTGCGAACCAACGACCAGCTTGTTTTTGCCGGCCTCCCGGATCCAGTAGATATTATCACGCAACTGTTTCTGAATCTCCGAAGGGGCATTTTTCGCGATCTCTTCGAGCACATCTGCAGCAATCCTGTCGGTAATTTCGAGGTCGTCAGGACTACACGATGTGCAAATCCATCGGAACGGGCCAAACCCGTAATCGAAAAACAGCGGCCCCATAATATCTTGCACATAAGACGGATATTTAAAATTACCATCTGTGCCGAAAACATCAGCTCCGGCGCGGCCTGCTTCCAACAGAAAGGCATTACCATAATCCCAGAAATACATGCCGTTGTTTGTCATTTTATTGATCGCAGCGACTTGCCTGCGCAGTGATTCATATACTTTTCCCCTGAAAAGATCGGGATTTCCGGCCATCATCCGGGTCGATTCACCGAAACTTATCCCGGCCGGGTAATATCCTCCGGCAAACGGATTGTGAAGCGATGTCTGATCTGATCCCAGGTCGATTTTTATATTTTCGAGAACCAGTTTCTCCCATAAATCCACAATATTTCCATAGTAGGCAAGCGAAACCGCCTCTTTCTTTTCCTTTGCTTTTAACATGCGGTCAACAAGCCGGTCGAGGTCGGTAAACACTTCGTCAACCCAGCCTTGTTCTTGCCTAACTTGTACTGCTTTGGGGTTAATTTCAGCCACCACGCCAATCATCCCGGCAATCACTGCCGCTTTAGGCTGTGCGCCCGACATCCCGCCCAACCCGGACGAGACAAAAATTTTACCGGATGGGTTTTCGCTGTCCTGCATCCGTGCGGCATTCATTACCGTGATCGTGGTTCCGTGCACAATGCCCTGTGGACCGATATACATAAACGATCCCGCCGTCATTTGTCCGTATTGCGAAACGCCCATTGCGTTCATTCGTTCGTAATCGTCGCGGCCTGAATAATTGGGAATGACCATCCCGTTGGTGACTACTGCCCGGGGAGCATCTTTATATGAAGGGAATAGTCCCATTGGGTGTCCGGAATACAAAACCAAGGTTTGTTCATCGGTCATTTCCGAAAGGTATTGCATCGTGAGACGGTACTGCGCCCAGTTCTGAAAAACAGCGCCATTGCCGCCATACGTGATCAGTTCGTGCGGGTGTTGTGCAACTGCATGGTCCAGGTTGTTTTGAATCATCATCATGATGGATGCCGCTTGTTTCGACCGGTACGGATAATCTTCCAACGTGCGGGCTTTCATCGTATAGGCGGGCCGGTAACGGTACATGTAAATATGCCCGAAGGTATTCAGCTCGTTTAAGAATTCGGGTGCCAATGTGACATGTTGTCCTTCAGGAAAATACCGAAGTGCATTTTTCAGTGCCAGTTTTTTTTCTTTTTCCGAAAGAATGTTTTTTCGTCGCGGGGCATGACTGATGGCCTGGTTTGCGGGTTGGAGGACGGGAATTTCAGCAGGTATACCTTCCGAAACTGCTTGTTTAAATACTTCCTTTTCCATGACAAGAAGAATTTTGGTTTACCGTTTGATGAACCGGTTTAACGGTAAAATTGCAGATTTCCCCGAAAAAAAGAGGAATTTCAGAAGCAGTTTTGCAACATTTGCACACGTAATAAATATCATGGTTTAAAAAATTATTGAAAATGAAAAAATCTTGGATTGTTTTAATAGTAATTGCTCTCCTTTTGATAATCGGATATTCGTCCGTGAAGAACTCGTACAACTCAATGGTATCGTTGGAAGAAGGTGTTACCGCCCAGTGGTCGCAGGTTGAAAACGTGTACCAGCGCCGTGCCGACCTGATCCCGAATTTAGTAAATACAGTGAAGGGGTATGCCGAACACGAACGGGAAGCATTGACCGCAGTGGTTGAAGCCCGTGCAAAAGCAACATCGGTAAATATCAAGCCCGAAAATTTAGATGCACAGTCGCTGCAACAGTTTCAGGATGCCCAGTCGGGCTTGTCATCGGCGCTGAGCCGCTTGATGGTGGTGGTTGAAAAATATCCTGACCTGAAAGCCAACCAGAATTTCTTAGATTTGCAAGCCCAGCTGGAAGGTACCGAAAACCGGATATCGGTTGAACGCCGGAAATTTAACGAAACGGCACAGGCATACAACACCACGATCCGTAAATTCCCTAAAAACATAATGGCATCGATCTTCGGTTTTGAAAAGAAAGACTATTTTGAAGCCCAGCAAGGTGCTGAAAAAGCTCCGGAAGTACAATTCTGATAATCCGCAAAAATGAGCGTACAGAATTTTTTCAGCGAAGCCGAAAAAAAACAGATCATCGGGGCGATCAAAGAAGCCGAGATGAATACTTCGGGCGAAATACGGCTTCATGTGGAAGGCCCCTGCAAATCGGATGTGCTCGACCGTGCAGCCTATATTTTCGAGAAATTGGGCATGCACAAAACAGCGCTCCGTAACGGGGTATTGTTCTATTTGTCTGTCGACGACCATAAATTCGCGATCCTTGGCGACGCGGGCATCAATGCCCGGGTGCCGGCTGATTTCTGGGACGAGATAAAAGAAACAGTCCTTGCCGGGTTCAAAGAAGGGAAGTATGCCGAGGGGCTTTCAAAAGGGATTCAAATGGCCGGTGAAAAATTGAAAGCCGAATTTCCGTACGTGAGCGGTGACAAAAATGAATTGTCGGACGATATTTCGTTTGGCGAAAAACAAAAATCATGAAGAATTTAGTTTTATCCATTGTCTCTGTTTTTATTACATTTTCCGTTTTTGCCCAGGATATTCCTGCAAGGCCGGAACCTCCGCGACTGGTCAACGATTTTGCCAAGGTGCTTTCTGATCAGCAACGGGAGCAACTCGAAACAGAACTGGTGCATTTCAACAATACTACTTCGACCCAGATTGCCGTGGTAACGGTTCCCAGCCTCGACGGGCATGAAGTTTCGGATTATGCCATCCGCCTGCACGAAAAATGGGGAGTTGGGCAACAGGGGAAAAACAACGGGATTGTTGTCCTGTTTAAACCAAAAACAGGAACGGAGAAAGGACAGGTTTTTATCTCGGTTGGTTATGGGTTGGAAGGGGTGATCCCGGATGCCATTGCCCATCGTGATGTGGTTGATTTTGAGATGATCCCCCGTTTTAAGCAAAATGATATTTTTGGTGGGTTGTATCATGGAACAAGGGTCTTGATGAACCTGGCTTCAGGCGAATATTCTGCTGACGAGTATCATCAGGCGGTGAACGACCAACAGGGCGACGGGTTGCTGGGTGGCATTGTGTTTTTTATCATCCTGTTTATTGTCATCCCTATTCTCAGGGGACGGTCACGACGGTTTTTTACTGGTGGAAGCAGCCTTCCGTTCTGGCTTGCGATGGGGATGATGAGTTCGGGCCGTAACAACCATTCGGGCTCGTGGGGAAATTTCTCAGGGGGCGGTGGCGGCTTCGGCGGCTTCGGTGGCGGGATGACCGGTGGCGGAGGAGCTGGCGGAAGCTGGTAAAAAATCGCAAGGGAAAATATTTCAATGATTTTGACGCCTGTTTTTACTTTAGCTTGATTTTTTCGGTTTCATGGAATCCACGGAGGAAATCAACAATATTCATCCGTTTCTTTCCTGCCAGTTGCAGATCGGTGACAGCAAGCCACCCATCACCGGTTTTGACTTTTAAAAAGTTTTTCCCGTCAGACGACACATCGCCAGGTTCCGCGTTTTTCCCTTCGGTAAAATCCGCAAAATAGATTTTTAGCATTTCCGTCTGTCCGTTTTCATCAATCAATTCGGTCCAGGCGGCAGGGTAGGGCGACAACCCCCGGATCAGGTTGCGGGTTTTTGCGCCGGGCCCCGACCAGTTGATCCGGCAATCTTCCCTGAAGATTTTGGGTGCGTGTTTTATTGTTTCTCCTGAAATGAGTTCATTCTGACTGACAGGCGAGACGGTTCCTCCGGCCAGCGCATCTACTGTTTTTACTACCAGCCGGGCTCCGATTTCCATTAGTGAATCGTGGATCGTTCCGACGGTGTCGTTTTTAGTGATTGCAATTTTGTCGCGGAACAGGATTTTACCGGTGTCAATCTCATGGTCAAGCAAAAAAGTGGTCACGCCGGTTTCTTCTTCCCCATTGATGATAGCCCAGTTTAAAGGCGCTGCCCCCCGGTATTGCGGCAGTAACGAGGCGTGCAGGTTGAAAGTCCCCAAGCGGGGCATATTCCAGACTATTTCGGGCAGCATGCGGAAAGCGACCACTACCTGCAAGTCGGCATGCAGCGCTTTCAATTCGTCGATAAAATCCTGGTTCTTCAGCTTTTCAGGTTGGAGGACTTTCAGGCTTTTTGCTGTGGCATATTGTTTTACTGCTGATTCGCTCAACTTTTGTCCTCGTCCGGCGGGTTTATCGGGCGCCGTGACAACACCTGCCACCTGATATCCTGATTCCACTAAGTTTCTTAAACTGGCTACCGCAAACCCGGGAGTTCCCATAAAAACGATGCGTAAATCTTTTCCCTGCATTTTTTAAAAATTTCTGTAAAGATACGTTTTTACGAAGGAAGGCCAACCGGGGAACGATCGCCGGAGTTTCAGCTTTTGTATTTCTTTTCAAGACCGGGGCGGAGCACGCGGTTACCCTTTTGGGCACGGGGCCAGTACGGACAATTTAAACAACCGTTGGAGCAACAATATCCGCGCCTCACTAAGTAGCTTTCGGTCATCACCCGGTAGCCGTCTTTATTCAAAAAATAATCAATTCCTTCGGTAAGTTTTTCTTCGTAGCTTTCATCGAATAAATGGTCAAAATTTCCCATCGAAGATCAGTTGAGGCATTTATTCGTATTTAAATTTCTGGAGGAAATGCCCCATGCGGTCGCGCTTGGTGCGCATGTATTTTTCGTTGTATTGGTTCGGTTCAATTTCAATATTGACCACTTCGCTCACTTTTAACCCATACCCTTCCATACCGGCTCGTTTTACCGGGTTGTTGGTCATCAGTTTCATTTTCCGGACACCCAGTTCGCGCAGGATTTGCGCACCTACGCCGTAATCGCGTTCGTCGGCGCCAAAACCCAGGTGGATGTTGGCTTCTACTGTATCAAACCCTTCGTCCTGTAGTTTGTAGGCGGCAATCTTATTCATCAGCCCGATGCCTCGTCCTTCCTGTTGCATGTACACAATTACGCCCCGTCCTTCCTTCTCGATCAGTTTCATCGCCCGGTGTAGCTGTTCTCCGCATTCGCAGCGCAGCGAACCAAAAATATCGCCGGTCATGCAGGAAGAATGGACCCGTACCAGAACCGGTTCATTGATATTGATGTCCCCTTTTATCAGGGCAATGTGTTCTTCTCCGTTGGATAATTGTTTAAATGGGATGATCTTAAAATCGCCGTACCGGGTTGGCAGCTTCACTTCTTCTCCCCGTTGGATCAGGCTCTCGCTTTTCAAACGGTAGGTTATCAAATCTTTTATGGTGATGATTTTGAGGTTGAACTTCTTTGCAATTTTTACTAATTGGGGCAACCGGGCCATTGTTCCGTCTTCGTTCAGGATTTCAACAAGCACCCCCGCCGGGTAAAGTCCTGCAAGACGGGCCAGATCGACGGCCGCTTCGGTATGCCCGGAACGACGAAGGACACCTTTCTCTTTGGCTTTCAGCGGGAAGATATGTCCGGGGCGCCCCAGTTCTTCCGGACGGGTTTTCGGATTGGCCAGTGCATTGATGGTTTTTGCACGGTCGCTGGCCGATATCCCAGTGGTGCAACCGTACCCAATCAAGTCGACAGAAACAGTGAAAGGTGTTTCATGCGATGAGGTGTTTTTCCCGACCATTAGTTGCAGGTCAAGCTCATCGCAACGCTGTTCGGTGATTGGTGTACAGATCAGCCCCCTCCCGTGGGTAGCCATAAAATTGACCATTTCGGGAGTTGTCAGTTCGGCAGCCGCAATAAAATCACCTTCATTTTCGCGGTCTTCATCATCAACGACAATGACCAGCTCGCCGTTTCGGATTGCTTCAATGGCTTCAGGTATTGTATTCAGATTAAATTTGCTCATCGCTACTGGCTTTAAAAATGCGATGCAAAACTAACCATTTTTGCTAACTAATAAATGATTTTGTGCATTTATGCCCGTTTTACCTTTTCCCATTTAACCGATTGTTTACCTTTCAGGAAACGGAGCCATCCGGCGATTGCCGCATAATTCATTGAGGCGAAATAATACGGGACAAAGGCGAGTTTCAGCCTGGTTTTCCGGTGTTCGAACAAACGGCCCAGCATAGCGGCCATATACATAGACAGTTGAAAATAAAAGAATATACAGAAGAACCCGGTCCCCAGAAGATCTGAAACGGAAACGATCATTGAAAAATTTACAATGAATAAAGAAAATAAAGCGACCGGGGCGATTGTCCAGCGCAGCACTTTGTGCGATATGTACTGAAAACTCAACAGTCTGAAACGAAACGGGTTGAGAAGCGGTTTCAGCCGCAGAAGCGTTTGGATGCCGCCTGCGGCAATACGGATTTTGCGTTTCATTTCTTCGGAAACGCTGACAGAAGCTGTTTCCATTGCGTATGCGCGTGGTACATACGATATTTTGTACCCTTTCATGGCGATACGCAATGAAATAATAAAATCATCGAGCAGGGTATCTTCTTCCACTTCTTCGAATAATTTGCTACGGATGGCGAATAATTCGCCTACTGCGCCTACCGCCGAGTTCAGTTCACTGTCTAACTGTTTGATCCATGATTCGAATTTCCAGTAAAAGCTTTCGCCGGCAGTAGCTGCTTCGTCGCTTGTTTTTTCAAGAATACGTTTTTCCCCGGCAATGCAACCTACTTCCGGTTTGGTGAATTCGCGGACGATTTCCATAACAGAATCCTTTCCCAGGAGGGTGTTGGCATCCGAAAAAACAACAATGGGCGTCCGAACAAACTTCATTCCACGGTTCATGGCGTGCATTTTCCCCCTTCGTTCGTCCAGATGATAAACTTCCAGTTGCGGGTATTGGCGAAGTTTTTCCGGGCTACCGTCGTCCGATCCGTCGGTTATCCAGATATACTGAAGTTTTTCTTTTGGGTAATTCAGTGCGAATGAGTTGGTTACTTTTTGGTCGATACAATCTGTTTCGTTGTATGCGGTTACAAACAGACAAACTTCAGGTAGCTGTCTGACGGTTTGTTCGGTTTTTTCTTCCTTTTTGCTGAAAAGTCGCTTTACCTGCACCATCAGGAACAACAAAGCAGCATAACCGAAATAGGTGTACCCGACGATCGCAAACAGTATCCAAAATAGAAGTTCCAGCATTATAAATGGGTGTTGTAGAATTCGACCAGTTGTGCAGCCAGGGCTAAGTTGTCAAACTTTTTACGGATCAGGCCGATCGCATTTTTCCCTATTTTATCGAAGATTTCGCGATTTTCAAGCAGGGTATAAATGGCTTGGTTGAAACTGTCTGCATCGTCGGCAATTAAGATATCTTCTCCCGACGTTGTTTCAATTCCTTCTGTGCCGATTGATGTAGTAACGATGGGTTTCCCGAGTGCCATGCCTTCTACAATCTTAATGCGCATCCCGCTGCCCGAAAAAAGCGGCACTACCATAATGGCTTTTGAGTTAATAAATTCGTAAGCATCTTCAATTTCACCCAAATAAACAACATTTTTCAGGTTAAATTTTTTTTCGAGCCAGGCCGGCGCATTTCGTCCGGCGATATAGAATCCCAGTTCAGGATATTTTTTGCGTATAGCAGGCCAGCAGTTGTTCAGGAACCAAATAAGCCCTTCCTGGTTGGGCGACCAATCAAGCGAACCGATGTGGAACAACGACGGGAATTCGAGGTTTTTTGCAGTGGGAATAAGAAATGAAAGATCAATCCCTGTTTGCGAGGTGAAATAGGGTTTTTGGTTTCCCATGCTGTTGAGCATGGCTGCATCACGTTCGGTAATGGGTACCAGCAGGTCGTAACTGTTCAGGTACGATGTTTCAAAACGTTTGATACGCGATGCCAGAAGTTTCAGATAAATTTTTTTGGCCCCTCCTGTCATTTTTGCTGTCCGGTTCCATATTTCATGTTCAATATTGTGGGCCCGGTAAACGATTTTAGCATCGGAGTAACGCCGGATGAGTGCAATATACGGGCACAGGTAGAGGCCTTCGAGCTGGACAATGTCGTATTTTTTTTTCTGTAGGATTTTTATGAGGGCATGGCTGAAATCTTCGGATATAAACCGTTCGGCGTTATACGGAAGCTGCGAAAACAAAAGGTTTTTGACGGCCCCAAAAACTGAAACGGAAGCGGGGACGTCGGCAAAATGAAAATCGGCCAGCGCTTTTATATTTTCAGGGATATTTTTCTTTTTTGCCCGGTGTTTTTCTGTATTCATGCTGAGGACCGTAACCTTATGTCCCAGGAAGCCAAATCCTTTGGTCAGGTTCATGCTGGCAATGGCCCCGCCATCCTTGGGGGGCCAGGGGCTTTTGTTGGTTAGCTGAAGAATCCTCATTGCTGATTTTTTTTGTTTTTAAGAAAACCGAAAGATACCAGTTTTTTGAATACTAACTGGTACGTTTCCATATTCATGATAGCCGAATCGGTGGCAGCTTTGTATGTCAGGAAGATTCCGAGCCCTAAAAAGATGAACGACGAAAACCACATGCCGTTGAACATGGCCCAGACATCTTCGCGGGCAAATTTTTCGCCGGTAATTGATACCATGTAATACGTGATGAACATGAGGATTGAGACTACCACAGGCATTCCCAGCCCTCCTTTCCGGATAATTGCCCCGAGCGGTGCCCCGATAAAAAAGAAAATCAGGCAGGCAAACGACCACGAGAATTTTTTATGCCGTTCAATGGTATGTTTGTTGATATCCTTCTTTCGCGCATAGAGCATATCCTGTTCATGGTTAATGTTTTGCGCATTGCTTCTCGCTTCGGATATTGCTTCCTGGATAATTTCATTCCGGAACATTTGGGCTTTGGAATAAAGAATTGTATCGATATTGACAATGGTGTCGGGTGCAAAAAGGAGTGCTTTTTTCAACGAGTCGACAGGTTGTGTTTCGTTGATGACGCTTCTCACCAATTCGGAGTTGTAGTTCATGGAAATAACGAAACGGCGAAGGCGCAGCAGGTAGTCTTCGTACAGTGAATCTTCCTGATGCCTGAGCTGCTGAAGGTTCATCATCCGGTAATAATTCCGGTAGATGGTTTCGTCCTGCCGGTTGAAGTCGAAACCTTTAAGGGGCACATTGATAACTTGTTTGGTAAAACGGTCTCTCCGAAACGGATACCTTTTGTTGGGGCCTCGTTCAACTTCTTTTTGTTCTTCATAGTTTTCACCGTTGTACAAGGTGAGGATCATGTATTTTTTATCATGGGTGATGACCATCGTCCCCGAATCGGCAATTGAAACCTTGACATTTCCCCGGTTATCTGTGTGATCATAAATCATCAGGTCGTATAGCATGTTGCTATCCCGGCTTTTTTTGTCAACTTTAATGCTATACTTGTCAATGTCGTTGGCAAAAACTCCTTCTTTAATAATCATTTCCGGTTTTTGTGTTTTTACACTCGCCAACAGGGCGCCGAATTTAAGGTTTGTTTGCGGCAGGATATTGTTTGAGAAGAAAAAAGCGGTTCCGGTCAGGCATACGGCAATATAGATCAATGGGCGCATGGCACGGAACAGCGAAATACCCGAAGCTTTCATGGCCACCAGCTCATAATTTTCGCCCATGCTGCCAAAAGCCATGATGGAAGCGAGCAGCATCGCCAGAGGAAATGCCATGGGGACCAAGGCAAACGAAGCATAGGTGAGAAATTCAGCAATAATTTGCCACTCTAAGCCTTTACCGACCAGATCATCAATGTATCTCCACAGAAACTGCATCAGCAGAATGAAAATACAGATAAAAAAGGTCAGGAAAAAAGGGCCAAGAAAGTTTTTTATAATAAACCAATGTAAACGCTTCATCTGATCTGATACCTTTTTCTTGAAACGATTACAAAGCTAAGTTATTTTGAAGAAAATGAAAGTGAAAAAAAATTAAGAACCCAAAATGTGTTTTAAATCGGCAATTTGTGTGTCCCAAAGGTTTCGGACTTCCTCTGTTTCGTCTTCTTCTGCAAAATCAACCACAATCAGCGAAACATCGCCGGTCAGTTCATCTTGTGTTATCCTAAATTCAAAATAAGAATCATTATCCTCGTCGTCAATCCAGGAAAAACGGACCATTTGGTTTTCCTTGTGAAGGGTTTTTTCCGCCATTTGTTCAGTCCCTTCCCACGTGAAAGCATATACTTTGCCTTTCACGGTTACATTTTCAGCAAACCATTCGGCTAAGCCGGCGGCAGTACTGAGCCGGTTGTATAAAACTTTTGGGGAACAGTTGACAATGTATTCCAGTTGAATTTTTGTTTTCACCTCCAATGCTGATTTTTTGCAATATAGGCAATCTGGCCAATATAAACAACCACCCTGCGAAAAGCGGAGGTGAAAAAATAGCAATTATTTTTTTTTAGGGAGGTTTGGGAAAGAATAAAATACTATATTTGCAACCGCAAAAATCGGATGGCGAGGTAGCTCAGCTGGTTAGAGCGCATGATTCATAATCATGAGGTCGCCGGATCATGCCCGGCTCTCGCTACAAGAAAGTGGAGAGGTTGCGACGAAGTAAAAGTTGTAACCTCTTTTTATTTTGGAAGAAGTCTTTGTACGCAGTTTGCCCACGATCACGGATCAACCGGAAAAGATTAGTGGTGTGTGATTTTATACAATAAGATGGCAATTGGCAAATATTCTTTTAATTCATGGCGGAGTATTTTCAATGCACGGGAAATAAGCGCTTCCACTCCTTTTGTTGAAATATTCATCCGGGCAGCGATTTCAGCGTAGCTCAGGCCTTCGAAACGGCTGTATTCAAAAGCCATCCTGCTTCGGTCTGGAAGCGAGGCCAATACCATAACCAGTTTTTCTTCAAATTCACGGTAGATAATTGTTTCACTCGTAATATCCTTATCTTCACATACCTGTGATTTTTTGTGAAGCAATTCCATTGATTTCTCTTTTCTCAGGTGGTCGATACATTGGTTCCGTACCATCAGTGAAAGATAGGAACTTAAATTCCCGATTTCAGTAACTTCAGCACGTTTCTCCCACAGCTTGATGAAACAATCCTGAACCAGGCTTTGGGCTGTGTCTTGTCCCGAAACATATGAAACTGCCTGGGCACAAAGCGCCTTGTAATATTTCCTGAAAATGAAGTCAAATGCTTCCTCCCTGCCATTTTTTAACTCGGATAATAAATATTCATTCGGATTTGTTTGTTCTTCTGACATTGGGATAACATCTTAATTTCGCATGAAACTAAAAAATTAAATTGAAAAAGGTTTAAAAGTAAATATTTATCTTAACCGGCATCAATTTTTTGTTCCCGTTTGACGGCTCAGGCAATACAAATTTGTATTTCCCTGCAAAATTGTCAACGGGTTGCTTCAAATCCGGTCTTAGAACTGCCCTTTCCGGGATGAAGCACTTGTCTGAAAATATACAAGGGGAAGGTAAGAAGAATTAAAGCAAGGACCATGAATTAATTTTCACCATAAAAACATCCCGGATGGTATCGAAAGTGTAAGCCTATATGAAAGAGGTCAACTTTTTTGTCCTGCAACGCTTATATTGAACCCGAATGCCGTCCTTTTATCATTGTACGGATCAACTACAATTCCGGCCATGTCTCCACTCGTCACGACGGCTCAATATAGGGCGGATACTGTTCAGAAAAGATTCAAAACATGGCATTGCAACATAGAGATTACTTTCATCGTACAGGATTTTAATTTTTCTCTTAACAAACATTATTTGGGCGGAAGGGTTTTATATGAGTGTTATTTGATTTTTACAGGAAAAATACTGTGCAGATCGATTTTTAAACTTGAAATATGAGCAAAATCAAAAAAGTCCTGGTTGCCAACCGGGGAGAGATTGCGATACGGATAATGCGGACCTGCCGTGAGATGGATATCTCAACTGTTGCAGTGTTCTCTGAAGCCGATCGTACTTCCATGCACGTCAGGTATGCCGTTGAAGCCTATTGTATAGGCCCGGGTCCTTCCTCAGAGAGTTACCTGAATGCCGATAAAATTATTGAAGTAGCAAAAATGACCGGGGCCGGTGCCATTCATCCGGGATATGGCTTTCTTTCGGAAAATGCCGCATTTGCCAGAAAATGCAGTGAAAACGGAATTATTTTTATTGGTCCTTCCCCGGAAGTAATTGAACAAATGGGAGATAAGATCGAAGCCCGTAAAACTATGATCAGGGCGGGTGTCCCGGTTGTTCCGGGGACCACTGAAAGTGTGAACTCGGAAGAAGAAGCACTGAAAGTTATACATGAAATAGGGTTGCCGGTTATGGTAAAAGCAGCCGCTGGAGGTGGTGGAAAAGGGATGCGGCTGGTCAGGAATGCGTCGGAGATTGTTTCGTCGGTGCGCGCAGCCCGTTCCGAAGCATTGTCCGCGTTCGGAGACGATTCAGTGTACATCGAGAAATATATTTCATCGCCCCACCATATTGAATTTCAGGTACTGGGCGACCAGCACGGAAATGTGGTTCACCTCTTTGAACGGGAATGTTCTGTACAGCGCCGTCACCAGAAGATGATAGAAGAAACACCTTCCCCGCTGATGACACCCGGGTTACGCGAGATGATGGGGCGTCATGCCGTGGAAGCGGCACAGGCCGTCAATTACGTGGGGGCCGGAACCATCGAATTTCTGGTTGACAATGACCTGAATTTCTATTTCCTTGAGATGAATACCCGCTTACAGGTGGAACACCCGATTACCGAACGGGTCACGGGAATTGACTTAGTGAAGCAGCAAATATTGATTGCAGAAGGACAACCGTTGCCTTTTTGCCAAAACGATTTGTTTCAGCGCGGCCATGCCATTGAATGCCGTATTTATGCCGAAGATTCGGACAATAATTTTATGCCAAATCCCGGGAAAATATACAACATTAATCAGCCGCTCGGACTGGGAGTGCGTACCGACGGATATGCTTATGAAGGGTATGAAATACCGATTTATTACGACTCGATGATATCAAAGTTGATTGTATGGGCGCAAAACCGGCACGAAGCGATTGAACGGATGAAACGGGCCCTGTACGAATATAAGATCACCGGGGTTAAAACATCCATCAAATTTCTTGAACGCATCATGGATTCCGATGATTTCCGCTCGGGAAATTACGATACCAATTTCATTGAGAAAAACAGTGACTTTTTGCTTACAGCCTCTCCTTGTCCCGGCAACAGCGAAGACATGGTGATTATCGCCGCGTACATCGAGTTTCTCGACCACTTGAACCGCTCGTATGTGAACAAGGAATTGTATCCGGCAAAAAACAGGTGGGCAAATTATACTTACAAGAAAAATTTTGAACGATTATAACTATCAGGTATGTCTATTGAGATAAAACTGGCAAACCGTGTTGCTTCAGTCGAATTGATGGAACAGCACGAGAACTTTCTGAAAATAAAAGTCGACGACAAAATTTACGATGTCGACCTGATGCACAACGACGAAGGCGTTTTTTCCATTATTCATAAAGGAAGATCGTACAATATCGAAATAGTGCAGTCGGAAAAGCCGAAACATTATCTGGCATATACGCTTTACAACACTTACGATGTGGAAGTGATTGATGCCGAGTCGAGATATTTACGGAACCGGGGGGCCGGGGCCATGCTTGGTTCTGAAAATACGGTATCGTCTCCCATGCCGGGCAAAGTGGTGAAAATTCCGGTATCGGTGGGCGATCCGGTGAAAAAAGGCGATACTGTGGTCATCATTTCTGCCATGAAAATGGAAAGTGAGTACAAAGCCCCTGTCGACGGGGTAATTTCACGGATCAATGTTTCGGAACAGGAAACCATTGAAGCAAACCAGGTATTAATAGAAATTGAATAATTGCAGATAATATGGATTTAAAAGCCAAATTTGAACATTTTGCAGAAATTTCGAAGCAAGCAGAGTTAGGCGGGGGAGCCGAACGGATTGAAAAACAACATCAGGGAGGCAAAAAAACAGCCCGCGAACGAATTGTCCAATTGCTTGACCCGGGTACCTTTCAGGAAATTGACAAACTGGTCACCCACCGGGCAACCGATTTCGGGATCGATAAAAATAAAATACCCGGTGACGGGGTGATAACCGGTTACGGGTATATTCACGGACGGTTAGTATATGTTTTTGCACAGGACTTCACGGTTTTTGGAGGAACATTGAGCCGCGCCAATGCCGATAAAATTGTAAAAATACAGGAACTGGCTATCAAGATGGGGGCACCTGTCATCGGACTGAACGATTCGGGCGGGGCGCGTATCCAGGAAGGAGTTGAGTCACTGGCCGGTTATGCCGATATTTTTTACAACAATGTAATGTCGTCGGGGGTAATCCCGCAAATTAGCGCGATATTGGGGCCATGTGCGGGCGGAGCAGTGTATTCACCCGCTCTTACTGATTTTATTTTTATGGTCGATCAGACCAGCCACATGTTTGTGACCGGCCCCGAAGTGATCAAAACCGTGACTCACGAAGATGTGTCGAAAGAAGAACTGGGGGGCGCTGCTACCCACAGCTCCCGGAGCGGAGTCGCCCATTTCACCGGTGCAAACGAAGAACAGGCACTGATGATGGTACGCGAACTAATGAGTTTCATCCCGTCGAACAACATGGACGATCCCCCCCTGAAACCGGCTACCGATATGCCCGGACGTGCTGATGAATCGCTCAATACGATTGTCCCGGCTGATCCGAACAAACCGTATAACATGAAGGACATTATCATGAAGATTATCGATGATGAGCATTTTATGGAGGTGCAGCCGCATTATGCCGAAAATATGATCATCGGGTTTGCACGTTTTGCCGGGCGCCCGGTGGGAATTGTGGCCAATCAGCCAGCCCACCTGGCCGGGGTGCTCGATATTAACTCGTCGGTTAAAGCGGCCCGTTTTGTCCGTTTCTGCGACGCATTTAATATTCCGCTGGTAACATTGGTCGATGTGCCAGGCTTTTTGCCGGGAACCAGTCAGGAATTTGGCGGGATTATAAAACACGGGGCCAAACTGTTGTATGCTTTCGCCGAAGCTACGGTGGCCAAAATTACCGTCATCACCCGGAAAGCATACGGAGGTGCGTACGATGTGATGTCGAGTAAACACATCGGTGGCGATGTGAACCTGGCTTATCCAACTGCCGAGATTGCTGTGATGGGGCCCGAAGGGGCGATTAATATCCTGCGCCGGGATATTACTGATGCGGAAGAAAAAGCCAACGCAGTGAACGAATACCGCGAAAAATTTGCGAATCCATATAAGGCTGCTTCGCTGGGATACATTGATGAGATTATTTATCCGAAAGAAACCCGGCTGAAAATTATACAGGCATTAGAGATGACCCGTAACAAGCGAAAATCGAATCTGCCGAGGAAACACGGAAATATTCCTCTTTAACAAGAAAAACATACAAATATGGCATATACATTAAAAATCGGGGAAAAAGCGCCTGGGTTTAAACTTCCGGCAACCGATGGGAAAACGTATTCGATTGATAATTTCCCGTCGGAATTTTTGGTGGTTTTCTTTACCTGCAACCATTGTCCGTATGTGTTGGGAAGCGATGAGATTACCCGCGAAACCGTTCTTAAATTTAGAAATAAAGGAGTCGGTTTCGTGGCAATCAATTCAAATAGCCCCAATACTTATCCGGAAGATGATTTTCCGCACATGGTTGAACGAATGAACGTTCACCGTTTCCCATGGGTTTATTTGCACGATGTTACGCAGGAGGTTGCGCTTGCCTACGGGGCACTGAAAACGCCTCATTTTTATGTGTTCAACAGCGAACGCAGGCTGGTATATACCGGTCGCGCCGTAGATTCGCCGCGCGAACCGGCCCGTATCACCGTGAAGGATCTTGACCGGACGCTGGAAGAGGTGCTGGCCGGAAAGGAAGTCTCAGTTCCACTGACCAACCCCATTGGGTGCAACATCAAGTGGGAAGGAAAAGACCGCAAATGGATGCCTGAAGAGGCTTGTGACCTGGTGTGAGAACAGATGGTTTGTAGGTGATATGGGAAATTGGATCAAAGATGAATGAAAAGACCAGGTATGTCGCCCTACTCAGGGGAATTAATGTAGGCGGGCACCATAAACTGCCGATGGGGGAGTTGCGCAGTGTGATGACAAAACTTGGTTTTGAGAATGTAGTTACATTGCTCAATTCCGGGAATGT
This sequence comes from Prolixibacteraceae bacterium, assembly GCA_034003625.1. Lineage (GTDB taxonomy): Bacteria > Bacteroidota > Bacteroidia > Bacteroidales > Prolixibacteraceae > GWE2-42-39. The sequence continues at coordinate 52,055 of JAVEYG010000014.1, read as the reverse complement.
CATTTTTGATGCGCACAGAGGTTGTGATGGAGAACTGGAAAAAATCATATCTGTCAGTTTGGAGAAAAATTTTGGTTTTCCTGTCCCCGTACTGTTGCGAACGGCAGACGACATTCTGGATGTGATCCGGGATAATCCCTTTGGAAATATTGAAATCACCCGGGACCTTCGTCTTTATGTTTCATTTTTGAAACACATTCCCTCTGTGAATGTCAATATCCCCTGGATTTCGGACGATCATTCTTTTCGTATCACTGAACTCAGGGGCACGGCTATTTTTAGCATACTGGACCTTGCGGTTACCCAAACCACAAAAGGAATGGAGGTACTGGAACAATTCTTCGGAAAAGATATTACCACCAGGAACCTGAATACCATAAAACGCATTGCCGGGAAAATTGACGACAGATAGGCTGTAAACTGTAAGGTGTTCACGCCGGGAGATTGATCGTCTGTTATGAAACTGGTTGTTTGCGTTTCATCCATTCAATCCGGATCATCAATGTCAGCAATAACCCGGTACAGATGATTGCACGGATTGCGTATATTGCTGCCAGTAAGCCTTTGCTGGTAATGAGCGAGATCATCGGGGCAATCATCAGGGCAATCCACACCGCAAAGGGTTCCGTATTTTCTTTCATGGTCCGCATGCGTTTCACAACCGGGAAATAAGCAATAACCAGGATGAGTTGGATCCCCAGGTTCGTGATCAGGTGATTTTGAGAAATCAACCAGAAAATGACAATGGCTATGACAACTGCCAGGCACCATCCGTCGAACCGGTTGAAACGTGTGCTTTTATCGCCCATGAAAACAATGGCAGTGGTTACAAAAATAACCAAAACCAGATCGGTGGTATTCAGTACGTTGTCCCAGAACCCAAAATTTCCTTCCTTTAGATAGGTAATCAGGCTCATCGCTACCGCCAGGCTGAAAAATAGCCACATAGCCAATGCCGGTTTTGAACGTTTCAGGTATAAACTCCGGAAATAAGTTGCTGCAATAAACAGGTTGATGAGTGAAACAGCGATGATTACAAATGTGCTCACAATGTTTTGGCAATTTGAAAAATCAGATACTAACTTTTGTATTCTTCCCAGCTTTTAATGCCAATATCTTCTATCTTGTATTTACATATTGCAAAAATAAAAGCGCTGGCCAGCCGGGCATTGGTGATCAGCGGGATATTGTAGTCGATGGCGCTGCGGCGGATATAATAGCCGTTGCTCAGTTCCCGTTTGGTATGGTCTTTCGGGATGTTGACCACCAGATCGATTTTCTTTTCTTTCAGGTAATCAATAGTATTGGGCTGACGGTCTTCCTCATCGGGCCAGTGCAGCAGGGTTGTGTTCACCCCGTTGTCGCGGAAAAATCGATGTGTCCCTTCGGTGGCGTAGAGGTTATACCCCCGTTCGGCCAGCATTTTTGCACTTTGCAGCAGTTCGAGTTTGGAACGTGCCGGTCCCGAGGAAATAAGGATATTCTTTCCGGGGATGCGATACCCTACTGAAAGCATCGACTTTAGGATAGCCTCGTAATAGGTTTCGCCGATACAGCCTACTTCTCCGGTCGATGACATATCGACGCCCAGCACGGGGTCGGCATTCAGCAAACGGGCAAACGAGAACTGTGGTGCTTTTACGCCCACATAATCGAGTTCGAACAACGATTTGTCGGGTTTTGTATACGGTACGCCAAGCATGACCTGTGTGGCAATTTCAATCAGGTTGATTTTCATCACCTTCGATACAAACGGGAAACTTCGCGAAGCGCGCAGGTTGCATTCAATCACTTTTATATCGTTATCTTTGGCAAGAAACTGCATATTGAAGGGCCCTGAAATTTCGAGCGCCTTGGCAATTTCGCGCGATATTTTTTTTATCCGGCGGATGGTTTCCACGTACAGTTTTTGTGGCGGGAACACAATGGTTGCATCACCCGAATGGACCCCCGCAAACTCGACGTGTTCCGAAATGGCATAGGCTACCACTTCGCCTCTGTCGGCCACTGCGTCAATTTCAATCTCCTTGGCCTGTTCAATAAATTCCGAAACTACTACGGGGTGTTCTTTCGATACATTGGCTGCCAGTTCGAGAAAATGTTCCAACTGGTCTTTGTTTGATACCACGTTCATGGCTGCTCCCGAAAGTACATACGAGGGGCGGATCAGTACCGGGAAGCCCACTTCGTCTACAAATTTGTATATGTCTTCGATGCTGGTCAGCTGCGACCAACGGGGCTGGTCCACATTCAGGGCATCCAATAATGAACTGAATTTCTTACGGTCTTCGGCATTGTCGATTTTGGTGGCCGAGGTACCGAGTATCGGCACGTCCTGGCGGTGCAGTTTCATGGCTAAGTTATTCGGTATCTGGCCTCCCATAGACAAAACTACGCCTTTCGGAGCTTCTATGTCGATGATATCCATCACCCGCTCGAACGACAGTTCGTCGAAATACAGGCGGTCGCAGCTGTCGTAATCGGTACTCACCGTCTCGGGATTGTAGTTGATCATGATAGAACGATAGCCTTCCTCGTGAATGGTATTGATGGCATTTACGCTACACCAGTCGAACTCGACCGAACTGCCAATACGGTAAGCGCCCGAACCCAACACAATGACCGATTTGTTGTCGTGCAGAAATTCAATATCGTGTTCCGAACCTCCGTACGTAAGATACAGGTAATTGGTTTGCGCGGGGTATTCGCCGGCCAGTGTGTCAATTTGTTTTACGGATGGCGTGATGTTTCTCGATTTACGAAAATCTCTGATTTTTAATGAATCGTTGCTAATGTCTTCGTTGGGCGAATGCAACATAATCCGTGCCAGCTGGAAATCAGAAAAACCTGCTTTTTTCGATCTTAGCAGTAGTTCGTCATCTAATTTTTCAATATCTGTTACTTTTTCAAGCTCAAGTTTGATGTCATGGATATTCTTCAGTTTTTGCAGAAACCAACGGTCTATTTTTGTTTTCTGATGAATATCTTCAATTGAATATTCTTTGTTAAAGGCTTCGGCAATGGCAAAAATACGGCGGTCGGTCGGGTTTACCAGCTCTTCGTCGATCTGCTGAAAGGTGATTTCCCCCTTGTTGCCCACGAACCCGTGCATTCCTATACCCACCATGCGTATCCCTTTCTGGATGGCTTCTTCAAAGGTGCGCCCGATAGCCATGATTTCGCCGACACTTTTCATCGAACTTCCTAAATTTTTCGATACCCCGGTAAATTTGCTGAGGTCCCAGCGCGGGATTTTGCAGACGATATAGTCGAGTGCCGGTTCAAATGCGGCAGTCGTTACTTTGGTCACCGAATTTTTCAGTTCGTGCAGCCCGTAGCCGAGCCCGAGTTTGGCAGCTACGAAAGCCAGTGGGTAACCGGTTGCTTTGGAGGCCAGCGCTGAAGAGCGCGACAAACGGGCGTTCACTTCAATTACCCGGTAGTCTTCCGAATGCGGGTCAAGTGCAAACTGCACGTTGCATTCGCCAATCACCCCGATGTGACGGATAATACGGATCGATATTTCTCGCAGTTTGTGATATTCTGAATTGGTAAGCGTTTGCGAGGGCGCCACCACGATGCTTTCGCCGGTGTGAATACCTAAGGGGTCGAAGTTTTCCATGTTACACACCGTGATACAGTTGTCATACTGGTCGCGCACTACCTCGTATTCCACTTCTTTCCATCCTTTGATCGATTCTTCGACCAGAATTTGTGGTGAATAGGAAAAGGCTTTTGAGGCCAGTGTGTTCAATTCCTCATCGTTGTTGCAGAACCCGCTTCCTAATCCACCCAGCGTGTAAGCAGCACGGATGATGATCGGATAGCCGATCTGTTCGACGGCGGCCCTGGCTTCGGGCATATTTTCACAGGCAATGCTTTTGGGCGTCAATACATTGATCTCGCCTAATTTTTTTGCAAAGATGTCGCGGTCTTCAGTATCGATAATGGCCTGTACCGGCGTACCGACCACTTGTACATTGTATTTTTTCAGGATTCCTTTCCGGAAGAGTTCTACTCCGCAGTTCAAAGCTGTTTGGCCGCCAAAAGCCAGCAAAATCCCGTCGGGCTTTTCTTTTTTAATGACTTCCTCTACGAAATAAGCAGTTACCGGGAGGAAGTATATCTTGTCGGCAATATTTTCCGAAGTTTGTATGGTGGCAATATTGGGGTTGATCAGAATTGTTTCAACGCCTTCTTCTTTCAGCGCCTTCAGGGCCTGTGACCCCGAATAGTCGAATTCACCTGCTTCCCCGATCTTCAGCGCACCCGAACCGAGCACAATCGCTTTTTTTATTTCTTTATTAACTGCCATGATATGTTGCTATTTCTTATTTTTCACAATGTTTTGGATAAACTCGTCAAATAAAAACTCGGTATCTACCGGTCCGCTTGATGCTTCAGGGTGGAACTGAGTAGAGAAAAACGGTTTTGTTTTGTGGCGTATCCCTTCGTTGGTATGGTCGTTTACATTGACGAACAGCGGTTCCCATTCATTCGGGAGCGAGTCGGGCGCAACGGCATAACCGTGGTTTTGTGAAGTAATAAAGCAGCGGTTGGTGCCAGTAAGCAAAACGGGTTGGTTGTGGCTCCGGTGACCGTATTTCAGTTTGTAGGTTTCGGCGCCTGCTGCGCGTGCCAGCAATTGATTGCCAAGGCAAATTCCCATGATGGGAATATTTTTGTCGATGGTTTTTTTAATCTGTTCCACCGTTGCATCGCACATTGCCGGATCGCCCGGTCCGTTCGAGATAAATACGCCATCAAATTCCTCGTTATTATAGTCATAGTCCCACGGCACACGGATCACGGTAGCATTGCGTTTTAGCAAGCAACGGATGATGTTGTTTTTCACCCCGCAATCAACCAGTATTACTTTATGCTCACCGTTCCCATATACCGATTTTTCTTTCGCGCTGGCAATGGCCACTAAGTTTTCCTTGTTCGGGTCGTAAAAATCAACGGGTTGGTCTTCAAATTCTATTTTGCCGAGCATTGAACCTTTCTCACGTAAAATTTTCGTTAAACTTCTCGTGTCAATGTCGAACAGACCAGGTACCTGGTATTCTTTGAGCCAGTCGGACAAACTTTTTACCGCGTTCCAGTGGCTGTATTCAAACGAATAATCGGAAATAACAAGACCGGAAGCGTGGATTTTGTGTGATTCATAAAACTCATTGATCCCTTCTTTTTGTATATCCGAAGGAACCCCGTAATTTCCTATCAACGGATATGTTGATACCAGTATCTGCCCTGTATATGAGGGGTCTGTCAAGCTTTCGGGATAGCCGGTCATCGCCGTGTAAAAAACAATTTCCCCGGCTACCGATTTATCATATCCGAACGATTTTCCCTCAAAAACAGTCCCGTCTTCCAGGACCAATCTGACATTTTTTGCCTGTGCCATTTGCTGATCGAAATATTAAAAAAAATGCGTTTGGCTACGGTTGTAGGGCAAACGCATGGTTGTTATTCTTAAACTAATTTTCTTCGGTATTGGACTAAATAATCTCAATTCTCAACTGTTTCAAAAATGTAAATAACTCCTGAATGTTAAATCCGCAACAAAAATAACAATTATTCCCGAAAAAAAACTTTGATATAAAACACAAATGAATAAATTTGCACAATAAATGAATAAATATTCAGTTTTATGAAAAGCCGCATCGAACGTCAGGTTGCAATCAAAAAAGCGATACTTACTGAAAAAGTAAGCAGCCAGGATGAGTTGATGCGTTTATTAAGGAATAAAGGGATTGAAATAACACAGGCAACATTATCGAGAGATTTAAAAACATTGAAAGTAGCAAAGGCGTATGACCCCGCAGCGGGGTACATTTACGTAATTCCTGAAGCTGGTAATATTGTGAGGGAGGAAACGGAAGCAGGGGTAAATTATCTGGCAGATGGTCTCCGTAAACTGCAATTTTCAGGAAACCTGGCGGTAGTGAATACCCGCCCGGGTTATGCCAGCAGCATAGCTGCCCTGATCGATACCGTAGCGCCGTATGAAATTATCGGCACCATTGCCGGCGACGATACGGTTTTACTGATCATGAGGGAAGGTATCAAACGGGCAGATTTAATTAACAGTCTCATTTTAATTATGCCGGGATTAGCGGGTAAGATAAAGTAGAATTGAATTATGTCAGAAGAAAAAAGTTTAAAGGATATACAAGTAGTGGTAGCTACGGTCATGCACCTGAAATATGTAGATCAGGTGAATGATGAGATTGATATAGCGTCGAAGGAAAGGGGAACCGGTATTGCGCGCCGTACGTATGATTACATAGCCAACAAAATGCTGGAAGGCAAAGCGGTAATCGCCCTCGACGGCGATAAGTTTGCCGGTTTTTGTTATCTCGAAAGCTGGGGCCATAACCGTTTTGTAGCCAATTCGGGGCTGATTGTTGCCAAACCGTATAGAGGGATTGGCCTGGCAACCGAGATCAAGCGAAAAATCTTCGATCTTTCGCGGACAAAATTTCCGGATGCCAAAATATTTGGCCTGACTACCGGTCTGGCAGTGATGAAAATCAACCATGAATTGGGCTATCGTCCGGTTACCTTCTCCGAGCTAACCGATGACGAAGACTTTTGGAAAGGTTGCCAGAGTTGTGTGAATTACGATATCCTGCAGCGTACCAACCGGTCGAAGTGCCTTTGTACCGGTATGTTGTTCGATCCGAAGTGGGAAAACAAAAAAACGGACAACGAACATCCGGCGCCGGAGGAAAATCATGTTGTGAAGCCTAAACGGACAAGTTTACTGGATGTGATCCAGAAACTGAAGCCCAAAAACGGAAGCAACCAGGTAAAGGAATCGAAGTTTAATATTCTAATGACAATATTCAGTAAAATATAAAGTGATGGCGCCGTCCAGCATCATTTCAGGATAAATCCTCATACACCGTACGGATTCATTTCTTATGGTGTTCTGTCCGAAAAATGAAGTCTGGCTTAATTGATTGATGAACAGTTGAGTTCGGATCAGGATAGAATAAATTTTATAAGGTTAGTAAAGTTGTAAGTTTTCAAAAAGTCTGGTTCGGCGTCATCGCTTTTTAAAGGTATAAAAATGAAGGAGAAGGTAGTTTTAGCGTTTAGCGGAGGATTGGATACCTCGTATTGTGCCATGTACCTCTCGGTTGAAAAAAAACTGGATGTATACACGGCTGTTGCCAATACAGGCGGGTTCAGCAAACAGGATATGGCAGTTATTGAGGAAAAAGCGTATAAACTGGGAGCGGTGAAACATGTTGCGTTGGATGTTACCGATACCTATTACAACAAGTGCATCCGTTACATGGTGTACGGAAATGTGTTGCGAAACAATACGTACCCGATCTCGGTCAGCTCAGAGCGGGTGTTTCAGGCCATTGCTATTATTGAATATGCAAAGAAAATCGGCGCAAAATACGTGGCCCATGGAAGTACCGGTGCCGGGAACGACCAGGTGCGCTTCGACCTTACATTCAACGTACTTGCTCCTGAAATTGGAATACTTACCCCCACCCGCGACCTGAAATTAAGCCGTCAGGAGGAAATTGATTACCTGAGGGAACACGGCGTGGAAGCCGACTGGAAAAAAATGGAATACTCCATTAACAAAGGCCTTTGGGGAACCAGCATTGGCGGAAAAGAAACGCTCACTTCGGAAAAGACATTGCCCGAAGGAGCCTACCCGTCGCAAATGACGGCAACTGATGAAAAAGAAATTGTCCTTGATTTTGTGAAAGGCGAACTGAAAGGAGTGGATGGCAAAAAGTACCTGAACCCGGTGGAAGCCATTCAGGCATTGGAAAAGCTGGCTGCCCCGTATGCCGTGGGACGCGACATGCACATCGGCGATACCATCATCGGTATCAAGGGCCGGGTTGGTTTTGAAGCAGCTGCGCCCATGATCATCATCAAGGCACACCAGATGCTCGAAAAACACACGCTCACCAAATGGCAGCAGTACTGGAAAGAACAGTTGGGCAACTGGTACGGGATGTTCCTACACGAAGCGCTGTATTTTGAACCGGTACTGCGCGACATTGAGAGATTCCTCGAAAGTTCGCAGGAAACAGTAAGCGGGAAGGTGATTGTAAAACTGAAACCCTATCATTACATCCTTGTGGGTGTGGCATCGGAATACGACTTGATGAAAGCCGAATTTGGGCGGTACGGAGAAGAAAACAATGCATGGACCGCCGACGATGTAAAAGGATTTACAAAAATTCTGGGGAACTCGTTGAAAATTTATAATTCAGTGAATAAAAAATATTGATCCGGATGAAGATAAAAGTTGGGATAATAGGAGGGGCTGGTTACACAGCTGGCGAACTGATCCGGATTTTACTGAACCATCCGAAAGCGGAGATCGTTTTTGTACAAAGCACAAGCCATAAAGGAAGCCCGGTTTATGAGGTACATCGTGATTTACTGGGCGACACAGACCTGATCTTTACCGAAGAGGCTGATCCTGCCTGGGCCGATGTGCTGTTTCTCTGCACGGGGCATGGCAAATCAAAGGAATTTGTTGCAAAAAACAACATCCCTGAAAAAGTAAAGATTATTGATCTGAGCCATGACTTCAGGATAAAAACGGAAGGCAACACATTTGTTTACGGGCTGCCCGAACTGAACCGCGACGCCATTTGCATTGCAAACCGGATTGCCAATCCGGGATGTTTTGCAACGGGCATTCAACTTGCTTTGCTCCCATTAGCAAAAGCCGGATTGCTGAAAAACGAGATACATGTGCATGCCATTACCGGATCAACCGGGGCAGGGCAGGCGCCTACGGAAACATCGCATTTCAGCTGGAGAAACGGGAATGTATCGGTTTACAAAGCCTTCGAGCACCAGCATCTGGGCGAAATCGTCCAAAGCCTGAAACAGTTGCAGCCGGGTTTTCAGTATGCGCTGAATTTTATCCCGGTACGCGGAAACCATACACGCGGTATTTTTGTGTCGGCATATACTGAATATCATGGCACGCTGGAAGAAGCTGTTGTTTTGTACCAGAAATACTACAGTGCCCATCCGTTCGTTTTCATCACTAACGAAAACCCTGATGTGAAGCAGGTAGTAAACACAAACAAAGCCATTCTTTATATGGAAAAGCACGGCGATAAACTGATGGTGCTGAGCGTTACCGATAATTTGTTAAAAGGGGCCTCAGGCCAGGCGGTCCAGAATATGAACCTGATGTTTGGCCTCAATGAAACCGAAGGATTGAAATTAAAACCAGTATCGTTTTAAATGATGAACCTATTTAACGTATATCCGCTTTTTGATATAACCCCTGTAAAGGCCGAAGGGTGTTATGTATGGGACGATAAGGGAAACAAATACCTCGATTTGTATGGGGGACATGCAGTTATATCGGTAGGGCATTCGCATCCGTATTATATTGAAAAAATCGGGCAACAACTCGGCTCGATTGGCTTTTATTCCAATTCGGTGGTCATTCCGCAACAGAAAGAACTGGCTGAAAAGTTGGGACAAATGTCGGGGTACGACGATTATCAGTTATTCCTTTGCAACTCGGGTGCCGAGGCCAATGAAAATGCGATCAAACTGGCTTCGTTTGTGACCGGACGTAAAAAAATAGTCAGTTTCAAAAATTGTTTTCATGGCCGTACTTCGGCTGCAGTGGCTGTTACCGACAATCCGAAGATCATTGCTCCGGTCAATCAAACCGAAAATGCCGTGATGCTGCCTTATGAAAATCTTGGCGAACTGCAGAATGTTTTGGAAACCAAAGAAGTTGCGGCGGTAATTATTGAGGGGATACAGGGGATAGGAGGCATTCATGTACCTTCTTCCATCTTTTTAAATCAGTTGGCAGCGCTGTGCAAAACACACGGTACGTTGCTGATTTTAGATGAAATTCAGTCGGGATACGGTCGCAGCGGCAAATTTTTCGCACATCAGTATGCCGCGATAAAACCCGATGTGATCACGATCGCAAAAGGAATGGGCAACGGATTCCCGGTAGGGGGTGTTATGATCGCCCCTTCTATTGAACCGTGGCACGGCATGCTCGGGACTACATTTGGAGGAAACTATCTGGCCTGTGCTGCAGGCATTGCCGTACTCGACATCATGAAAAATGAGAAGCTGGTTGAAAATGCAGCCAAAGTAGGGCAATTCCTGATTTCAGAATTAAATAAAAACGAACAAATAAAAGAAGTCAGGGGCAAAGGGTTGATGATTGGCATCGAGTTCGACATTCCGATCAAGGAGATCAGGCAGCAACTGCTTTTCGGGCATAAAATATTTACCGGGGTTTCCGGGACAAATATTATCCGTTTGCTTCCGTCACTTACCCTGTCGATGGAAGAGGCCGGTTATTTTTTGGAAAAATTTGAACAGGTTCTGAGTCCCAGGCTTGTTCATGCAACTTAATAACGAAGACCATGAAGATTGAAAAGGTAGCCATTATTGGCGCGGGAAATATGGGCGGCGCCATTGTGAACGGCTTGCTCAAGTCGGGTTATATCAGCGCTTCGTCGATTTCTGTTTCCGATCCGCGGAAAAATGTACTGGAAGGGTTTGCATCGAAAGGTATCCATACTTTTCTGGAAAATCGTGATGCTGCACGTTCTGCCAATCTGGTGTTGCTCGCGGTTAAACCTTACCATGTGAAAAATGTGGTCAACGAAATAAAACCGGTTCTCCGGGGAAGTGAAATTATTGTTTCCATTGCTGCAGGTGTAACAATTACCGAATTGGAAGGACTCATAGGAAAAGATGCGGGAATATTCCGGGTGATGCCGAATACGGCTGTCTCTATTCAGGAGTCGATGACTTGTATCTCGGCCAATAAAGCCGCTGAAGAAAGCCTGCCGGAAGTGAAGGAAATGTTCGATCATTTGGGGAAGTCAGTAATTATCAGCGAAGAGCTGATGTCGGCTGCCACCGTTCTGGCATCCTGCGGCACCGCTTTCGCGTTGCGTTATGTCCGGGCTGCCATGCAGGGAGGGGTGGAAATGGGCTTCGGTGCCGAAATGGCCCAGTTTATTACCGCTCAGACCGTCAAAGGAGCTGTTCAGTTGATTATGAACACAGGGCACCACCCGGAACGGGAAATCGACAAAGTAACCACGCCCCGCGGAATTACCATCACCGGGTTAAATGAGATGGAACACAAGGGATTCAGCTCTTCCGTAATTCAGGGATTGCTGGCATCATATAATAAAATTGAGAAGTAACGACAAGTAATATTTCCTGTGAATAATTACAGATACAAAAAGATTACCGTGAAAGTCGGTAGTAACGTTCTAACCAAGTCTGACGGAACATTGAATGACGAAAACATGGCTCATCTGGTCGATCAGGTTGCGACACTTCACAAGGCAGGCATTGAGGTGGTATTGGTATCATCGGGAGCGGTGGCTGCCGGCAGAAGTTTGATTGAACCACACAAAAAACTTGATGCCGTTTCTTCCCGGCAGCTGTGGTCGGCGGTTGGACAGGTAAAGCTGATCAACCACTATGCAGGTCATTTTCAGAAATACCATATACGCTGTGCCCAAGTACTCACGACCAAAGAAAACTTCAGCAGCCGGGTACATTACCTGAACATGAAAAACTGTATATCCACACTGAACGAGAACGGTGTGATCCCGATTGTGAATGAGAACGATACTATTTCGGTCACCGAACTGATGTTTACCGATAATGATGAACTATCGGGACTGATTGCTTCGCTGGTCAACTCCGAAGCGTTAATCATCCTGAGCAATATAGACGGTATTTATGACGGTTCGCCTGATTTACCCGGGGCAAAAGTAATTGCTGAAATTTCATCCGGGACCAAACTGGAGTCAAACATCATTTCAACCCGGAAATCGAATTTCGGGAGAGGCGGTATGATCACCAAATACAATATTGCAAGCAAGGTTGCCAGGGGAGGGATCACGGTACATATTGCCAACGGAATGAAGAGAAACATCCTGCTTGACCTGATGGATACCTCCAAAACCGTGGTCAATACGCGGTTTATCCCGGAGACTAAAAAAGCCTCGGAGGTAAAAAAATGGATTGCTTATTCGGAAAGTTTTGCAAAAGGGGAAGTGAAGATCAATGAGGGAGCGGTGAGGGCCTTATTCTCAGATAAGGCGACCAGCTTGTTGTTGATCGGTGTGGTGGAGATTACCGGCAGTTTTAAAAAAGGCGATATCATCCGGATAAAAAATGAAGATAACGAACTGATCGGCATGGGAAAGTCGCAATACAGTTCAGAAAAAGCCATAAAAGAGCTGGGACATAAAAACCAGCAGGCGCTCGTTCATTATGATTATTTGTATTTAATTGATTAAACGGACCATACAACTCAGTGATTCTACAAATGAACCCTTTTCACACAACTCTTTTTAAAGCCTTTTCTGGCAAAAGTTACTGAGTTATTTCCCTCTCCCAACCCCCTTGGGAGGGGGATTTATTAAAGAAAACGCGATATGGAAGTAAAAGAACAACTTGAACTGGTATTACAAGCCAGTCGAAAATTAAACCTTGTGCCGGTTGAGAAAATTAACCGGATTTTGGAAGACCTTGCCACGGCAGCGGTCGAAAATGCAGAGTTTATCCTTCAGGAAAACCTGAAGGACCTGGTACGTATGGATGTAAACGACCCTAAATACGACCGTTTGAAACTTACCCGCGAACGCATTGAAGGGATTGCTGCCGATATCCGCAATGTGGCCGGGCTTCCGTCTCCTCTGGGGCGTATTTTGAGCCGTACCGAGAGGCCCAACGGGATGAAAATAACGAAAATATCGGTTCCGTTCGGGGTGATCGGGATCATTTATGAAGCCCGTCCCAATGTTACTTTCGATGTTTTTTCGTTGTGCCTGAAATCGGGCAATGCCTGCGTCCTGAAAGGCGGAAGCGATGCCATCGATTCGAATACGGCCATTGTGAACCTTATTCATTCAGTGCTTGAAAAACAGGGGATCGATAAAAACATACTGGCCTTGCTGCCTGCCGATCGTGAGGCTACCACACAGATACTGAATGCACATGGTTATATTGACCTGATTATTCCGCGCGGCTCGCAAAACCTGATTGATTTTGTACGCCGGAATGCAACCATCCCGGTTATCGAGACAGGTGCTGGTATCTGCCATACTTATTTCGACGAGTTTGGCGATGTACAAAAAGGCCAGGCGATCATTAACAATGCCAAAACCCGAAGGGTAAGTATTTGCAATGCGCTCGACTGTCTGATTGTTCACGAAAAGCGCCTTTCCGATCTTCCGGTACTTTGTAGCAAGCTGAAGGAAAGCAATGTGATTATTTATGCCGATGAAAAGGCGTATCCGGTTCTGAAAGACAACTATCCCGGGCACCTGCTTGAACATGCAACGGAAGAATCGTTCGGGACCGAATTCCTGGATTATAAAATGGCAGTGAAAACCGTTGCGTCGTTCGACGAAGCATTGGCTCAGATTGCCCGTTACAGCTCGAAACACAGCGAGTCGATCATTACCGGGGATGAGAGGAACAAAGAACTTTTCCGGATAATGGTGGATGCGGCTGCAGTATATTGCAATGTGTCGACTGCATTTACCGACGGGGCACAGTTCGGGTTAGGGGCAGAAATCGGTATTTCAACACAGAAATTACATGCCCGGGGCCCAATGGCGCTCGAAGAGCTCACCAGCTACAAGTGGATAGTTGACGGCGACGGGCAGATCAGGCCAAAATGAAAAACAGGAAAAACGATAGAATCAGCTAATGGAACCTAAAATGAGACATTTTACTTCAGTAAAAGATATTGGCAACCTGGATGAAGCATTGAACCTGGCTTTCGAGTTGAAGCGTGACCCTTACAAATATCAGTCGTTGGGGAAAAATAAAACCCTCCTGCTTGTATTTTTCAATTCCAGTTTGAGGACCCGCCTGAGCACCCAGAAAGCAGGCCTGAACTTAGGCATGAATGTGATTGTGTTCGACATTAACGAAGGGGGCTGGAAATTAGAAACCGAACTGGGGGTGGTCATGGATGGCGACAAGCCCGAACATATCCGTGAAGCCGTACCGGTAATCGGACGGTATTGCGACATTATCGGGGTACGTTCGTTTGCCCGTTACGAAAACAGGGATGACGATTACCAGGAAAAAATACTGCAACAATTTATCGATTATGCAGGCGTGCCGGTGGTGAGCATGGAAGCAGCCACCCGTCACCCGCTTCAGTCCTTTGCCGACCACATGACCATTGAGGAATACAAAACGGTGAAACGTCCGAAAGTGGTGCTTAGCTGGGCGCCGCATCCCCGTGCCCTGCCGCAGGCCGTCCCTAACTCGTTCGTTGAATGGATGTGCGCTGCCGGTTACGAACTGGTCGTTACTCATCCTGAAGGTTACGAGCTGGCGCCGGAATTTATGGGCAGCCTGAAACCGGAATACGATCAGATGAAAGCCTTTGAAGGAGCTAATTTTATTTATGCAAAAAATTGGGCTTCGTATACCGACTACGGGAAAATTCTCTCGAAAGACCGCAACTGGACAGTTTCTTCCATGCAAATGGCGGTTACAAACAATGCCAGGTTCATGCACTGTCTTCCGGTACGCCGGAACATGATCGTTACCGATGAGGTGATTGACGGGCCGGGTTCCATTGTGATCGACGAAGCCGAAAACCGGTTGTATTCTGCACAGACAGTCCTCAAAATGATTCTGGACGAATTGAAATAATGACCTTACGAGTATCAAGTATCGCGTATCGGATAAACTATAATTAACAAATCAGGCCGGGAACTTTCCCTTGTCGGAAGGTTACTAAGGCCGTAAGGTATCGGAATATGGAACGTTTGACAATCGTAAAAGTAGGCGGCAAAGTGGTTGAAGAAAAGGAAAGCCTGGAAAAGCTAATGTCCGGTTTTCAGAAGATTGGTGGGTACAAAATTCTGGTGCATGGCGGCGGGCGTTCAGCTACGGCTATTGCCGACCGGCTTGGAATTGAAACCAACATGGTCGATGGCCGGCGTATCACCGATGAAGCAATGTTGGAGGTGGTGACAATGGTGTACGGAGGATTGGTCAATAAAAATATTGTCGCTTCGTTACAGTCCCGGAATATCAATGCAGTGGGCTTAACCGGCGCCGACCTGAACCTTATGGAAGCGGTAAAACGTCCGGTAAAGGATATCGATTACGGATACGTGGGCGATGTGGTGCGCGTGAATACTTCCGAATTGCGGATTTTGCTTGAGGCAGGCGTAGTGCCTGTGGTAGCCCCCCTGACCCACGATACCAAAGGCAGTATGCTCAATACCAATGCCGATACCATTGCCTCTGAACTGGCCATTGAACTGGCCAACTTTTTCGATGTCAACCTGTATTTCTGTTTCGAAAAAAAAGGGGTGCTTTTGAATCCGGAAGACGATAATTCCGTGATTCCCGAACTCGATTACACCCAATTCAGGGAACTTCAGCAAACCGGCCAGATCAGCGAGGGGATGATCCCCAAATTGGACAACAGTTTTCAGGCCATCTCAAAGGGTGTCAAACAGGTGTTGATTACCAATCCCGATCAGATTATGATGGCAAGAGGCACACGGCTTCATGCCGGCAAACGGAATTTGTCCTGAGGAATATTTCTCTATGACGAAAGCCGGGCATTGCACGATCCCTTTTAATGAGCATTATATCTTTTAAAAAACGCTATACTCCTAAGAGAGCGTTTTGTCGTCCCGCATTTTTTGCCAACTAAAAACTAATTCTTTCGAGAACAGCAATGCTTCGATTGAGCTATTTTGTGTTTGTAGGATATTGAAAATTAACTGATAATGAATAAACACCCGCATGCACACAATATAGCTAATAATGGTTTCAAAGGTATGCGAGGGGATACAGAAAAACAACACAGCGTATTGATACAAATGATTTATCACGAGAAACGCATACTGCGATTGTTGATACGGCAGAGAGATTCCACTATGATTTGACTTTGCAATTTGGTGCATTAGCTGATGATTGCAAGACAGACAACGAATTTCTTGATGAATCAGAATCAATGATTAAAGAATGGTTGACTGGTGGGGATTTAGAAGAAGTAGTAATGGATGTTTTCTTTAATGACCCGCCGAGAAAACAGGATTCTAAAAAGATACTTGATAAAATTTTGATAAACATCGGGAAGGTGAGAAGGATACCAATTGAAACAACGTAAATTTGACCTTTGGTAAACTGACAATTATGGATATTACAGATGAACGGTTGGCGGGATACTGGTCCGAAAAAAATAAATTGCCTGTAATG
Organism: Prolixibacteraceae bacterium; assembly: GCA_034003625.1. Lineage (GTDB taxonomy): Bacteria > Bacteroidota > Bacteroidia > Bacteroidales > Prolixibacteraceae > GWE2-42-39. Next base: position 35,795 of record JAVEYG010000014.1, on the reverse strand, counting down.
ACATTCAATTGAAATGCTGCCGGATGTATTTCAGTGCCGAGCTGATTTCCAGGTTGCTGCTACTTGGGCCGACCCGGATAAAAAAGGCCTCGTCGAAACCTTTCTGGGTCAGGAATACCGGTCGGTTTGCGCGCTTGCAATTAACGCGGCAAACAGTTTTATCTCCGAACTTTTGAAGCGATGTGTTCACCCATTCCACCACTTCATGCCCCATACAGGTTTTTATCAGCGTCCAGAGGTGGAGCAGGAAACGGTCGTCGTTTTCAAATTTGTCGGTCTCTATTCCTTCAATGCTGCCATCATCGCGAACGCCGATCAACAAGTCGCCACCTTCGCTGTTCAGGAATGCACAGATCGTTTTCAGTGAAGCGTGTTCAATCGCTGTATTCTTAATTGATTGGCGCAGGTCCCAGCGTAAGGTGCTTTTAAATTCGGTTTGATCGTTTTCGCCCCGTTTAATGATCTCCTCAATTACCGAAATCTGGTTTTCGTTTTTAAAAAGGGTCAGGAAATTGCTTATGGTTTGGGCTTTCTCCACAAATTGTCTGTGTATTTCGGCCAGTCCGTGAATGCCTGACGAATGAAGGGTGTCCGAAACATCCCTGTCGTTTTCTTTTATTTTCAGGATGATCATTCCGGTTGCATATTCCGACAGCGACAGGTATCCGCAGAGAAACAACAAATGTACCAGGATGCCACAGTTTTGCCCGGTAACTAAGATGTTCAGTGCCATTTGTTGTTCGGTCGTCATGTGGGAAACAAATTCAGCCGTGTAATCACTGATCGGCTGGTTTTGTTCCTTGCGGTACTGAAAAGCGTTGAAAGCCGAAACCATGGATGACGAGTTTATAAACACATAATCAACCAGTAAAAAATTGTCGGGCATAACCAGTATGGAAGACCCGGAAGGAATGTTTTCTTTTTTCTTCAGCATCGGGTCGTTTTCAATTTTTTCGGAAACGCTGAACTCAAACACAGGGCTTGTGCCTGCCAGAATATCAGTCAGCCTGATTAGTAGTGAAAGTGGCGACAGGCCTTGTTCTTCCCGGAGTAGTTCATGGGTCACTGCAAGGCGCAGGATACGGGCATTGGTGTGGGCTACTTCATTGCCTGCGGGAGTATACAACGGCTTGCCATTGGCATACATGACAAAATCCTCGTCTCGCATTGCAATATCGTAAATTGTGTCCATGCTGATTTTTATTTTTTGCACAAGGTAAAAATTATTTTGCATATCAGATATAACAGGTTACAGAACCTGTCGGGCTTAAAATTGTTACTATCGTTGTAACGTATTTGTACGCTTGCAGACAAATTGGAATACAACTTATAATCTTAACAGAACAGCATGCGAAACATGAACCGTTTTTTAACCTTATTACTGGCTGCCGGCATAATAGCTTGTACCCAGACAAGCAAAGAGCCGCCGGCTATCGATCTTTTGGATATGGATACTTCGGTCAGCCCGGCTGCCGATTTCGATAACTACGCCAACGGGGGATGGAAAAAGCGCAACCCCATGCCCGATGAAAAAAGCCGTTATGGCAGTTTCGATAAACTGGCCGATACCGGTGAAGAACAGGTAAAAAGCTTGTTTACTGAAATTGTTGCAGCCCGGCACGAAGAAGGAAGCATCGGGCAGAAAATCGCCGATTTTTACGCGAGCGGAATGGATACCGCAGCGATTGAGGCTGCCGGGACAAGTCCTTTGGAGCCTTATTGGAAACAGGTGGATGCGATCGCCACGGTTGCCGATATGCAGCAGGTGGTGACCGATTGGCACCGGATGCAGGTTAATCCGCTGTTCATTTTGTATGCCGATGCCGACCAGAAAAACTCGTCGCAGGTGATCGCCTATCTTCATCAGGGGGGGCTTGGTATGCCCAATCGTGATTATTACCTGAACACCGACGAACGCTCGCTGGGCATTCAGGAAAAATACAGGCAGTTTATTGCCGGTTTGCTGGTGCATGCCGGGAGCCCGTCCGAAGCTGCTGCCGGAGAGGCTGTCGCCATTTATGAACTGGAAAAGAAAATGGCTGTCGTGTCGATGAGCCTTCTTGACCAGCGCGATCCTTACAAAACCTACAACAAGATGACGCTTGCGGATTTGTCGACCCTGGCGCCGGGGTACGATTGGGTAGGTTATTTTCATGGAATCGGGTTGAACGATCCTGGCGAAATTGTGGTTTCGCAACCCGAATTTTTTGCCGGCATCGGAAAACTGGTACAGAGCGAACCGCTTGACACCTGGAAATTATACATGAAATATCAGTTTACCAATTTCATGGCCGATTACCTTACCAAAGATATTGCCGGCCTGAATTTCGATTTCTATGGAAAAACATTGAGCGGTAAACAGGCCGAACGCCCGCGCTGGAAAAGGGTGCAGGGAACAGTTAACAGTGCGCTCAGCGAGGCGGTAGGCCAGTTGTACGTAAAGAAATATTTTCCACCTGAAGCCAAAAAACGGATGGTTGCACTGGTTGAAAATCTGCGCGTATCACTGGACGAACGCATCCGTAATGTAGACTGGATGAGCGATACCACCAAACAAAAAGCGCTTGAGAAACTGGATGCAATCAATGTAAAAGTGGGTTATCCCGATAAATGGAGAGATTATACGGCGCTGAAAGTAGAGAAAGGCGCTTATGTGCAGAACGTGCTGAACTCGGGAGTGTTCGATTTTGAACGAATGATTGGCAAGGTAAACAAGCCGGTAGATAAAAGCGAATGGTATATGCCGCCGCAAATGGTGAATGCCTATTACAATCCGAGTACCAACGAAATTGTGTTCCCGGCGGCTATCCTTCAGCCTCCTTTTTTTTACCTGAATGCTGACGATGCCGTGAACTACGGGGCTATTGGTGTGGTGATTGGCCATGAAATGACCCACGGCTTCGACGACCAGGGCCGTCAATACGATAAGGATGGCAACCTGAACGACTGGTGGACAACCCGGGATGCCGATCGTTTCAACGAGCGGGCGGAAGTATTGATAAACCAGTATTCGCAATTCACGGTGCTCGATACCATTAAAGCCGACGGCAAGCTGACCCTGGGCGAGAATATTGCCGACCTGGGCGGACTGAACATTGCGTACCAGGCTTTGCAACATGTGGTGACCGGTAAGGAAAAACCGATCGACGGGTTTACCCCGCAACAGCGTTTCTTCCTGGCGTATGCCCATATTTGGGCACAAAACATTCGTAATGAAGAGATGCTCCGGCTCACAAAAATTGATGTGCATTCGCTTGGACGTTACCGGGTGCTTGGACCACTCCGCAACATGCCCGAATTCCATTCTGCTTTCGATGTAAAAGAAGGCAATGCCATGTACCTTGCGGAAGGCGACAGGGCTGTGATCTGGTAATTCAACGGTTTAAAAATGATGGTACACGCTTTCTTCTATGTACGGATGGTTTTTGGGAACCAGGTTGGCTTTCGATAAAGCAGTGGCTGTAACCAGCCCAAACAACCCCAGGTAACCTAGGAAAGAGCCGATTTCAAGCAACCCGAATTTGGCTTCATGCAGTACGGCAGGCCAGATATCGTAGTACAATTCCATGTATTGGCCTGCCATCAGGATAAGGATGACCGGGACCAGCACCGGTTTGCTGCGCGATGTTTTGCGCGGCATCAGCACGATGAACGGCAGGAACCAGTTGATGAGGATATTGGCAAAAAACAGGATTTTGAACTCCCCGTGCCAGCGGTGTACATAAAAACTGGTTTCTTCCGGGATATTTCCGTACCAGATCAGCATAAACTGGGCAAAGTTGAAATAACCCCAGATAATGGCCAGCATGAAAATATACCGCGAAAAGTCGTGCAGATGGCTATTGTTGAGCATTTTCAGGTAGCCCGCATGGTGCAGGATGATGACAATCAGCGTGATGATGGTTGCCCCGTGATAGAATGCCGAAATAAAACTTTTTGCGGCATACAAGGTACTGAACCAGTGTACTTCGAGCGACATCAGCATATCAACGGCAAAGAGCGTAAACGAAATGGCGATAATGAAAATCAATATTTTTGAATAGCGTTCCGACGTGTGAAAATAAGCAAGGCCGCCTTCTATATCTTCTTTAATTGATATTTTGCGGATCAGCCGGGTCATCAGTATCCACAATCCGAAGAAAACAACGACGCGGAGAAAGAAAAACGGGATGTTCAGGTAAGGTTGCTTGTGGGCGATCAATTCGTCGGCTTCGGCAATTCCTTCGTGCGACCAGTGATACAGCGAGTGCATCCCAAAGAAAAGAAGCAGGAAAAACAAGGCTGCAAAAGGCAGATAAGCCGTCATGGCTTCGGGGACGCGCTTGAAGGCAGCCGACCATCCGGCCTGGGCAATATATTGAATGCCAATAAAAAATGCAGCGCCAATGGCGATCGACACAAAATAATAGTTGTTCAGCAGATAATTGGCCCAGGTGCGTTGTGCATCGGTGACAAAGCCGATGGTAAAAGCCAGTACGCCAACGGCAATCAAGGCATAGCTGGCGGTTTTAAATTTCTTTGGAATAATGAATTTCTCGTCCATTGCTTCAGGTTTTATCTCATTCAATATTATTGGTGCAGCTGTTTTTTTATGTACATCACGGCTTTCCACCGGTCGTCGGGGCTGATCATCGATCCGTGTTCGGCCATCACGCCGAACCCTACCGAAATGACATGGTAAATTTCTCCTTCAGGATTGTTTCTTATCTTGTCGCTCAACAGGTTTGCCGGGGGAAACGGATACTTGCCTGAGGTATACAGACGGCCTTTTCCATCGCCCATGTCACCGTGGCAAGCTGAACAATAAATGGTATACACTTTTTTGCCGCGTTCCATGTGTTGATCATTCCATTCCAATGGATTCTTCAGGTTTTCGCCCGCTTTTATCCGGTCTTCATCGGTTTTTTCATACGGATAAGGCATAAAACCACGCGGAATGGTCCCCTCAACGGGTGCCTGCATGGTTTTGCCGTTGGCAAAATTCGGGTTGGCTGTGTAGGTCTCATATGCGGCAGAATGTGCCATGTCGTCGAAATACTCCCAGCCTGTGGTTTTTCGGGTATGGTCGCAGGCCGGCAACACAAAGAAAACCAGCAACCATAAGGCAGGGACAAAAAAGAATGATGATTTATATTTCCTGATATTCATAGTCCGCATTATTTCTTTGTCATTGTCTATCCACTGTGTAATTCAGTTCAGTTACCCCGGAAGTAAATTGTCGGGTAGTCAATAGTTTTAGTTTTATTTTGTCTTTGATATCTACAAACAATGGAATGCCTTGTCCAAGAATAATCGGGTTAACAAATAGCCAGTAACCGTCAATTAAGTTTTGTTGAATAAGTGAATGTGTTGCTGTCGGACTACCAAAAAGCAAAATGTCTTCACTCCCTCGGGATTGTTTTATTTCATTTATTTTATCCGAAAGGTTTTCGCTAATAATTGTTGTGTTAGGCAAATCCGCATCTTTCATTGTTCCTGATAAAACAACTTTGTGAACATTTTTATACCACTTTGAATGTTCAATGTCGTGTTTGGTAGCTGTTGGCTTGTTTCCTGCGGTAGGCCAGTAATTTTCCATCATCTGATAAGTTACTCGTCCATATAATGCAGTGTCGCCTTCGCTTATCCGTTTCCCGACATAATCAAAAATCTCTTCATCAACTTTAATCCAGCCCATTTCTCCGTTCAGCCCTGCTACAAAACCATCAAGCGATATGTGCATAAATGAAATTATTTTTCTCATATTTTTCTATTTTTTATTGTTATCTATGGTTGGTCCTGTCTTTTAAAAATGACCGCTTACTACTTACTACTTTCTTTCTCATACACTTCCGAAGCGCCATTTGCTTTAAACAGTTCGGTTACGGTCTGTTCGTCAAAGTCAGGCCCGGATTTGTCGAGCACCATGATGAATTTATCATCGGTAGCCCGGATGTCAATAATTTCGGCCTTTTTCCCCGGAAACACCCTTGCTCTTGCCGAGAACGTAAACAGGGTGAGCAGGGTAATGGAAAGAATGGTTGCCACGATTGATACCACCATAAACGACGGAAATGTGTTGAATGGTTTTCCCCCGAAGTTCAGGGGCCAGTCGATTACGGCAGCATAGTACATAAACCCGAGCAGGCCAATGGCGGCAAATAGACCGTAGAAAAAAGCGGCATGCGTGATGCGTGTCTTTTTTTTCATACCGTGCAGGATTTCATGAATGGGGTAAGGGGTATATACTTCCTCTACCGTTACTCCTTTATCAAGAATCTTTTCGAAAGCATCAACTAAGGTATGTTCATCGTCGAAAACGCCGACCAGGTATTTTTTAGTCATGATGTTTGATTTTAGGTTCAGGCATTGGCTTGTCGTATTTCGAAACCATTTTGATTTCGCTGATGGCAATCATCGGGATATAGCGGAAAAACAACAATACGCCGGCGGCAAACATGCCCAGTGTGCCCACAAAGAAACCGATTTCAACCCAGGATGGATGATATTCGGCCCAGTTGGCAGGCAGGTAATCGCGGCTGAGCGAAGTGATCACAATATTGAACCGCTCGAACCACATTCCCCAGTTGATCAGCAGGGAGATGATGAATACCACCCATAATTTGCTGCGTACTTTTTTAAACCAGAAGAGCTGCGGAATAATGGCATTGAAAATGAACATTCCCCAGAATTGCAAAGCATATTCGCCGGTAATCCGGTTTTTGAAGAAGGTATACATTTCGTATTCGGAACCGGAATACCAGGCCATGAATATTTCAGTAATATAAGCTGTTCCCATGATCAGTGAGATAAAGACCAGAATGCGGCACACGGCATCGACATGCGAGTCGGTGATGAAATCCTCCATCTTGTAAAGTTTCCGCATCAGGGTCACAAGGGTGAGGACCATTGCAAAACCGGAAAAAATAGCGCCTACCACGAAATAAGGAGGGAAAATGGTGGTGTGCCATCCGGGTTCCACTGAAACGGCAAAGTCGGTCGATACGATGGAATGTACCGAAACAACCAGCACGGCGGCAATTCCGCCCAGTACAAACGAAAGGCCTTCGTAGCGCAGCCATTCTTTGGATGAACCTACCCAGCCAAAAGCAAAAAATCCGTATATGGCCTTTTTGACCTTCGACCTGGTGGTATCGCGTATGGTTGCAAAATCGGGGACCATCCCAAAATACCAGAAACTGGCTGAGATGAGCATATAGGCCGAGATGGCCACAAAATCCCAGAATAGCGGCGAGTTAAAATTTACCCACAGAGGGCCGCGGGTGTTGGGGTACGGAAAAATATAAAAGAACAGCCAGGGACGCCCCATGTGGAGCAGCGGGAAAAGGGAAGCACAAAGTACCGCCACCACGGTCATTGCCTCGGCGGCACGGTTGATGGCTGTTCTCCACTTCTGCCGCAGAATGAGCAGGAAGATAGAAAATGCTGTTCCTGCATGGCCGATCCCAATCCACCATACAAAGTTGATGATGGCCCAGCCCCAGGCAACGGTGTTGTTTACCCCCCAGGTGCCAATTCCCTGAGTAACGGTAACATATTTGCAGTACAACCCCCAGCCAAACATCGCCAGGCTGACAGTCATGGCCACATACCACCAGAGTGGGGTCCTGGCATCAATGGGGCGCAGGATATCCTGCGAGATTTGTCCCAACGATTTGTCGCCGTTAATCAGTTTTCCTCGGATTTCAGTTTTATACATGCTTGCCAATTATTGTTGAACATCAGACAATTTTATTTCTCACTTTGGTCAGGTAACCCACCGATGGAAGGGTGTGCAGTTCTTCTAACAGATGATAATTGCGCCCGTCTTTAAAGAGCTTCGAGATACGGCTGTTCGGATCGTTCAGGTCGCCAAATACAATGGCGTTTCCGGGACACGACTGGGCGCATGCAGGTTTTATTTCGCCATCTTCAATTTTACGCCCGGCCAGTTTGGCCTCCTGTTTTTTCTCCTGGATGCGTTGCACACACATTGAACATTTTTCGACGACTCCGCGCGAACGGACGGTCACGTCGGGGTTTAGCACCATACGGCCCAGGTCGTTGTTCGCGTTGTAATCGAACTGGTCGTTGTTCACATACTGAAACCAGTTAAACCGGCGCACCCGGTACGGACAGTTGTTCACGCAATATTTGGTACCCACGCAACGGTTGTAAGCCATCTGGTTGAGGCCTTCGTTGCTGTGCGGCGTGGCAGCCACCGGGCAGACATTTTCGCAGGGCGCATTGTCGCAATGCTGGCACATCACCGGCTGGAACGAAACATCGGGGTTTTCCGGGTTTTCCGAATAGTACCGGTCGATGCGTATCCAGTGCATGATACGGCGGTTGCGCACCTGTTCTTTCCCGATCACCTGGATGTTGTTTTCGGCCTGGCATGCAATGGCGCAGTTGCCGCAGCCGGTACATGAATTCAGGTCGACAGCCATGCCCCAGTGGTGGCCGGGGAAGTCCATCTTTTCATATAGGGTTACGGCGTGTTCCTGGTGCTTCTTTCTCAATTCATTTCCTGCTGAAGGATTTTTAATATATTCTTCCAGAGTGGTTTCGCGGGCAATGGGCCTTCCTTCCATCGAATGGTGCGTCTGAGAGATGGCCAGCTCAAAGGTTTTGCCTTCCGCTTTTGAAACATTCGCATTTTCAATATGATAGCAACGGTTCCCGTTTTCAATCCGTACCCACGGATAAACATCCTTTCCGACTTCTTCGCCTACTTTACCGGCATGGACACGTCCGTAGCCAAGCGCAACGGAAATCGTATCTTTTGCCTGTCCGGGCTGGATAAATACCGGCAATTCCATTCCGTTAATGGTGATTACGTCTTCGTTATTCAGCCCGTTTTCTTCGGCATAAGCAGGCGGAACGGCAGCAAAATTGTCCCAACTGATTTTTGCAATTGGATCGGGCAATTCCTGTAACCACGGGTTGTTGCCGTATTTGCCGTTCCCAATGGCAATACTTTCATACAGCACAATTTCAATCCCGCTTTTTGGCGAAGGGATTTTTTGTCCGGCTTCGGCTAACCCATTTGCAAAATAGGGTGGTTCGTTTTTCATGGGAAAAGAAAAAATACCTTTTTGCAACGAATCGTTCCAGAACATGCGGAAGTCGGTAAATTCATTTTGCTGCGAAAAAAAATTGGCCTGCCAAAATTCCTGAAGATATTCTTTGTAGCTGAGCGCTTCGCCCGACCATTTCAGCAGGGTTTCCTGGACCGGACGGGAATTGAACAACGGCGCAATGGTGGGCTGGGCCAGGCTCAGGATACCACTCTTGGGTTCAAAATCGCCCCAGCTTTCCAGGTAATTTGGTTGCGGTAAAATGTATTGACATGCTTTCGCTGTTTCATCTTTTCGCTCGGCAAACGAAACCGACAATGTTAGTTTTTTTATTGCTGCTTCAATTGCTTTTCCCTTCGGATGATCAAATACAGGGTTAGCGTCCCAAACCAGTAAGGCAGAAATTTTTCCGGTTTCCAGGCCAGCAATCAGGGCGTTCATTGCCTCGTCGCGTCCCTGGCGGATTTGCAGCGGGTTATCCCAGAAAATCGTATGTCCGTAGTTGCCCAGTAACTGGTTAATGGCGTTTACCACCAACTGGATATTTTCGTCATTACTACCCGAAATAATTATTGAATTTCCTTCGGCAGAAAGAAGTTCCTCTGTCAACCCACTGATATCGACAGTGCTTGACGGACCGGTCAGGGTTTCTGCCCCTTTGGCTTTGGCAATGGCATTGTACAACGCCAGCACAATACCGCCCTCTTCCGAAGGTTTCACCGGAAAGCGCACATCGGCATTCGATCCGGTCAATGTCATTCCAGCTTCAAACTGGTAGTGGCGGAGCATTTCTTTTTGCCCGTCGCGCAGATTGCGGGACGATGTGTATTGTTTGGTATATTCTACCGGAGAAAGCCAGGTACCCAGAAAATCGGCGCCGAAACTGACCACCAGTTTTGCTTTGTCGAAACGATAGTCGGGGATGGCATTTAACCCGAACGATTTTTCGTTGGCGGCCAGCATCCCGGAGGCGGAAATGGCATCGTACCGGATCCATTCCGTGTTTGGATTTCTCCTCAGAAATTGTTGGATAATGGCTTGAGTTGAAGGTGAAATGATGGTTGAAGTAAGTAAAACCGTTTTGCCGTTCTCCTGTTGAATTTTTCGCAGGGTTTCAATGATCTCGGTATCGGCCATTTCCCAACTGGTTTCAGCTCCCGAATGCATGGGCGATTTGTAACGGGCCCCATCGTATAAATTCAGGATGGAAGCCTGCACCCGCGCGCTGGTCCCTTGTTGTGAAACCGGGCTGAGCGAATTACCTTCAATTTTGATGGGCCTTCCATCGCGGACTTTTACCAGCACACTGCAGTAATCGCCGGCATCGTAGTAAGTCGACGCGTAATAACTGGCCATGCCCGGGGTAATTTCTTCCGGTTTGATCAGGTAGGGTATCGCCTTTTCGATAGGACGTTTGCAACTGGCGGCAATAGATGCGGCGGCCAGGCTGAACCCGAGCGTTTTCAGGAAATCGCGCCGCGATGATGGGCTTACTTCCCCGTCTTTTTTCAGCAACAAACTTTTTTGCCGGGCTTCATCCCGCGCCTCTTTTATCCTGAATTCCTTCGGATCGGCCAGTTCGTCTAAACTTCTCCAGTATGTCTTCATCGAAGTTGTCTGTTATTTCGTATTTGTTTGAATTCTGTCTTTTCTTACTGTATGCTGATCTGATTAATTGTCGTTTTACAGATGATTAATAGGTTTGTGATCAACGATATTATTGTCCTTATCCAATGTTACAAATGGATTGTACGCTATTTCAAAAATGTTCCCTTCGATATCTTCAACGTAAAAGAATAAGCCGCCAAATGGTGGTTCTGTGGGTTCTTTTATTATTTTGACTCCATTGCTTTTTAACTTGATATAAAGTTCTTTTACCTCTTCTGTGGTGTTCACATTATACCCAAAAGTTACAGAGCGAAATCCATTTCCTTCAGGATTTATTCCAATAAATTCAGCCATTTCCTTTCTTTTGCAGATGCTAAATAAAAAACCATTGAGTTTATAAAAAATAATGTCTTTATTCTCAGCGACTGGCTTCCAATCAAAAGTCTGTTCATAAAATTCTTTCATGGCAGGCAGATTATCTGCTCCGATTGTTAATACACTGATTCTCTGTTCCATTTCCACAATCTGTTTATTCTGGTTCCAGTTTAGCCAATGGTTTCCGAACATGTTAATAATGGCACTTCATACAATCGTTGGCCCCCATTTCTTCTGCCGTTGGTTTGGGCCGTTTCCCCGATTTAAAATCTTCGTGCATCTGTGCATACGTTTCATAATACGGGTTGTCGGCAAAGTCGACCTGTGTTTCGCGGTGGCAGTTTACGCACCAGCCCATCGAAAGGTCGCTGTGTTGTTTCATCAAATCCATTTGTTCCACCGGACCATGACATTGCTGGCAATCAAGTTTGGCTGATCCTACGTGTACGGCATGACTAAAAAACACATGGTCGGGGAGGTTGTGTAGACGCACCCACTCAATGGGCGTTTTGTTTTCAACGGCATCGACGATCCTGGCAATTTCAAATTTGCCGGAGTTCGTTCCTTCCCGGATCACCACATGGCAGTTCATACAAAGATTCATGGCCGGGATGCCTGCCGATTTGCTTTGTTCGGCGGTATGGTGGCAATATAAACAGTCAATCCCGTTATCTCCCGCATGCACTTTGTGCGAAAATTTGATGGGTTGGTCGGGGGCATATCCTTGCGACCGTCCCAGTTTAATGCCTTCTTCAACGATCATTTTCACCTGGAGGCCAAAGGCGGCAACAAAAATCACGGTCGGGACAATCTTGTATTTAATCTTCCGGAAGAAAATCAGTTCGGCGAGCGCCCAGGTAATTAAAAGCCCGAGAAAAATGAAAAGAAGGATGTGGTTGATACTGGGTTTCTCCGCAGGAGGCCCTGTCATGGCAAGGTTGTCGAGGTACACTTTAACCAGTTTCAGGTCTTCTTCGGGAATGTCGAAACCGTGGTGTGAAGCTTCCATTTTTTTGCCCGAAGGATGCATCACGGCTGCCTGAAAATCAATAAAATCTTTTCCAATATATTTTTCAGCCACTGCCATTGCCGAAGGGTTCCAGTTCAGGGTGTCTGCCGGTTTCAGCTGGTGGCAGGAGACACAGGATCCGCCTTCCTGTTCAAAAGGCAGCAAACCCATAAAAAAGCGCTGCCCACGTTTTATATCTTCTTTCGAATGGCCGTTCACCAGGCCGGCCTGAGGAACCTCTGCGGAGGCCAATGCCAGTCGGCTTTCTGTAAAATACATAGCGGAAATAACGGTCACGAAGGCAAATGAAAAACGAAAAAGGAAAGGGCATGCAAGAATTTTTCTTTTCATTCTTTCAGGTTTAGTAAAACGTTTTTAAACCATTTTCAAAAGTTTAACACCTAAAACAAATCAGTGCATCAATAGTTTTCTTTATAAATATAAAAAATTTGAGGCAGACAGGATATTTAGGAAGGTTGGCGTTTTTTGTGTTTTACGAAATGATTTAATTTTCTGAATATGAAGATGGTCTTTTAAGAGGGCGAAATTTGGTCAATAAGTATGATTTATGCTGTTTGGAAATTGTTTAGAAAAAATCTATTTTACCTCTTCCAGATTTTCTGTGATTTTACGGACAACTTTCAGATTATTGAAAAATTCTTTGGCGATGACCCGAAGGATGGTATACGAAGGTATTGCCAGGATCATGCCAATTACCCCGGCCATGCTGCCGGCCACCAGTATTACCAGGAAAATTTCCATCGGGTGGGCTTTTACACTGCTGGAATAAATCAGGGGTTGGAACAATACGTCGTCGATAATCCGTACGATGATGAAAACAAGCGCCATTAGTCCGAGAAGGGGGAGGGTATGGTTCATGAAATCGGCATTCAGGTTGATGGCAATTCCGATCAGAAGACCTCCAAATGCTCCCATCCACGGCCCAAGGTAGGGAATGATATTCAACAGTCCGCAGAAAAAACCGATGATTACCGCATGGCTGAACCCAACCCCTACAATCGTCAGTCCCAGGGTAATCAGCAACATTACCATAAAAACTTCAAGCATCAGGCCGATAAAATACCGGCGCAACAAATAATAAATGGAATGCAGTATTTTTTCTACCTTTTTTTCGTATTCAGTCGGGACAATCAGCAGAATTCCTTCGTTGAACATATTTTCGTCATTCAGGAAAAAGAAGGTAATGAAGGAAATGGAGAAACATGCGATCATCAATTCTCCCAGAATTCCTGCGAGAAATCCCAGAACATCTGATAATTCCGAGAAATCGACCTTTGAACTGATTTGCTCCTTAATGATTTCCAGAAAAGTATGATTGTTCATGTCCACATTGCTGCTGCCTGCAAAACTCAGTATTTGCCTTACCGGTTCTTCTATTTCTTCGATCATTGCTTCAAGGTCGATGGTTGATAATTCTTCAAATTCACTGATTAGCAGAGGGATCATGAACCGAAAAAATCCCACAAAAATGACCCATATAAGGATCAGTGTCAGAAATGAGCTGAAAGATCTTGAGAACCTGATCTTCCCGATTCTGATCTTCTGAAGAAACCGGACAACCGGTCTTCCCATCAGTGAAAGCACGGCTGATATTAGAATATAGGTTACAATGGAACTAAAGTACCAAATCAGGAAAAGGACAAACAGTCCGCCAATAATAAAAAATATATTCCGGGCCCGGCCTTGAAGTTGGAACATGGTTATAACATACTTTGTTCTGCAAAAGTAAGATAAAGTATCCAGAAATAGATTATATATACCCAGTAAGACCACAAAATACCGGTTTATTTTTGACATAAGTTTTCAGAAGCATTTTAAAAACTTGTTATCTTTATGGGAAATTAAACGGATTGTACGTTATTTACAGATCATGAAAACCATGAAAGTTAACGCTTTAATTGTGGAAGACGATAAAGAGTCGAGGGATTTACTTTGTCTGTATTTAAAGCAACACGGAGGTTTTTCTGAAATAGTTGAAGCCTGTTCGGCAGAGGACGCCCTTTTTAAACTAATGGAGACATTACCTGATATTGTCTTTCTCGATATTCAGTTACCCGGCAAGTCGGGGATCGATTTTTTAGGTTTACTGAACCGGCAATCCATCCGGACTCATTTTGTAATTGTTTCTTCTTCCCGGAATTTCGCAGTGGATGCCATAAAATTTGATGTGTTCGATTATATCCTGAAGCCCATCAATAAAGCGGAACTTTTTAATGTTATCGACCGGTTTCGCCTGAAAATAATAACCAATCCCGGGAAAAAACTGCAACATGTCATAAAAGGGCAGGGCGATGAAGTAAAAATAAAATTCAATTCGCGCAGCAGCTATGTAATTGTTGAACCGAAAGATATTGTATACTGCCAGGCCGATGGGGCGTACACCAGTGTTTATTTTTCAAACGGGAAAAAAGAACTGGTCAGTACCTATCTTACAAAAGTAGAAGAAGTATTGCTGAAATTCAATTTTGTGCGGATCAGCCGTTCTACCCTCATCAATGTAAATTGGCTCCGGTCGGTCAACCGCAGTAATGATACCTGTTGTTTGATGGTCGAGGGGAAAGAATTTATCATACAAGGGGCAAAACTGCAACTGAAGGATTTGTGTAACATGGATTTTTAAAGAAGGAATATTGGAAGGACGGATTAAAACCATATTGATTGATGACGACCAGGAAGCGCTGATGCTTTTAGAAACATATCTAAAAGTATTGCCGGAAATCGATATAAAAGGAAAAGCTTCTTCCGGGAAAGAAGGCATGGACATGATTCGTAATCTTTTACCCGATCTGGTTTTTCTGGATATTGACATGCCAGGCATAAACGGGATCAAAATAGCCCGGGCCGTAAAGGAAAAAAATTACAGTACCCAGATTGTTTTTACCACGGCATTCAATAATTATGCGTACGATGTGATTGAAACAAAACCACTGGATTATCTGGTAAAGCCTTTTGGCCCAAATGATTTGCTGCCGGTGATCAGTAAATATCGCGAGAAAGTAAGCAAGGAGGAGAGCGAACGCAAAATTGAAATCCTGGTCCAATCACAAAGAACATGCGGAAAAGTAAAATTTCCGACTCCCACAGGAGTTGTTATTTTACATCCTGACGACGTTGCTTTGATCCGGGTGAAGAAAGGGAATAGTTGTGAGCTATTTCTGGCTGACGGGACAGTAGAGACTGTTAAAAAGAGCTTGTTGCAAATTGTTGAGGAATTTCAAAATCCAAATATCTACCGGGTCAGCAAATCAGTCGGCTTGAACCTTAAATTTCTTCGCAAAGTTGATCGTACGAATAGGACCTGTACCATCAGCATAAGAGAGGTCAATTACGAAGAAACCCTGTCGCGTAAAAACATCAGATTTCTCGAAAAAATGAGATGTTTCCCTATAACTTAGGATTGCTACTCATATTTCACGGCATTTTCTACTTTCGATTTCAACAACGCCAGGTCAAGGACTTCGGAAATGGTTTTCACAAAATGGAATTTCAGCCCTTCAATGTAAATATCCTTTATTTCTTCGAGGTCTTTTTTGTTTTGTTCTGAAAGGATTACTTCTTTGATCCCTGCCCGTTTTGCAGCCAGTATTTTTTCTTTGATCCCGCCTACCGGAAGCACTTTGCCGCGCAGGGTAATTTCTCCGGTCATGGCAATATTTTTCTTCACTTTGCGCTGGGTGATAGCCGATGCAAGCGAAGTTACCATCGTGATCCCGGCTGAAGGCCCGTCTTTCGGGATAGCCCCCTCCGGAACATGGATATGAAAATTGTATTTCTCAAAAAAATCAGCCGGGATATCCAGCCCTTCGGCATGTGACTTTAGGTATTCGAGCGCCAGGATGGCCGATTCTTTCATCACATCCCCCAGGTTCCCGGTAAGCGTCAACCCGCCTTTTCCTTTACTTATGCTGGTTTCAACAAACAGTATTTCACCGCCAACGGCAGTCCAGGCCAAACCGGTAACCACGCCGGCAAACTCGTTGCCCTGGTAGGTTTCCTTATCGTACTGAACCACACCGAGCAATTCGCGGATGTCGGTTTTCGAGAGTATTTTGTTGTACTCTTCGCCAAACGCAATTTTTCGGGCCACACGGCGGACGATCTTCGCGATCTTCTTATTGAGTTCGCGCACGCCCGACTCCCGGGTGTACCCCTGAATGATGTGTTCAATCACTTCTTTCTGAAATTTTAGGTCGTCAGCCGATACGCCGTGGTTCTCCAATTGCTTGGGGATCAGGTGACGTTTGGCGATTTCTGTTTTTTCTTCCACAATATAACCGCTCACGTCAATCAGTTCCAATCGGTCGCGCAACGGCGGGGCAATGGTGTTCAGCGTATTGGCAGTGGCAATAAACATTACTTTCGACAGGTCGAATTCCAGTTCCACGTAATTGTCGTGAAACTCGAAATTTTGTTCGGGGTCGAGCACTTCGAGCAAAGCCGAAGCCGGGTCGCCATGAAAATCGGACGAGACTTTATCAATTTCGTCGAGGATAAAAACAGGGTTCGACGATTTTGCCTTTTTTATGTTCTGGATGATGCGCCCCGGCATGGCGCCAATGTATGTTTTCCGGTGCCCCCGTATTTCGGCTTCATCGCGCAGCCCGCCTAAGCTCATACGGATGTATTTCCGCCCAAGCGCCCGTGCCACTGACCGTCCCAGAGAAGTTTTTCCCACTCCGGGAGGCCCGTACAAACAAAGGATCGGCGCTTTCATGTCGTTTTTCAGCTTCAGTACGGCCAGGTGCTCCAGTATCCGTTCTTTCACTTTTTCCAGTCCGTAATGGTCTTCGTCCAGAACTTTTTCGGCATTTTTCAGGTCGAAATTATCATCGGTATATTCGTTCCACGGAAGCTCAAGCAGGGTCTGACAGTACGAAAATTGAACCGAATATTCGCCGGCAGCCGGATTGAGCCGGTGCAGCTTGTTCACTTCTTTTTCAAAATATTTGGCCGTTTCTTCCGACCATTTTTTCTCTTTGGCTTTTTCCTTCAGGTCGGCAATTTCCTGTTCAACCGGGTTGCCCCCCAGTTCGTCCTGAATGGTTTTTATTTGCTGGTTCAGCAGGTATTCGCGTTGTTGCTGGTCGAGTTCTAATTTTACTTTTCGCTGGATGTCGCGCTTCAGTTCGGCCATCTGCACTTCTTTTACCAAATATGAAATGGCTTGGATGCCACGGTCGCGGATATTCGATATTTCGAGCAGTTCCTGCTTTTCTTCCACTTTTATATCGGCATTGGAGCAGATGAAATTGATAAGAAAAGTTGAGTTTTCGATGTTTTTCACTGCAAACGTAGCTTCGGGCGGCACATTGGCCGAGAACTGCGCAATTTTTATCGAAAGGTCTTTCAGCGAACCGACAATGGCTGAAAACTCGGTGTTTTCTTCCATCGGTTTTATATCTTCCAGAATGTTCACGGTTGCCAGCATGTACGGAAATTCTTCCAGCACGTTGCGAATTTCAAACCTCCTTTTTCCCTGAATAATCACTGAAGTGGTGCCATCGGGCATCTCTAATATTTTCAGGATTTGCGCAACGGTCCCAGTTTTATGGATTTCTTCCGGTGCCGGGTCGTCCACCGATCCGTCTTTTTGGGCAATAGCGCCCAGTAAGCGGTTGCCGCGATACGCTTCCTGCACCAACTGTAGTGATTTTTTTCTTCCTACGGTGATCGGGAGTACCACTCCCGGAAACAATACCGTGTTGCGAAGTGGTAAAATTGGCAGCTTGTCAGGCATTACAAAATCGCCCAAATCCGAATCGTCGCCATCGGCAATGATCGGAATAAACTCTGAATCATCGTCCATTAGGCCTGAAAGATATATTTTCTGAATATTTTGATTTTTGTTCTCGCTCATTCTTCAATTTGTATAATGATGACATCCTGTCTGAAAGCAGTTTTCTTTCGTACAGGTCTGCATATAGGTCAACAGCCATGCCACAAATGTGTTTCTTTTGCAAAAGTAGAAAAAAAAAAGCCCCGTCATTGCGGAGCTTTTTGTATAGCGTGTCGGGAATTATTTTTTTCTGGCATCCATGTGCTTTGCATACCTGTTCATGAACTTGTCAACACGTCCTGCGGTGTCAACCAGTTTCATTTTACCGGTATAAAAAGGATGGGATGTGCTTGAAATCTCCAATTTCACCAACGGATATTGAACGCCATCAACCTCAATGGTTTCACGTGTGTTTACCGTTGATTTGGTAAGAAAAATGTGTTCGTTCGACATATCTTTAAACGCAACCATGCGATAGCTATCCGGATGTATTCCTTTTTTCATTGTATTATCTCCTTATCATTGTTAAAAATCGGCTTGCAAAGATATATATACTCTTTTAATATACAAACCATCAAAAAAATATTTTTCTGTTTTTTTCACCTCATTTATTCATGGTTGATAATTGGCGCCCGGTGGAACGGCTTGTTCCGGTCGAAAAGATAACGCATGGTGTAATGGGTTTTCATTTGTTTGCCACCCACCGACTTGTACAGGGCAATAATTTTAGGGTTGAAGTCGCCAGCCCACGAGAGTTCAACTTCAGTATACTGAGGCTTTTTCTTCATCAGTTTGTCCTGGTGCCAGAAAATGGCCGATTCGATACCCGATTTCTGGTATTTTGGCACTACGCCCATAATCAGGATACGGGTGCGGTTGATTAATTTGGTTTTTTTGTACCAGAAAAATTTCAGAAGGTTGAAAAAATTAAGTTTCCCGTTCAGCTTTTGCAGTATCTGGTTGATGTCGGGAATCATTACGAACATGGCAATTGGTTCGTCCTCGTGGTAAGCAAACCAAATCATTTCGGGGTCGAGCACGGCTTTCGAGTTAACCAGAAAATCGCGCAGGTCTTGCGGGTCAAGCGGCTTAAAATGTTCGTGGAAACGCCAGGCCCCGTCGTAAACAGCACAAAAATCCCGAATGAATTTTTCAGTCTGGCTGTAATCGAAATGTTTAAACGAATATCCCGGCTTTTGAGCCACCCATCCGGCAATCTTCCAGAAGCGTTCGGGAAAAGGCACGGTGTAATCAAGGTGATAGCTGTATTGCTCAAAGTAAACTTC
The DNA here is from genome assembly GCA_034003625.1 of Prolixibacteraceae bacterium. Lineage (GTDB taxonomy): Bacteria > Bacteroidota > Bacteroidia > Bacteroidales > Prolixibacteraceae > GWE2-42-39. The sequence goes on along the minus strand of JAVEYG010000014.1, from coordinate 16,661 downwards.
AAAACCGTATTTGCGGAAAAGTGCTTCGTAATACGGCGGATTGTAGGGCATCCCGTAGCCTTGGGGCATGAACCCGTCGACCAGCAGCCCCCAGTTCATGTAATTTTCGCCAAAGTTCACCGGGCCGTCCATGGCTTCCATACCCTGCCCGGCAAGCCATTCTTTGGCCGTGTCGAAAAGCATTTTTGCGGCTTCGTAGTTGTCGGTACACTCGAAATAGCCGCAGCCACCGGTGGGCTGTTCGTAGGTTTTCGATTTCCTGTACTGGATGAAAGCTGCAATGCGCCCAACCGGGTTGTTTTTTTCGTCCAGCAAAACCCAACGTTCGGCCACGCCATCTTTAAACGAAGGGTTCTTCTCCGGTGTGAAGGTGTTTTCGACCATTCCTTCGAGAGGAGCAGCCCAGTTTTTATCACCCTTATAAATCAGATGGGGAACCTGGTGAAACAATTTCCGGGTTTGATTGTCAGTGACTTTAACGATTTGCATAAGCCTGTGTTTTTGCGACCAATTTACGATGATTTTCAGAAATTACAACCGTCCTATTCTTCGATTGCCGACAAGCGTTTGAACGGGCGGTTGCGGTCGAACAGATAGCGCATGGTTTCGTGGGTTTTTGCGTATTGGCTTCCCACCGATTTGAAAAGCGAGATCATTTTCGGGTTGAAGTCGCCCACCCAGCTCAGTTCCATTTCGTTGTACCATTTCTTTTTCAGCAACACCTGCCGTATTTGCCAGAAAATTCCCGATTCAATTCCCGAACGTTGAAATTTGGGAACCACACCCATCACCAGTACACGGCAGCGGTTCATTACTTTTTTCCGTTTCAGGTACAGAAGTTTTATGATTCGCCACAGGTTCAACCTGCCGTCTTTCAGGTATTTCAAAAGCTGGTTCAAATCCGGGATCATCATAAAAAAAGCAATAGGTTCGTTTTTATGGTACACATACCAGATAAAATCTTCTTCCAACACCATTTTTGCATCGCGGATCAGAGCCCTCAGGTCGTCGCGGGCGATCGGCTTATAATTGTTGTGTTTGTTCCAAGCTTGTTGATGAATGGTAAGAAAATCGTTAATACAGCGCTCTTGCTCTTTAAATGAGAATGTTTTATAGTGAAAATCTTTTTTTTGTGCCACCCATGCCGCAATTTTCCAGAAACGTTCCGGCAGGTCGGGACTGGTAATATCGAGGTGGTAACTAAATTGTTGATAATAGGTTTTGAAACCGTATTGTTCAAATAATTGTTTGTAGTACGGCGGATGGTACGGCATCCCAAACCCCTGTTGCTGAAATCCATCGACCAACAATCCCCAGTTGAAGAAATTTTCGCCAAAATTGACAGGGCCGTCCATTGCGGTAAATCCTTCTTTTCGGAGCCAGTCGCGGGCGGTATCGAAAAGCAGGTTGGCGGCCTGCTGGTTGTTCTCGCATTCAAAAAAACCAATCCCCCCGACAGGTTCAGCCCCGTCGTCAATTTTGCTACGGTCGTAAAATGCAGCAATACGGCCAATCGTCCGGCGTTTGTTGGTAACCAGCCACCGCTTTGCATCGCCATTGATAAACCCTGCATTTTTTTCAGGGTTGAAAATATCTTCAATCATCATTTGAAGGGAAGGCACCCAGTTGGCATCGTCGCTGTAAATATAAGCCGGGAGTTTGTGAAAAGCGGTGATTGTTTTCTTATCAGTTACCTGGATAATTTCCATAAAAACAGTGTCTTTTTTCTTTTTATCAGCCGAAAATAGCATTTATGGCCGGAAAATAAAAACAAGGGTATCGCGGTTTTTTACCCGGGAAACTTCGGAAGGTATAAACTTCTGCACAAAAAAGGGATCCGGTCTTTTTCGAAAAAGACCGGATCCCTTTTGCTGAATGCTGAGACTGAACATTAGTCTCTATTCCCTGCTTGACGCGAATTTTGCAAGTAACCTCAACATTTCTAAATAAAGCCAGATCAGGGTGACCATCAAGCCAAATGCGCCGTACCATTCCATAAACTTAGGCGCCCCGCTCCGGGCTCCCTGTTCGATCATATCGAAATCAAGGATCAGGTTCAGGGCTGCGATGACAACTACCACTAAACTGAAGACAATGCCAATAGTCCCGTTCCCGTATAAAAAGTTAAGACTGGCACCAAAAAGGCCGGCAATAAAACTAACTAAGTAAACCAATGCGATTCCACCGGTCGCGGCAAGCACACCCATCCGGAACCTGCCTGTTGCTCGAATTGTCCCGGAACGGAACAAGAAAAGCATGACTATGAAAACGCCGAAAGTGAGGGTCACTGCACGCATGACCAACCCGGGGTACATCGCCTCAAAGAAAGCGGAAATTCCACCCAGGAAAAGTCCCTGAAATACAGCATAAACAGGTGCCGAAATAGCCGCACTTTGCGGCTTGAAAGTAGTAATCAGTGCAGTAACCAGACCGCCAATAGCGCCTGTTATCAACCATAGTTTTATAGAAGAAAAGGCAGCCTCGGGGAGTTCCGGGTTGTATGCTCCGAAAAATTTATTCCAGGTAAACAAGGCTGCAAAAATTACAATGGCCAGCATCAGCCCGGTTTTGTTCACTGTGCCATTAATGGTCATCACGCCTTCATTGGCGCCTGAATATGCCGGATTAAAAACCTGTTTTCCGAAAACAGGATTGGATGATTTTGTCAGGTTCATTTTTAAATCAATTTTAATTACGCCATCAAAGGAATAAAAAATATGCCAAACCCTTCCAGTTGAGGAATGCTGACTGATTTACATGTTTACAAAAACTTTTTATTGACCGGCATGTCTGTTTTGTCAGAATGCAGACACGCGGGGGAAACTCTCTTCTGATTTTGTCATACTTTGCAGACCCGTTTATCTCAAATTTTTCAATCCCATAAATTCGCCGTACTTTTGCTTTCAATTTTGAAAACAAGTATGGCAGAAAACAATTTCGTTGATTACGTAAAAATATTTACCCGCTCGGGAAAGGGCGGGGCCGGATCGGCGCATTTCCGCAGGGAAAAATTTGCACCCAAAGGCGGCCCCGATGGCGGCGACGGCGGACGGGGCGGCCATGTTATCCTGAAAGGAAATGCACAGTTGTGGACACTTCTTCACCTGAAATACCAGAAACATGTATACGCCGGGCATGGCGAATCGGGAGGCCGGCAATGCAGTTTTGGCGCCGATGGGGATGATGTGGTGATTGAAGTGCCACTCGGCACAGTTACAAAAGATGCGGAAACCGGAGAATTCATCTGTGAAATAACCCGGGACGGCGAAACGTTTATCCTTGAAAAAGGGGGCCGCGGAGGGCTGGGGAATACCCATTTTAAAACGGCAACCCGGCAAACCCCGCGCTTTGCACAGCCGGGAGAAGAGTATACCGAAGGCTGGAAGATACTGGAACTAAAAATATTGGCTGACGTTGGTTTGGTGGGGTTTCCGAACGCCGGAAAATCTACTTTGTTGTCGGTAGTTTCGGCTGCTAAACCCGAAATTGCCGATTATCCGTTTACGACGCTGGTCCCCAACCTCGGTATTGTGGGGCACCGCGAAAGCCGTTCGTTTGTAATGGCCGACATTCCCGGTATCATCGAAGGGGCGCACGAAGGGAAAGGCCTTGGCCTGCGTTTCCTGAGGCACATCGAACGCAACTCAATGCTGTTGTTCATGGTTCCTGCCGACAGCAAAGACCACCGAAAAGAATATTTCATTTTGCTGAACGAACTCGAAAAATACAATTCCGAACTACTTGATAAAGACCGGTTTCTGGTTATCAGTAAAAGCGATTTTCTGGACGAAGATTTAATGAAAGAAATAAGCGCTGAATTTGACGACATTCCCCATCTGTTTATATCTTCGGTCACCGGGTCGGGTATCGTCCGGCTGAAAGACAAAATCTGGCAAATTCTTAACCCCTGAAAATCATGGAGCTCATTTCATTTTTTAAAGAACTCGACCAGTCGTTGCTGCTTTACCTGAACAGTTTTCACAACCAGTTCTGGGATATGGTGATGCTGATGTTCACTCGAAAAGAAATCTGGCTTCCCGTATATTTTGCATTCGGAATCTTAATCCTGAAAAAGTACCGGTTGAAATTTATCCTTGTTTTCGGGGTCATTATTCTTGCCGTCGTTTTTAGCGACCAGCTGTCGGTGCTGGTAAAAGAATCGGTGAAGCGCCTGCGCCCGGTTCACGATCCGGCAATAGGCGACCTGGTGCACAATGTCTTCCGGAAAGGCGGACTTCACGGCTTTTTCTCCTCTCATGCCTCCAATACCATTGCCGTTGCTTTTCTGACCTCGAAACTATTCAACAATCGGTTGTACACGGCGACCATTTTTTGCTGGGCGCTTGTGGTTTCGTACTCACGAATTTACCTGGGCGTCCACTATCCGTTTGACATCCTGGCAGGCATCGCCTGGGGATTTTTTACCGGTTTTCTTTTCTACAAATTATTGCTCTATTTGGAACAGAAAATAGCGTTGGCCCGTTTGCCGAAAATCAGTGAAACGCGCCTGAACCCTGCCGAATCGCTCAGTTTTCTTATTGTCTTCGTCGTGTCGGTGGCCGTCCTGATGTTGGTGGTCTGGAAACTTTTGCAGTACAATTATCTGAATCTATGAATGCAGCTCCCCGGTCGGCCTATCAGGAATTGTTGAATGGCTATCAACTTAAACTTCAGCAAACGGCCCGACAATTGAGGTGGGTTGCTTTGTCCCGGCTGACGATCTTCCTGCTGACAGTTGCATTGGTAATTTATTTGTGGGATTTCGGGGTACCGGTTGTAATGCCGGTTACCGCGGTGCTGTTTGCCTTTTTTCTCTACCTGATAAAAATTTTTATCCTGAAAGAAAAAGAAAAGCAATTTTACCAGAACCTGGTCCGCATCAACGAAGAAGAATTGAAAGCGCTGGATGGCGATTTCAGTTCTTTTGCCGGAGGCAGCGAATTTATTGACATTCACCACCCTTTTTCGTTCGACCTTGACTTGTTTGGCCCCCGCTCTTTTTTTCAATTCCTGAACCGGGCGTCGACCCGGCGCGGACAAAAAAGATTGGCCTACATGCTGGCCAACCACGAAACCGATCAGGAAAAGATACGACAAAAGCAAGAAGCAGTTCAGGAACTGGCCGAAGAGTTAAACTGGCGGCAGCATTTTGCGGCAAAAGGAAAAACCGACAGCGACCAACGCGATTTCGACCTGATCAGTCAATGGTTGTCGGCTTCTTTTCAACTGAAAAATGAACAGGCCGTCCGGCTGGCGATCGCTATTTTTCCTGTACTGACATTAATTGTCATCCTGCTGAATATTTTTTCGCTTGTCCCCTGGGGCATGGTTTTGCTTTTTGTGCTTTCGCAATGGGCCGTATATGGTTTTTCGGCAAAAACAATACAGCGGTTTCACCAGCAATTCGGGAGCCGTTCCGAAATATTGTCGAAATACATTGAAATGCTGCTCGACATCGAAAAGAAAGATTTTCAGTCGGGGCAATTGCGGCAACTAAAACAGAAACTGTATTTTCAAGACCAATCGGCCAGCCGGATTAACAGCCGATTGATAAAATTGATCGCCCAATTGGATTACGGACGAAATATGGTGCTGACCCTGATTTTCAATTCCGTTTTTCTTTGGGATCTGCGGTGCATTTACCGGCTCAGCAAATGGCACCAACAATATCATCATTTGCTCGACCAGTGGTTCGAGGTAATTGCCGAATTCGATGCCCTTTCCTGTTTCGGAAATTACAATTTTAATCATGCCGAAGGAGCGTTGCCGGTTCCCGAAAACAACCGTTTTACGTTCGAGGCTGAACAACTGGGACACCCGCTGATTAGCGATAAAAAGCGGGTTAATAACGACTTTCTGCTGAATGACAATGGAAAACTGGCGATCATCACCGGGGCCAATATGGCCGGAAAAAGCACTTTCCTCCGCACCGTCGGGATTAACCTGGTTTTGGCGATGAACGGCTGCAAAGTTTGTGCAACACGGATGAAATTTACGCCCATCGCCCTGTATACCAACATGCGGACGACCGACAACCTGATGAACGACGAATCGTATTTTTATGCCGAATTGCTTCGCCTGCAACAAATGCTCGAACGCATCCGGAACGGCGAAAAACTGTTCGTGATTATCGATGAAATGCTCAAAGGCACCAACTCGGTCGATAAACTGAACGGCTCGAAAGAGCTGATAAAACAACTGATTTCGCTGAAGGTAGTCGGCATTGTTGCCACTCACGATTTAAAACTGACCGAGCTGGTCACCCAATATCCTGGTTCCATCCAGAACCAGTGTTTCGAGGTTCAGCTCACCAACGATGACTTGTCGTTCGACTACCGGCTCCGTACGGGCGTCACCCAAACCATGAACGCTACGTTCCTGATGAAAAAAATGGGAATTATCGGGTAAACAAGAAGAAACTATTCTTTGATAACAGGATTGTTCACGATTATTCATGCACCGGTAAAAATCCTTTTTCGCCCAAAGCCTTAATGATACCTCTTAACAAGTAATTGTTATCAAATCGTATTACGTACTTCCTTGCTCCTTCTTTTTCGGGGATAGGCATCTTCTTGTGTTTCCTATCCTAATTTGCTGATTCGCTCCAGCCGATGAACATCAAGGATGCGGATTTTACGCCCATCAATGGCAATAATTTTTTCACCTGCAAAAGTCGACAGGGTACGGATTGCATTGGAAGTGGTCATGTTTGAAAGGTTGGCAATATCTTCGCGCGACATGTACACTTTCAGGGTTGCGCCGTCATTTTCAAAGCCGTATTTGTCTTTCAGCAAAAGGATGGATTCGGCCAGGCGCCCCCGGATATGTTTCTGGGTGAGGGTAACTGTACGAAGGTTGGAAAACCCCAGTTCTTTTGCCAGTTTACGGATGATTTTTTCTGCAAAATCGGAATTTCGGAGCAGGCGGGTGTAAAGTATCTCGGCGCTGATATACGCAACAATCGAATCCTCTAAGGTTACTGCCGATGCAATGTGTAATTCTCCGGCAAGGAGGGCGCGATAACCAATCATGCCCAATGGTTTTGTCATTCGTATGATTTGCTCCCTGCCACCAACCCCTTCCTTGAAAATTTTCACTTTCCCGTCAACCAGGAAAAGAAAGCCGGTGGGTTTATCGCCTTCTTTGAAAATGAATTCATTTTTTTTATAATTGGTAAGTGAGATATTGCTTTGCAGCTCCTCTTTTTCTTCGGGGGTCAGAAGGTTAAATATTGATTTTGGATTGTCAAGAATTTCCTTGATCCCCATTTCGTGACTCAACATAAATTCTCATTTACATGTTTTGCAGCATCAAAGGTAAATAAATTTGTGAAAAACAAAATCATTCCCCGACATATTTCAACATGAGGTTCATTCTCCCCTTTTCGGCATGGAAGAATTCGTCTTTTCAAATAAGGATATGGCTGGCATGGCATGAACAGGTTGCCTGCCCTGTCGGTCATTGAGTTTTACGGGTGAGAGATATACATCAATCGTATATTGCCACCAAAGGCATTTTTCGCCCGAACCCAAACGCTTTTGAGCTGACCCTGAGGATAGGGGGCGCCTGGAAACGTTTATATTCATTTGTATTGACCATGCGTATCGTCCGGAGAACCGTAGCCTCATCGAACCCTTTATCGATAATTTCAGATGGCGACTGGTTCATCTCGATGTAATTGAACAGGATTTGGTCGAGTATGTTGTAATCGGGAAGCGAATCGCTATCTTTCTGGTTGGGACGAAGTTCGGCTGACGGCGGTTTCAGGATCGTATTCTCTGGAATGATTTCTCCGTTGCGGTTAACCCATCGCGACATCCTGAACACATCGGTCTTATATACATCGCCTAATACCGAAAGGCCGCCGTTCATGTCGCCGTAAAGCGTTCCGTAACCGACGGCACATTCGCTTTTATTGGAAGTATTCAGCAAAATGTGCCCGAATTTATTGGACAGGGCCATCACAAAAATTCCACGGGCGCGTGCCTGTATATTTTCTTCCGTCACATCGTGCGGCAAATCACAAAAAACAGGCGTGAGGCTCTTTTGAAACGCATCAACGGCATCCTGTATGCTGAGGATATCGTACTGAACACCAAGATTCTCTGCTAAGAAGATGGCATCGTTTACACTATGGTCCGACGAAAATTTAGAGGGCATCAGCAACACCCGTACATTTTCTTTGCCCAGTGCTTCAACAGCCAATACCAGCGTTAGGGCCGAGTCGATGCCGCCGGAAAGACCCAGCGTGGCTTTCCGGAACCCTGTTTTCTGAAAATAATCGCGGATTCCCAGAACAAGCGCCCTGTATATTTTTTCAATGGTGTCGGCAGGTTCTTGCCGAAGCGGAATAATGTTCCCGGTGTCGATCACATGAAAATCTTCTCCGAAATATTTCATTTGCACCGGAATATTTCCATCCCGGTCCATATAACAGGAACCGCCGTCGAAAATAATTTCGGTTTGTGCCCCAACCTGGTTCACATAAACGATGGGCAGATTGTAGCGTACCGCGTTTTTTACCAGTATTTTCTTGCGCGCCCCTTCCTGGTTGTACGAGAATGGCGATGCTGAAATATTGATCACCAGGTCGGGTCCCAGCTTTGCAAGCTCTTTCAGCGGGGAAACCTGGTATAGTTTTTCTTTGCCAAATTCGTTCTGGATTTCCTGTTCTTCCCACAAATCTTCACAAACGGTAATCGCCAGTTTCCGGCCTTTGTATTCTACCAGTGAAAACTCTTTGTTGGGTTCAAAATGACGATATTCGTCAAAAATATCGTAGGTTGGCAAGAGTGATTTGTGGTGTACGCTGTCCACTTTGCCATTGTTCAGGAAAAGGGCTGAGTTGTACAGTTTCTTTCCCCTGCTACCCTGGTTGATTACCGGCGCACCGACAATGGCTGCAATACCCTGACAGTGTGCAGCAATCTGCTGGACCGCCTCTCCGGCCCGGGCGATAAATTCTTTTCGCTCCAGCAGATCGTGAGGGTAGTAACCGGTTACCGACAGTTCGGAGAATATTGCCAGATCGGCACCTTCTTCTTTTGCCCGGTGGATATGACGGATTATTTTTTCTGTGTTGCTTTCAAAATTTCCGATGTGGTAGTTTAGTTGTGCCAGTGCAATCTTCATACAAAACGCTAATTTATAAATATCTGCGGGCAGCCCGCCATCTGTCTTTATTTTCTGAATCTGCCTGTAAAAGTATAATATCTTCAAAAAAAAGAGCTTAACCGTTTGCGTATTTCCTGTTTTGCCGACGGAGCTTCATCCGGGAAAACCCGCAGGCTGTGATTTTTGCAGAAACAGAACGTTGCCGGTGGATTGATAAAAAAAATGATCCATCTAAAAAACAATTCCCAGTTTCAATACCAGCGAATTCATGATGGTTTTATCCGAAATATCGGCATTACTGGTTACATCAAGAAAGCCATTTTTAAATACCAATCCGGTAGTGATGGCATTGTTGCCTCCCAGGTCAAACTCCATGCCGAGGCCTACGTTCAGTCCCAGGTTGAACATATTCACCTCGTCGTTGATATTGGTTTTATCAAGAACTTCGTCGTTGCTGGTGCCTTTTGCCCCAATGTTGATCATGCCCGACAAACCAAATTGACCCCAGTAAGTGGTGCGGTGAAACTGGCTGGTTTCCATTTTGATGAGGGCTGGCACTTCGAGGTAACGCAAATAGTATTTTACTTTAGTGGAAGGTTCAAGGTATTCACCAGCGAAACGGAATTGTTCCGGGGTGTGGAATTCAAGCTGCCCGCCGGTATTGGTGATGAAGATTCCCGAACTGACCGAGTAACGCTCGTTTTGGGCAATGCTGAAATCGATATTTATTCCGAAATCGTATCCTAAAACGGCTTGTCCTTTTTCAATTTCTTTGGCATCCGAACGCATCCAGTTCAGCGAAGGGCTTCCTGTAAACGAAAGTTCGATGCCAGACTGTGCCTGAAGAATGGAAGAAACAAACATTCCCAGGACGGCTAAAAGTATTCGTTTCATTTTCTGAATTTTAATTGTTACGAAATAAACGTCAAAGCCGGTTATTTTTGTATAATGCAAATCTCGAATAATAATTTTAATTAGGCAATAAAAATATCTTTGCACTGTACAAAGAAGAGTAATAAAATAGGAATTAAACCTGAGATGAAAAAACACATTGCTTTTGTTTTATTGTTGCTGTTTGGAATTTCATGTTCCCGCAATCCGTTGAAAGTTGACGTGTCGGATATTGTACTGGACCTGAAGATCGATCATTTTGAAAAGGATTTGGCCAGTTCACCGGTCGATCCTGCAAAAATCGATTTCCTGAAAAATAAATACGGGGTATTCTTTGAAATCTTCACCCGGAAAATGATCCGGATTGGCGGACCGGAAGAGGAAGATTTTATTGATAACATCGAAAGATTTACCACTGATACGCTGATTGTAAAGCTAAACAAACTGGTTGCCGAAAAAATTGATCCGGGAAAGTTACAGTCCGGCCTTGAAAAAGCATTCAAACACTATAAATATTATTTCCCGGTGAAGGAAGTTCCCCGGATTGTGAATTGTGTTTCGGGTTTTAACCAGTCTATTGTGACAGACGACCAGTTGATTGGCATCAGTCTTGATAAGTTTCTGGGCAAAGATTGCCTGTATTATTTGCAGCTTGGGTTGCCCGAATACAGGCGCCGTCGCATGAACCCCGAAAATATTGTCCCTGAGACTATGATGGCCTGGGCGGTTACCGAATTTCCCAAGAACGATAATTCTTCCAACCTGCTCAGCAATATCATTTACCAGGGTAAACTGATGTATTTCTTAGATGCCATGCTGCCTTCGCTGCACGACAGCCTGAAGATCGGCTACACGAAAAAACAGTTGGACTTTTGTATTGAAAATGAACCGGGGATGTGGGCTTTCCTGATCGAACACAAATTGTTGTTTTCGAGTCGGCGAATGGACGTAAAACGCTATATCGACGATGGCCCGTTTACTAATTCCTTCACCAACGAATCGCCCGGGAGGACAGGGGTTTGGTTAGGCTGGCAAATCGTCAGGGCATATATGAAAAAGAACCCGGAAGTGGGCTTGCCCCAGCTAATGCAAGACCAAAACCATCAGGAAATTTTCAGAAAATCGGGTTATCAGCCGGGGTGACCAAATTCCGGAGTATATTTCCGCAGCGTAACCAATATCCCAATCTTATCAAAATTTTACCTTCCTGCACAGACATGGTTTGAACCGGAAGTGCTTCCATTTTTTATTTATCTTTGCGCCATTATAAAAATCGTCAGTCATCAATACGAATTCATCAATTATAAAGCCCATGCAGGAAAAAATTCTTATACTCGATTTCGGTTCCCAATACACACAACTTATTGGCCGTAAAATAAGAGAGTTAAATGTGTATTGCGAGATACATCCGTTCAACCATTTTCCTGAAATTGATGAGACCGTAAAAGGGGTGGTACTGTCGGGAAGCCCTTTCTCTGTTCGCGATGCCAATGCCCCGAGACCCGATTTGTCGGCTATTAAAGGGAAATTGCCACTATTAGGCGTTTGCTACGGGGCACAATACCTGTCGCATTTTTACGGAGGCGAAGTAATGGCTTCCAACTCGCGCGAATATGGCCGGGCCAACCTAGGTTTTGTTGACCAGTCGAACGAACTTTTTAAAGGCGTTAGCCTGAATACGCAGGTGTGGATGTCGCACGGCGATACCATTGAAAGAATGCCTGCCAGCTACAAAATAATTGCCAGCACAGCCGATGTAAAAAATGCCGCCTATAAAATTGAAGGCGAACTTACCTGGGCTATCCAGTTCCACCCGGAAGTATACCATACCACTGAAGGAAAACAACTGCTTACCAATTTTGTGGTCAATATTTGCGGCTGCAAACAGGACTGGACCCCCGATTCGTTTATTGAAGCAACGGTGCGCGGGTTAAAGGAAAAACTGGGCAACGACAAGGTGGTACTGGGTTTGTCGGGCGGTGTCGATTCGTCGGTTGCCGGAGTGTTGCTGAACCGTGCCATCGGGAATAACCTGACCTGCATTTTCGTTGACAATGGGCTGTTGCGGAAAAATGAGTTCCAGAATGTGCTCGACTCGTACAAGGATATGGGCCTGAATGTAATCGGGGTTGACGCGAAACAGAAATTCTGGAACGATCTGGCCGGGGTTGTTGATCCCGAGAAAAAACGAAAAATCATAGGCCGCAACTTTATCGAGGTGTTCGATGAAGAGGCGCACAAAATACAGGATGTAAAATGGCTCGGACAAGGGACGATTTATCCCGATGTGATTGAATCGGTTTCGGTGAATGGCCCGTCGGCCACTATCAAATCGCACCATAACGTGGGGGGCCTTCCCGAAAAAATGAAGTTGAAAGTGGTCGAACCCCTGAAACTTTTGTTTAAAGATGAAGTTCGCAGAGTTGGCCGGGCGCTGGGCATAAAACCGGAATTGCTCGGACGCCATCCGTTCCCGGGGCCCGGATTGGGAATCCGTATCCTGAGCGATATTACGCCCGAGAAAGTACGTATCCTTCAGGAAGCTGATTCTATTTTTGTAAATGGGCTGAAAGAATGGGGGTTGTACAACAAAGTATGGCAGGCTGGGGTGATGTTGTTGCCGGTTCAGTCGGTAGGCGTAATGGGCGACGAACGCACTTACGAAAATGTGGTAGCCCTTCGTGCCGTGGCCTCTACTGACGGGATGACTGCCGATTGGGTACATCTTCCGTATGATTTTCTGGCCAAAATGTCGAACGAAATCATTAACAAGGTGAAAGGCATCAACCGTGTGGTGTACGACATTAGTTCGAAACCGCCGGCAACCATTGAGTGGGAATAGTTTTTAATGGGAAAATGCATACAGGTACCAAGGGGCCTTTCGGGACTTTGTATTGGTTGGATCGGCTGGTCAAATGATGACGATCAGGAAAAGAACAAGGAGGAACATCATAAAAAGCAGGAACTGGTTACGGACGAACAAGCCCATCAGGAGCAATATCTCAACTTCTTCATTGCATGAGGTATATAGTTCAATTACCCCTTTGTCGTGGCTCATTAGTTCGTTGCTTTGGTAGGTAATGATTTCTGCCCCGTTGAATTTCCACGACCAGCGGGATTGCCAGAAGTTTTTTATTTCGAGTTCGAAACGTTTCCCGTTTATAATGACATCGCTTTTCGGGTTGAACAGGTTGACCATGACACTGCCCAGCAGGATTTGGTTACCCGCATCATAAATTTCGAGTTTTGATAGAAAAAACTCGCGGTTCAGGGTGAAACGGCGCCCGTTGAAAACAGCCTGTGCCCGGGCGCTGAAAAAGTTTTCCCAGATAATGTTCCCGACCGGCTCCTGTTTCCGCATGATCGAGAGTTTGTTGCCAAACAGGTTTTTTGACCAAAACAGCTGCTCCATACGATTTTTTTTGCACGCTGCAAGTTAGTAAAATAAGTTTGTTTGAAATAAGGCAAAAAAACAACGATAGGGAAAAATTTTTACAGATGATCGGGAGACATTGTTTTCTGTTGTTTATCAGTTTTTTTTCTGTAAAACTTAAATGACTTCAACAAGTATCGAATGTTCCTTTGATTTGAAGGACAAATTCATGAATATGAAAACCTTCAATTTTTCGGTCTTTGAAGTAATTCTTAAGCAGATTGTCCAATTCTTCATCTACATAATCTTCAATTAAATCACTTTCTGAACAGTACAAGTGATGATGATTCTCCATAACCCCATCATATCGCATTACATCTTTATCCGTAGTAACTTTTTTTACAAGTTTGTTTTCAATTAGGGTATCAAGCACTTTATAAACAGTACCGGAAGCAATATTGGGGTTATTTTGCCTGATATATTCTATGATATTGTCAGCAGCAGGGTGGTTTCCCAACCTGTAAATGGCATCAAGGATTGCCAATCGCTGGGGGGTGACCTTTAGTCCTTTCTCTGATAATTTATTTCGGATGTCTTCAACCGGGAGGTTCATGTGCTTTTCCTGTTTGTTTCAATTTGGTTAAAGTAAGCTCCATGATATTCATTGATATGTGTCAATGAAATCATGGAGGGCTTACATCCTTTTTGATTTTATTTGATCAACTAACGAATTATCGCAAATCAAACCGGTCAAGGTTCATTACTTTATTCCATGCTGCAATGAAATCTTTAACAAATTTTTCCCCGGCATCAGAACTGGCATAAACCTCAGCGATAGCCCTGAGTTCAGAGTTTGAGCCAAAGATTAAGTCGGCCCTTGTTCCTGTCCATTTTATCTCACCTGTTCTTCGGTCGTGCCCTTTAAAACATTCTTTTGAGTCAGGATCAGGCATCCAGGCTGTGTTCATATCCAGCAGGTTTACAAAGAAATCATTAGTCAATACTTCCGGACGATCGGTAAATACTCCGTGTTTAGAACCATCGTAGTTTGTATTCAGAACACGCATCCCTCCCACGAGGACGGTCATTTCGGGAGCGGTTAAGGTCAGCAACTGGGCTTTATCCACCAATAGGTCTTCTGTTGACATGGTGAATTTCCTTTTCAAATAATTTCTGAATCCATCGGCTAACGGTTCCAAAACAGCAAAAGATTCACTATCGGTTTGTTCCTGTAACGCATCCATCCGCCCCGGGGTAAACGGTACGGTAATATTGAGCCCGGCGTCCCTGGCAGCTTTTTCAACACCTGCACAACCGGCCAAAACAATAAGGTCGGCAAGTGAGACTTTTTTATCGTTTGATTGTGCATTGTTGAATTCTTTCCGGATACCTTCTAAGGTTTTCAATACTTTGTTTAATTGGTCTGGGTTATTTACTTCCCAGCCTTTTTGTGGGGCCAGGCGGATGCGTGCACCATTTGCTCCACCTCGTTTATCGGAACCTCTGAAAGTAGAAGCAGAAGCCCATGCTGTTGATACCAGTTGAGAAACGGTTAAGCCTGAATTTAAAACTTTTTCCTTTAAATCAGTAATATCCTTTTCTTCGATCAGGGCATGGTTAACAGCCGGGATCGGGTCTTGCCATAACAGGTCTTCAGCAGGCACTTCCGGTCCTAAATAACGGGATTTTGGCCCCATGTCGCGATGCGTTAACTTAAACCATGCACGGGCAAAGGCATCGGCAAATTCAAGTGGGTTTTCATAAAAGTGCCGTGATATTTTTTCATATTCAGGGTCGAAACGAAGCGACAGGTCTGTGGTTAGCATTGTTGGACGATGTTTTTTTGACGGATCATGGGCATCGGGCATTTCTTTACCTGCATTTGTTGCAACCCATTGATAAGCTCCTGCCGGACTTTTGGTTAGTTCCCATTCGTATTTAAACAGGTTGTCGAAGAAATAATAACTCCATTTGGCAGGGGTTTGGGTCCATATCACTTCCAGGCCGCTTGTTATCGTATCTCTTCCTTTTCCGGTTCCAAACGAATTCTTCCAGCCAAGGCCTTGTTCTTCCATGGGTGCAGCTTCGGGCTCCGGTCCCACATGGGCAGCATCTCCTGCACCATGACATTTCCCGAATGTATGGCCTCCGGCAATAAGTGCAACCGTTTCTTCATCGTTCATGGCCATACGGGCAAAGGTGTTGCGAATATCTTTTGCCGCTGCAACCGGATCAGGATTACCCCCCGGACCTTCTGGATTAACATAGATTAATCCCATTTGAATGGCTGCAAGTGGATTATCCATTTTACCTGTATCCATATCCCTGTGATCGTTTCCCAGCCATTCCGTTTCTGTTCCCCAATACACATCTTCTTCCGGTTCCCAAACGTCTTCACGTCCACCTGCAAAACCAAAGGTTTTAAATCCCATTGATTCCAATGCAACATTGCCGGCAAGGATCATAAGGTCGGCCCAGGATATTTTTTCCCCATATTTCTGTTTAACAGGCCAAAGCAACCTTCGTGCTTTGTCGAGGTTGGCATTGTCAGGCCAACTGTTTAGTGGGGCAAAGCGTTGCTGGCCGGCACCTGCACCACCCCGGCCATCGCCTATACGGTAGGTTCCTGCGCTATGCCATGCCATCCGGATAAACAACGGGCCATAATGTCCAAAATCAGCAGGCCACCAGTCTTGCGAATCCGTCATTAATTTTTGCAGGTCTTTTTTCAGCGCTTTGTAATCGAGGCTCTTAAATTCTTCTGCATAGTTAAAATCTTTATCCATCGGATGTGATAAGGATGAATGCTGCCGAAGTATATTTAATTTTAACTGGTTTGGCCACCAATCCTGGTTTTTTGTTCCGCCCCCCCCGGCCCCATGTTTTCCGGTAGTTCCTGTAACCGGGCATTTGCTCATGTTTTCGTTCTGATTTTCCATAGTTTAGGTATTAATGATTTGAATATTACAACATAATGAGATATCGTATTTGGTAAATGAGAATAATTCTCTTTTGATGATTAATAAAGTTACGAAATATTGTCTCACAGGTCAACTAAAATGCTCGTTATTTTATACTTTATACCGGAGGGGAAATGCATATCTTGTATTGCATTTTCATTATTTTCTCACTTTATTAGTGGAGAATATGCTTATTTAATCGGCCAAAATCAAATTGTACAGTTTTGAAAATCAAATTGTACAAAAATATAATTTTTGCGACATAAACAACTCAGGCAAATGGATATAACAGGTCTACAAAATTTCATTACTTGATAGTCGAT